>JANNOU010000135.1:0-14377 GCA_031399305.1 Leptolyngbya sp. SOY_34_metabat_272
CCCAAGCAGCCAAGCAGCCGCAAGCTGAAGCCCAAAACCCGGAAGCTGGACCCCCAAACCCAACAGCACCGACAAGCGTGTCACTAACCCCTTGCGCAGGGGGCCTGGGGGAGGCGCTTCGTCCCCCAGTGGGGGGCTTGGGGGGCAAACGCCCCCCATTCCGGGTTCTCGGTTCTCGGTTCTCGGGTTCTCGGTTCTCTCTACCCCCCACACCTTCCCTAAACAGGGAATTGGCCTAACCACTCACGGCACCAACTTGACAACATGCGCCCCCCGCACCACAGGCAGCGAGAGATCTGTCTTGACCAGCATCGGGATGTCTGTTTGGGTAAGCCGCCAGAAATCAATTGAGCCTCCCCTGCGGGCCGGGTTGAAGTGGTCAAAAATTGCGACTGCCAGGTAATTACTGGTCGTATCAAAGCTAATGCCCTCCGGTAGAATGCCTTCGAAGGGGAAGGTTCCGACTGGCGTCAGCCGACCGGTCGTACTGTTCAAGGTGAGTAGCGTGAGCGAGCTGTACCAGGTGAGCCGCTCATCGTTCCAGGGCATGAAGCTCGCCTCCATGTTGAGCGCCACCACGAACCGACCGTTGGGACTAATCGCGAACTCCTCAGCGCTACCGCCCACAGGGGCCGTCGACACAACCTGATGTAGGACTTCGCCGCTCAGATTAGCAACTTGCGCAAAGCGAATGACAGTCAGATGTCCGCGCAAGGCCTCATAACTGCTCGGATCGAGGTCAGTCTTGCCTTCAAACTCTTGACCCCAGAGCAAGTCAGTGGTGACGAAGTGACGACCATCCGGCGTGAAGTGTCCAACCCCAGGAAACTTGCCGGTGGTGATCGGGTTGCCCCATTGGCGCAGAGTTGGCTGATTGGCGCGACTACGCTCGACCTCGTAGAACATAGCTTGATTGCGGTTGGGGAAGGTCACCCCCAAGAAGCGGCCCGAGGGATGCCATTCCAGATGGGGCGTATGCGCGTCGGCGTCGTCGATTCCAGGCAAGGCGTGAAAGGTAGGTTCGCCCAGTTGACCATTGCGCCAGGGAATGAGCGCGATCTGTCGATTCGGTTCACTTAAAGAGACGGCCAACCAATCGCCCTGGGGGTGAACGCTAATCGCCATCGGGCGGTTGCCCAATTCCTGGCGGCTGATCACCCTGGGCTGACGGGGATTGGCGAGATCAATCACCGAGAGCAGACGACCCGCTGGCAGATCCGAGCGCAGCTTTGCGCCCGCAGGGGCTGGGGCAAAGGTCTCGGTGACAAAGGCGGTTTTGCCGTCTGGGGTTAGGGCTAGGCAGTTGGGCCAGGCTCCCACGGAGTTGCTGACCGGCAGCTTCACCGCAGCCAGCTGCTCTGCCGGAACTCCCAGAGGAATCACCGATAAAGTATCGGTGCTATCGGCTTGGCGTTCGCCCAACTGATTATCGATATAGGCCGATGCCAGCATGTCAGCATCTGAAATCGACACGAGATAACGTCCACCAAAGTCGAAATAGCCGGGACGTTCTGGGGTAATCGCTCTTGATGGGGGGCTGCTAGCTTGGGCGATTTCAAGCGCAGATACTGGGCGCAAGCCGGAGCTGGAATGGAGTAAGGCCAAACTTAACCCGATGGATAGAGCCAAGAGAACTGACCCCCATAGCCGCTTTTGTTTCATACCTTTTTCTTTACAGTCATTTTTCTTTGCAGTCATTGCAAGCTATCGACAAACGGCGAGGCCGTATTTTGTTTCATGATGCTGCAATTCATCGGTCTGAGCAGCAGCAATCAAATCTGGGAGCGTAAACACAAAGTCTTGTGCGCTGGCTTGCTGGTGGCAGCCCAGGCAGGAAGTGGCACTGCTGGCAACCCTGCCTGGCTCTGAAGACGGGCTGAATGAAGCATATTGCCACTCACCATTGCGGTCCTCGGCAGCTTCAGAGCCCCAACCGGTTCGCTTCTCTCTCACCCAGATGTGATTGAGCTGGCCTTTGACCAGGCGACCGTTGGCATCTGGTTGAGCGGCATAAGTCTCCATCGTAATCACGGCACCGCTCGGCAGGGTCTCCCCTGCTTTTGCTGCGGCAATCGCCTCGGGATTCGCGTACATTTGACGCACTACGCGACTATTTGGGCAATCCACTGTGGCGTAATGGGTGAAACGTTTTGAGTAGTCCGAGGGAAACGCGATTAGCCCTGCGAGAGCAGTCGGTTGAGAGGAAAGGGATCGGGCGCAGCCTAAACTTAAACCGACCGAACAAAGCAACAGAGCTAAATAGATCAGCCAGCGTCGGTTCATAAGCTTTGACGGCAAGAATGATCGAGAATTTAAGCAGCTATTGCTTCATCGTAGAAGCAGGCTTTTGCGCTGTCCAATGCGGGTTTGGCACTAAACTAATGCCTGAGAGGCATTAGAAATTATGGAGCTTCGCCATCTGCATTGCTTTGTGGCCGTCGCCGAAGAGCTGCACTTCGGTCGAGCAGCGGCGCGCCTGCATCTGACCCAGCCCCACTTGAGTCGGCAAATTCGCAGCTTGGAAGTGGAGTTGGGGGTTCAGCTGTTCACGCGCACCAAGCGTCAGGTGCAGCTGACGGATGCTGCACGGGTGTTTCTAGAGGATGCCCGTCGGCTGCTGGCGCAAGCGGAGCAGGCGATCCAGACGGTCAAGCAAGCGGCTCGGGGGGAAGTGGGTCAGCTCCGGCTCAGCTTTACGGGAGCTGCTCTTCATGGCGTGGTGCCCGCGCTGATCCAGGCTTTTCGCGAGCGCTATCCCCAAGTGGAACTGACCCTACAAGAGCTTTGCACGGTCGAGCAGGTCGAGGCTTTGCGGCTGGGCAAGGTTGACCTGGGTTTTCTGCACCCGCCGCTCACCGAGCAGTTTTTAAGGCTTGAACCGCTGCTCTCGGAGCCTCTGGTGATTGCGCTGCGGCAGGATCATCCGTTGGCTGAGCGGTCCAAGCTGCCTTTGCAGGCACTGGCCAACGAGCCGTTTATCCTGCATCCCCGCCCCGAAGGCCCCCATCTGTATGACCAGTTCTTGGGGCTGTGCGAGCGGGCCGGGTTCAGGCCCAGAGTGGTGCAGGAAGTGGCGATGCATCAAACGGTGATTGGCTTGGTGGCTGCTGGGATTGGCGTTGCTTTGATTCCGGCTAGCCTGCAAGAGCTGCTGCGCTCAGGGGTCGTCTACCGCGCCATCGAGGGTCCTGCGCCGCAGTTGCCCCTGGCTGCGGCGTTCCGACCAGATCAAGGAGCCTCTGTCCTCCAGGTGTTTCTCAAAGTGGTGCGCGAGTTTGTCCCGCCCAACCTTGCCGATCCAGCTGAATGTCTGCCCCCCATCGAGTAACGGGTTCCCTCTATTGAGTGATGGGTTCCCCCCATTGAGTAACGGGTTCCCTCAAGTGAGTCATGGGAACCCTCTATCGAGTGATGGGAACCCTCAACTGAGTAGTGGGAACCCTTTATTGAGTAACAGGAACCCTCCAACAAGTAAAGGGAACCCTCTATTGAGTAACAGGAACCCTCAATCGAGTAAAGGGAACCCTCAACTGAGTTAGAGCAGCCCGAACTCGACCGAGAGCAGCCCAGAGTGCTCATCAGGCTGCTACCGCACCAAGACCACCTGATGCACACCTCGACCCACGTCGATGATCACCCCGGTACGCTCCAGAGCCAGGGACGGCTGGCGAACCACTCGCCAGATCTCGACCCCACCCTCGGGTTGAGGCGTGAAGTAGTCGTACACGGCGACCGCCAGAGAATTGCCGCTGGCATCAAAGGTTGCGTTCTCCGGCAAGATACCTTCAAACGGGTAGTCCCCGACCTTAGTGAGCTGCCCCGAGTCGCGGTCGAGCTTCAGCAGCGACAGGCTGCTCTGGCGAGTGAAGCGAGCCGAGTTCTCGGGAAAGGCCGAGCCGCGCATGTTCACCGTCACCACCAGCGAACCATCCGGGCTGATCGCAATGCCTTCGGGATTGAGGTCGCTGGTGGCCGTCGCCACGACCCGATGCCGCGCCTGAGCGGCACTGGCCCCAAGCTCCGCCACACGGATCACCGACAGCGTGCCTGGCTCAGTGGGCAGCCGCTGCGCCAGGGTCGTGATCTGGGCTCCGAAATTGCGCCCCCAGTTGGTCGTGATAAAAAAGCGTCCGTCCGGCGTGAACTGCCCAGAAAACGGATCTTTGCCCACCCTCACCGCCTCGCCCCAGCGCCTGAGTTGGAGCTTGCCACCAGCCTCGTCACCTTGCAGCTCCAAAAAGATCACTTCATCGCGGTAATTCAGCGTCACCGCCAAGTAGCGCCCCGAAGGATGCCACGCCGCATAACTGGCAGCCCGGCCATTCTGGAAATAACGGGCATCGGGTTCGATCCCCAACTGCCGCAGCGAGAAAGTTTGGGGCTGACCAAACTTGCCATCCTGCACTGGAACCAGCGTGATCTCCCGCCCCTCGGTCTGAGTGGTGACCACCAACCAATTGCCATTGGGATGCACATCCACGGTTTCCGGTTGCGGGCCGATTGCGATCCGGTCGCGGACCGTGGGACTTTGGGGATTGGACAGATCCACTGCCACTAACTGGCGACCGGGCGGCAGTTGGTCGCGCCGGGTCGCGCCCACTGGCATTGGCCCCAGCGCTTCCACCACAAACGCCGTCCTGCCATCTGCCGCAACCGCCAGCGAGAACGGAGCTGCCGTCACCGAATTAGAAGCCCGAACTTGGGCAGTTGCGCGCTGCGATCCATCGAGCGGCAACCGGATCAGCGAGAGCCGATCGCTCACTTGCGGATTGGGCTCAGGCAACCGACCATCGGCATAAGTGCTAGCCAGAAAATCGGCATCAGAAAGAGCAGCCAGATAGCGACCACTAAAGTTGACCCTGGCGGCAGAAGGCTGCGAGCGAATAGATTGAGCCCCCAGACTTAGAACCAGTGACCCGGCCAATAGAGCCAGCCCAAGCGACCATTTTTGCGGCATAACAAGCGGGCTCGGTGAAGGTTAAGCACTTACTGTCACAGTACAAACCCAGCGCCGAGCTGTCCAAGATCGGTTTCGCGCTAAACTAATAGGCCAGCGTTATCAGAGCCTCATGGAGCTGCGACACCTGCGCTACTTCATTGCCGTCGCAGAAGAGCTGCACTTCAGTCGCGCCGCAGCGCGGGAACACCTGAGCCAACCCGCAATCAGCCAGCAGATTCGCCACCTAGAAGCGGACTTAGGGGTACAGCTGCTGCACCGCACCAAGCGCAGCGTTCAACTCACCGAGGCCGGTCAGGTCTTTTTGGTCGAAGCGCGGCGAACCCTCCAACAGGCCGAGCAGGCCGTGCAGAGGACGCAGCAGGCCAGTCGCGGCGAATGGGGGCGGCTCAACGTCGGCTTTACAGGCTCTGCACTCTACAGTGTGCTGCCCCGAATCGTGCAGACCTTTCGCGAGCGTTTTCCCGGGGTCGAACTGAGCTTGAGCGAACTCTGCACGCCTCAGCAAGTCGAAGCCCTCCTAGACGGCCAGCTGCAGCTTGGCTTTTTACATCCGCCCATCGAAGCGGCTGCCCTCTGCCTTGAGCCCGTGCTGCGCGAAGAAATCGTGGTTGTGCTGCCGGAGGCCCATCCGCTGGGCGCTCGGGCGCAGCTCTGCCTCCAGGACCTGGCTGACCAACCGTTCATTTTGTTCCCGCGCTCGATCGGTCCCAACCTGTACGACCGGATTATCAAGCTGTGCCAACAGGCTGGGTTCCACCCCAACGTGGTTCAAGAAGCTCTGCAGCAGACCGCCATTAGCCTGGCTTCTGCGGGCGTTGGCGTTGCGCTGGTCGCAACCTCCCTGCAAAAGGTGGGCAGACCGGGCGTGATCTACCGGCAATTAAAAGGACCCGCGCCAGACCTGCCTCTGGCTGTCGCCTTTCGGCGAGAGACGGTATCGCCCGTCATACAGGCGTTTCTCAAAGTAGTGGGCGAGCTGGTGCCGCAAGGCCCCCCTGATCAGGCTGACTGCCTAGCGCCGATCGAGCAATAGGAACCCGAAGCGGCTTTAGGCTAGCTTCAAGGCCTGCTCCTCAGCGTCCATCAGCTGCTGTACAAAATTGGTGTAAACTTCCGCCTGCCGGAACGCGGGGCTTTCCAAGATTTTCTGATGGAAGGGAATCGTGGTGGGCAGGCCCGTGATCGCGCACTCCCGCAGCGCCCGTCGCATGCGGTTGATAGCGCTGGCGCGATCGGGTCCCCAGACAATCAGTTTGCCGATCAGCGAGTCGTAGTAGGGGGGGATTTCGTACTCAGTGTAGACGTGCGAGTCGACGCGCACCCCAGGGCCACCAGGAGGCAGATAGCCGCTGATCCGACCGGGATGGGGACGGAAGTTGTGCTCCGGATCTTCGGCATTAATCCGGCACTCAATCGCGTGGCCGCGCAGCACTACTTGCTCTTGCGTGAGCCGCAGCTTTTCGCCCTGAGCGATGCGGATTTGTTCGGCGATCAGATCTAGTCCTGTGATCATTTCCGTGACCGGGTGCTCAACCTGGATGCGCGTGTTCATCTCCATGAAGTAGAAGTTGCCATAGCGATCCAGCAAGAATTCGACCGTGCCCGCACCCGTGTAATTGATAGCCTTTGCCGCCAGCACTGCCGCCTCGCCCATACGAGCCCGCAGCTCCGGGTTGAGGGCGGGGCTGGGCGCTTCTTCGAGCAGCTTTTGGTGGCGGCGCTGAATCGAACAATCACGCTCACCCAGGTGGATCACATTGCCGTAACTGTCGGCCAGAATTTGAAACTCAATGTGGCGCGGTTGCTCAATAAACTTTTCCAAATAGACGCCGCCATTGCCGAACGCTGCTTCCGCTTCGCCCTGGGCTGCCCGCAATAAGCGCAGCAAATCCAGCTCGCTGCGCACCAGACGCATGCCCCGCCCGCCGCCACCTGCTGTGGCTTTGATCATCACTGGGTAGCCGATTTTGGAGGCGATGCGCAAGGCTTGGGACTCGCTGTCTACCAAGCCCTCGCTGCCGGGGATGGTGGGCACCTTGGCCCATTGCATGGTCTCCTTGGCCGTGGACTTGTCGCCCATTGCGGTAATTGCAGCTGGGCTAGGGCCAATAAAGATCAGCTGATGATCGGCGCAAATCTCTGCAAAGCGAGCGTTCTCCGCCAGAAAACCATAGCCAGGATGGATCGCCGTGGCATTGCGTGTCAGGGCAGCCGCAATGATGTTGGGAATATTCAGGTAGCTCTTGGCGCTGGCAGGTTCGCCGATACACACTGCCTCGTCCGCCAGCTGGACGTGCAGGGCATTGCGGTCAACCGTCGAGTGCACCGCCACGGTGGCGATCCCCATCTCTTCACAAGTGCGTAGAATGCGTAGGGCGATCTCTCCCCGGTTCGCAATCAAAATCTTGGAAATGTCCCGCCGGGACCCTGACACAAAGGGCGACATAGCGCAGGCACAATTGGCCACTAGTGAGAGATGATCCTACCACTGTGGTGTAGCTGTGCCGGTTTGAGATGTCTAGACTTCGCTTGTTGCCCCAGCCCCTCGACCGCGCCGTCGCTGTAGCAGGCGTCGTGCTACTGCTGCTGACCGGGCTGCTGCTGTTCGGCGGCGACCGGACCTCGGCCCAGGTGCGGCGCTTTAGCTGGGCGCACCGACAGGTCAGCGCGGCGGATGCCGCCATGATCTTCGACTTCAACCGCCCGATGGACGCTCAGAGCGTCGAAGCGAATTTGCGCTTCGAGCCAGACCTGCCTGGGCGGCTGAGCTGGGCCGGGCGGCGCATGGCCTACACACCTGATCTGCCACCGCGTTATGGCACTCAGTATCAGGTGCGCCTGGCGACGGCCAAAGACCGCTTCGGCAGGCCCATGGCCCGCCCCTTCGAGAGCCAGTTCAACACCGCCGAGCCCCAGTTTTTGTACCTGGGCAGCGAGGGCGCAGAAGTCGGGCGCTTGATTGCCCATAACCTGACTGCCAGTCAGCGCCTGCCGTTGACCCCGGCCAACTTGGTCGTCAGCGAGTTCAAGGCCTACCCCGACGGCCAGCGGGTGTTGTTCAGCGCCGCCGAGCGCTCGGCAGTCGAACAGGGCACTGACGCGCAAGCCCAACAGCTCTACCGCGTGAACTTGAGTACCGGTACGGTAGAACTGCTGCTCGACAGCCGCGACTATCAGCTCTTGCGCTTCGACCTGTCTGCGGATGGTCAGAGCATTGTGGTGCAGCGCTTCGACCGCCGTGCCCAGCAGCCCAAGCTCGACCAGCCGCTCACCAATTTGCAGTCCAGCCTGGGGCTGTGGCTCAAGCGCGAGGGGCAGTCAGACCTGTCGTTGATCAGTAACCAGGCCAGCGGCGAGTTCCTGATCACGCCCGACAGCTCAGCGCTAGTGATCGCGCAGGGCTCAGGGCAGACGCTCCTGCCCCTGATGGCGCAGGCGCAGGCCCTGGAGTTTCTGCCCCGCTACGGCATGGTCTTGAGCTTCACCGCCGACGGCACCCAGGCGGCGATGGTCCAGTTCAGCGCCGACGACCAGCAGGCTCAGGTGCGGGAGCTGTTTCTGGTCAGCACTCAGGATCAACCGCGTAAGCTCCTGAGCACCTCTGGCAACTTCCGCGCCTGTCAGTTTGACCTCAACCGAACCCACCTCTACTGCGTCCTCACCCGTCTGGCGGGTAGTGGTTATGACGAACATCCGGCACTGGTTGCGGTGGAGCTCAAAAGCGGTCAGACGCAAACCCTGCTGGAACTCGACCAGCGCACCGATCTCAACTTCAGCTTGGCTCCCGACCAGCGCAGCCTGCTCTATGACCGGGTGACCCTGGCGGCGGCAGCAGAGCCAGGGGTTGGAGGAGTGCGCAGCTTGCAGGGGGAACCGGTTGCAGCGAGCACGCTCTGGCAGTTGCCGTTGCAGCCGCTGGGCTCCCCCGTGGCGCTCAATCTCCCAGGCCTGCGACCGTCCTGGCTGCCCTGAGCGCCAGCTCCCAAGCCCCGCTCCCAAGAGCCGAAACGGCATAGTTCCGCCGGGGGCTTCATTCAGGCTCTAGTCGGAGCTGCCTGGACACTTGGGGCTGGATCAAGCGGGGGCAATTCCTGGTAGAGTGCTTGGAGGCCTGATAGGCCCGTAGGTACACTAACTGTGTCAGGCAGGGATGGCATGAAAGTTCTAGTCATTGGTGGTGATGGTTATTGCGGGTGGGCCACCGCACTCCACCTCTCGAATCGGGGCTACGAGGTGGCGATTCTCGATAGCCTGATTCGTCGCCATTGGGACCTGGAGCTAGGGGTGGATACCCTGACGCCGATCACCTCGATCCAGCGGCGGCTCGACCGCTGGCAGGGGCACAGCGGCAAGCCCATCGAGTTATTTATTGGCGATATTACCAACTACGAGTTTTTGGCCAAGACGCTGCGAGCCTTTGAGCCGGAAGCGATTGTGCACTACGGTGAGCAGCGGTCGGCCCCATTTTCGATGATCGACCGCGAACACGCGGTGCTCACCCAGGTCAACAACGTGGTGGGCACGCTGAATTTGCTCTATGCCATGAAGGAGTTCTTGCCCGACTGCCACCTAGTGAAGCTGGGCACGATGGGCGAGTATGGCACCCCCAACATCGACATCGAAGAAGGCTACATCACGATCGAGCACAACGGGCGCAAGGATACTCTGCCCTATCCCAAGCAGCCCGGCAGTATGTATCACCTGTCTAAGGTGCACGACAGCCATAACATCCACTTCGCCTGCCGGATTTGGGGCTTGCGGGCGACCGACCTCAATCAGGGTGTGGTCTACGGCGTGTTCACCGAGGAGACGGGCCTGGATGAAACCTTGATCAACCGCCTCGACTACGACGGCGTGTTCGGCACGGCACTCAACCGCTTCTGTATCCAGGCAGCGGTGGGCCATCCGCTGACCGTGTACGGCCAGGGCGGGCAGACGCGCGGCTTCCTGGATATCCGGGACACAGTGCGCTGCGTAGAGCTGGCAATCGCCAATCCGGCGGATGCGGGTCAGTTCCGAGTGTTCAACCAGTTCACCGAGCAGTTCTCCGTAGGCGAGCTGGCGGTGATGGTGAAAAACGCGGGGACCGCCATGGGCCTGGATGTCGAAGTCAAGCACTTGGACAACCCCCGCGTCGAACTGGAGCAGCACTATTTCAATGCCAAGAACACCAATCTGCTGAACCTAGGTTTGCAGCCCCATTTCCTGTCCGATTCACTGCTCGATTCGCTGCTGAACTTTGCGATTCGCTACCGCGATCGGATCAACCCCTCTGAGATCCTGCCGAAAGTGAACTGGCGGCGCTAAACTCGGCCTGCTGTTGCCTGTTATTTATGCGCATCGCCCTGTTCACGGAAACCTTTCTGCCCAAAGTCGATGGCATCGTCACGCGCCTGCGCCATACGGTGGACCACCTCCAACGACTGGGCAATCAAGTGCTGCTGTTTGCGCCGGAGGGAGGGCCTAAGTCGTACTGTGGGGCCGAGATTTACGGTGTGTCCGGCTTCCCGCTGCCCCTCTATCCGGAGCTGAAGCTGGCTCTACCCCGACCGGCGCTCGGCTACGCGCTGAAGAAATTTCAGCCCGATTTGGTGCACGTGGTGAATCCGGCCGTGTTGGGTCTGGCGGGTATGTTCTACAGCAAGGTCTACCGCTGGCCGCTGCTGGCCTCCTACCACACCCATCTGCCGCAGTATTTGCATCACTACGGGTTGGGAGCCCTGGAGGGGGTGCTCTGGGAGCTGCTCAAGGCGGGTCACAATCAGGCCGACCTGAATCTGTGCACCTCGACCGCGATGCAGGACGAGCTGAACGCCCACGGGATTCAGCGTCTAGACCTTTGGCAGCGAGCGGTGGACACCGAGAGCTTCCACCCAAGTTTGGCCTCGGCCCAAATGCGGCAGTACCTGAGCGGCGGTCACCCCGACCGCCCGCTGTTGCTCTATGTAGGCCGCCTGAGCGCGGAGAAGGATATAGACCGCATCCGCCCGGTGCTGGAGGCGATTCCCGGTGCGCGGCTGGCCCTGGTGGGCGATGGTCCCCACCGCGCCGAGCTGGAGCGCCACTTTGCCGGAACGCCCACGCAGTTTATCGGCTATTTAGCCGGGCAGGAACTGGGGTCGGCTTACGCCTCTGCCGATGCGTTCATTTTTCCCTCGCGTACGGATACGCTTGGCCTGGTGCTGCTGGAGGCGATGGCCTCGGGTTGCCCGGTGGTCGCCGCCCGCTCGGGTGGCATCCCAGACGTTGTCGAAGACGGCGTCAACGGCTACCTGTTTGACCCGGCCGATGACCAGGGGGCGCTGCGGGCGACCCAGGCCTTGCTCAGCGATGAAACGCAGCGTCAGCAGTTGCGCCAGCGCGCCCGCGCCGAAGCCGAGCGCTGGAGCTGGGTCGCAGCCACCCGACAGCTCCAGGCCCACTACCGCCGCGTCATCGCTCAGCACCATGACTCCGGGTCTGGCTCCGGGCCGGCCTCCACACTTTGACACGCAGGGCTGGCAGTCAGTGAGCTATGATGACCAATTGCGATCCTTAAAGAAAGTTTCGAGCTAATTTCTATGGGCAAGCAACGTTGGCTCATTGCCCTGATCCTGTCGATTGTGGTTGGGTCGGGGATTGTGATTGCGCGGCTGCCGATCCGGCTAGGCCTGGACCTGCAAGGGGGCTCTCAGCTTACGCTTCAGGCGAAGCCGACGCCGCAGATCCAGAAAATTACCCCCCAGATTATGCAGGATGTGCTGTCGGTGATTGAGCAGCGCGTCAATGGCTTGGGGGTGGCGGAGCCCTCTTTGCAGCTCAGCGGTGCCGACCAGCTGCTAGTGCAACTGCCGGGTGTCAAGGACCCAGACGAGGCGGAGCGGGTGTTGGGTGGCACGGCCCAGCTGGAATTCCGCAGCCAGAAGCCGGGCAGCGAGGCAGAATTTCGCGTCCTCGTCCAGTTGCAGGGCCAGCTGGAGGCTCAGCGGGCCGTCCTGAGACAGCAACAGCCTCAGGACGAGGCGGCGCTCAACAAGAATCAAGCCGATCTAGACAACAACAACCGGTCGATCGCCGCGCTGTTTGAGCCAGTGGGCATCACGGGCAAAAACCTCAAAGGCGCGCGGGCCGAACCCACCCAGGGCCAAAACTGGAACGTCGGACTGGAGTTTGACCCAGATGGGGCGCGGAAGTTTACGGAGCTGACCAAGTCGCTGGCGGGCACAGGCCGCAGCATTGGCATCTTTCTCGACAATGACCTGATTAGCTTTCCGACCGTCGGCGTCGAGTTTGCACAAACCGGGATCACGGGCGGCGGCGCGGTGATCGAGGGCCGCTTCACCACCGAAGAGGCGGCGGCACTGTCCATCCAGTTGCGCTCTGGGGCGTTGCCGGTGCAGGTGCAGGTGGTTGAAAATCGCACGGTCGGCGCGACCCTGGGCCAAGACAGTGTCCGCGCCAGCCTCTACGCGGGAGCAGGTGGCCTGATCCTGGTGTTGATTTTCATGGTGGCCTACTACAAACTGCCGGGCCTGATCGCGGATTTGGCCCTCTTGGTCTACGCGCTGATGACGTTTGCGATCTTCGTGCTGTTGGGTGTGACCTTGACCCTGCCGGGCATTGCCGGGTTCATTCTGAGCATCGGCATGGCAGTGGACGCCAATGTGCTGATCTTCGAGCGGATGAAGGAGGAGCTGCGGGCGGGCAAGACGCTTTACCGCTCGGTCGAGGCGGGCTTCCAGCGAGCCTTCTCCAGCATTCTGGACGGCAACGTCACGACCCTGATCGCCTGTGCTGCGCTATTCTGGCTCGGAGCCGGGCTGGTGAAGGGGTTTGCGCTGACTCTGGCACTGGGCATCGTGGTCAGCATGTTCACGGCGCTCACCTGTAGCCGCACCCTGTTGCTGGTGGCCTTGACCATGCCCAATCTGCGCAAGCCGGGGCTGTTTGGCGTGTCTGCAACCAAGCCCGTGAGCAGTGCAGGAGGAGGAATATGAGCCTTCAAGTAGTCAGCAAGCGACGAATCTGGTGGACGATTTCTGGTGTACTGACCCTGCTGGGTCTGATTGCCAACATTGTCTGCTGGACGCAGTTCGGCGCACCCTTGCGACCGGGCATCGATTTCACCGGCGGCACGCGCCTGCAGCTGGAACTCCGGTGTGCCCAAGCAGGCAACTGCGGCCAGCCGATTGAGATCGCCAAGGTTCGCGAGGTTCTGGACGCAGAGGGACTGAGCAGTAGCATCATCCAGTTGACCGGCAGTGATGACCGAGGCGTGCTGGTGCGCACGCCGCCCCTAAGCCTGGAGCGCCGCCAGCAAGTGCGTCAGGCAATGGAGCAGGCGCTGGGCGAGATCGATCCCACGCAGTCTCAGGAGGATACGGTGGGGCCGTTGATCGGCTCGCAGCTGCTGACGTCGGGTTTGCTGGCGCTGCTGCTGTCGTTTGCTGGGATCATCGCTTACCTCAGCCTGCGCTTTCAATTCGACTACGCCTTTTTCGCGATTGTGGCTCTAGCGCACGATGTGCTGATCACCACCGGCCTATTTGGCCTCCTGGGCTTGGTGGCCAACACAGAGGTGGACAGCTTGTTCATCGTGGCGCTGCTGACCATCGTCGGCTTCTCGGTCAATGACACGGTGGTGATTTATGACCGACTGCGCGAAAATTTGGCGCTGCCGGGCAATGAGGGCAAGTCTTTCGGCCAGGTCACCAATGATGCGGTCAACCAAACTCTGGCTCGGTCGATCAATACGTCAGTGGCAGCGACCCTGCCCTTGATCGCCATTTTCTTTTTGGGCGGCCCCACGCTCAAAGATTTCGCCCTGGCGCTGATTGTGGGCTTTCTGTCTGGGTCCTACTCCAGCATCTTCATTGCGGGCACCTTGCTGGCTTGGTGGCGAGAACGCCAGACGGGCACGCCCGAGCCTCCAGTCGGCTCAGAGCCTAGCGATCAACCGGTGGCCTGAAAGCTAAGCTGGCACAAGACGAGCGACTCAACCTCGGCACTCGATCAGTCAAGCCTGAGGCTCGCTGCTGACGGCTTGCCGCTCGGACTTTGCGGCCTACAGCTCCAAAGGTCGAGCCAGAAACTCGACTCATCCAGCTGAGAACTCAGACCTTGGAGCCCAAGGCTCGGCTAGTCAAGCTTTGGGCTTCAAAGGTGCACAACCAAGCTGGAAGGCAGGAGTTGAGCAGTCAGTGGGTCGAGCCAAAAGCCTGGCATTCGGAGAGCAAAGCTCAGTGTCTTCGCAGAGGAGCACCAGACAGACCTATCGGAGCTTTGGGCGGCGTGTTCAGCACGCTGGTTACTTCCTCTGCTTGTGAATTTAATTTAGGGGGTGCCAGTTTGAGAAGTCCCTTTGAAACTGATTTATTTAAGTAGTGCAGGCAACCAGGCGCAGTGCAGAACCGAATCAGAAGATACGGAATAAGCTGT
>JANNOU010000151.1:0-4245 GCA_031399305.1 Leptolyngbya sp. SOY_34_metabat_272
GCGCCGAGTTTCACTGGGGTCGCTGGGGCTAGTTCTAGGGGGGGTGCTGACCATAGTCGGCTTCATCGCTTACTTCTCAGATAATGCAACGCTAAATCTAGTGGGCTTCTTTTATGGGATTCCGATTCTGCTAGGCGGCGCGGCGCTGAGAGCCTCGCAGACCAAGCCGGTGCCCATGCTGACGCCACTGACCCCTGAGGTCCTGGCCCTGCGGCAGCAGCAGCAGACGGAGACGCTCAAGAAAATCCGCGAGAAGGCGACGGGCTACCTGTACGGACAAACGCATCTAGAGGAATCGCTCAAGCCCCTGGGGCTTGAGCCCACCGACGAGGAACGCCCGGTGCTGACCCATCTGGGTGAAACGTTGGTAGACGGTTCTTACACGCTGGTGCTGCGTCTGCACTCGCCCCTGATTCCCTTTACTGCCTGGCAGGAGCGGCGCGAAAAAATCGAACGCTTCTTTGGTCCCGGGGTTCGCGCCGAACTCGCCCAGCCCACAGCCGATACGGTGGATCTGTCCCTGATCGTGTGCTGATCGTGGGTGGCTTCTTGAGGCATTACGCCTCCAGCCGTCCAGTGGTTAAGAACGCTTCGAGCGAGGGCACTTCTACCCAGGCGTTTTGGCGGTGGGAGCGGTGGCTAAGGTCCATCAGGAGCTGGGAATAGACGCCTTCCTTGAGCGAGGGCACCGCAGCTTGGCCGCTCTCGATTGCCTCGACAAAACGGTTCACAATCCCAATGAAGGGAGCTAAGCGGCCATCGGTGTAGGTCTGACCAAGTAGGAGTTGAGCCGGTGTGGGCAGGGGGCTCAGCGCGTCACCAGGTCGAGCTGCCCAGACGGTGAAGCCGTGGCCGTAGTCCTTGAGATTGCTGCTGCCGAGCACTAGACTGCCTGCGTCCCCGTAGACTTCGAGCCAGTGACCGCGCCCCGCGTAGGTAGCGGAACTCAAATTGAGACTGCAAGGGGTGCCATCGACCAGCTCTAGGAGCAGTGTCGCTGTGTCCTCCGCATCCACTGGACGCAGCTCGCCGGTTTGTGGATCGGGGCGCTGCGCAACGGCGGTGACCAGCTGGGCGCAGAGGCGCTGCACGGGGCCAAACAGCCAGGCAATGTAGTCAAAGCTGTGGGAGCCGAGCGCTCCTAACGCACCTCCCCCCTGGTCTTGGCGAGCGTACCAGTTCCAGGCGGCCTTGGCGTCGGCGCGACTCTGCACTAGCCAGCTGATGTTGATCAGGCGTTTGCGTCCCACGAAGCCTGCCTGCAACAACGACTGCAGGTGCTGCCACTGCGGGTGAGCGCGGAACTCGAAATCCAGCATAGCCACCCGGTTGTGGCGCTGCGCCCGGTAGTAGAGATCTCGCGCTTCCACTGCGCTGAGCGTGGTGGGCTTTTCGCACAGCAAATGCTTGCCTGCCTCCAAGACTGCGCAGGCCATATCGTAATGGGCAAACGGGGGGGTCGAGAGGCTAACCGCCTGAACAGCATCCAGGGCGAGCAGGTCTGCCAGCTGGTGGCAAGCGTGAGGAATCTGAAATTTCGCGGCGACTTGCTGAGCCTTGCCAGGGTCTGGATTGAAAACGGCAACCACCTCGGTCTGTGGATGCGCCTGAAAACCGGGGATATGAATTTTTTGGCCGAAGCCGGTGCCGAGCACGCCAATGCCAATCGCCATAGGATTTACGCTCGCCTAGGCCGGTCCCACTGCAGCCAGGATTGCCTCCAGTGCCAGCGCCACATGGGTCCAGTGGGTGCCCCCCTGCAAAAACACGACGTAGGGCTCGCGCAAGGGGCCGTCTGCGGACAACTCGGAGGTGCTGCCGTCGATGAAACTGCCCCCAGCCATCACCAACTGACTCTCGTACCCTGGCATGGCTGCGGGCACCGGGTCGAGATAGGCGCTGATTGGCGACCAGGCTTGGAGCGCCCGGCAGAACGCCTGCAACTTCTCGGGGCTGCCCAATTGAATCGCCTGGATCACGTCGCGGCGCGGCAGTTCTGGCGCGGGGTTCACCGGATAGCCCAGCTCCCGAAACACGTAGCCCGCCAGGTGATTGCCTTTCATCGCCTCGCCGACCATCTGGGGGGCGAGGAACAATCCCTGGAATAGCAGCCGATTTTGGTCCAGGGTTGCGCCGCCTGAGGAGCCAATGCCGGGGGCGGTCAGCCGACAGGCGGCGGCTTCCACCAGCGGCGCGCGTCCAGCCAGGTAGCCACCTGTGGGCACCAGCGTGCCGCCAGGGTTTTTCATCAGCGAGCCTGCCATGAGATCTGCGCCGACCGCAGTGGGCTCGCGCTCCTCAACGAATTCGCCGTAGCAGTTGTCGACAAAGCAGACTGTGTCAGGGTTCTGCTGCTTGACCTGGTAGATGATCTTCTCGATCTCGGCGATCGATAGGCTGGGTCGCCAGGCATAGCCGCAGGAGCGCTGGATCAAGACTAGGCGCGTGCGCTCGCTGACGGCGCTGCCGAGCGCTTGCCAGTTCACTTGCCCGGCGGGCGTCAGGTCCAACTCGCGATAGGTCACGCCGAACTCTTGTAACGAGCCCTGGCCGCTGCCGCGCAGGCCGATCACCTCTTCGAGCGTGTCGTAGGGGTGCCCGGCCACTGCCAGGAGTTCATCGCCCGGTCGCAGCACCCCGTATAGAGCGCAGGCGATGGCGTGGGTGCCGGAGACGAACTGGATGCGTACTGCTGCCGCTTCGGCGTCTACGATCTGGGCGAACACTTGATCCAATACCTGCCGCCCTAGATCGTCGTGGCCGTAGCCGCTGACGCCTGCGAAGTGGTGGGGGCCGACTCGGTGGGTTCGGTAGGCGCTTAGGACGCGCTTTAAGTGCACTTTGACCTGAGCATCAATTTTCTGAAAAATCGGGGCTAGTGCCTGTTCTGCCTGCTGAATTCGCTCGATGGGGTTCATTTCGGTGGTATGCTCGGCCTCAGACCTTTACTTAATACTTCGATACACAACTGACTTATGACAACGGCAACCCAAAAACAACTCGCGCTGGACTGGCCGGTAATTCTGTTCATGTCAGCCATTCATCTGGGGGCACTGTTTGCGCCTTTTGCGTTTAGCTGGCCTGCGGTGGGTTTGGCGCTGGTCTTGCACTGGGTTACTGGCGGGTTGGGGGTCACCTTGGGTTTCCACCGGCTGGTGACTCATCGCAGCTTCCAGACGCCTAAGTGGTTGGAGTATCTGCTGGTTTTCTTTGGCAGTCTGGCTTGCCAGGGCGGCCCGATCGATTGGATTGGCCTTCACCGCATCCACCATGTGCACTCTGATCAGCTCCAAGATCCCCACGACTCTCGCCAGGGTTTTTGGTGGAGCCATATGGGCTGGATGCTTTACGAATTGCCCGCTCGTCGTGATATCCCCCGCTACACCAAAGACATTATCGATGACCCGGTGTACCGGTTTTTACAAAAAAACTTTGTGCCGGTTCAGGTGGCTCTGGGTGTGTTGTTGTACCTGCTGGGCAGCTGGCCGTTTGTGGTGTGGGGCATTTTTGTGCGCTTGGTGTTGGTGTTCCACTGCACCTGGCTGGTGAACAGTGCGACTCATCTGTTCGGCTACAGCAGCTATGAGTCGGGTGACCACTCCACCAACTGCTGGTGGGTGGCGCTGCTGACCTACGGTGAGGGTTGGCACAATAATCACCACGCGTTCCCTCAGTCGGCTCGACATGGTCTGCGCTGGTGGGAAATTGATCTAACTTGGGCGGCGATTTGGGTGCTGCAGAAGGTTGGTTTGGCGAAGAAGGTGCGGTTGGGTGGCAACTCCCAGAGTGCTGGTTCAGCGCTTTAAGGGGGGAGAGCGGGGGTTTCGCAAGTGGACATTCGCCGGCCCGGGGATATCGGTGAGTTCATCGGAACGACGATCGACGCGAAGATTTTGAAGATCGACGAGGAGCGGCGAAACATCGTCATTTCGCGGAGGAAGTTGATCGAAGAGGCCCGCTCGACGGCGAAGGAAGCGTTATTTTCCAAGATCGAAGTTGGACAGAGCCGGAAGGGGACGGTCAAGAATATCGCGGACTTCGGGGCGTTTGTGGACTTGGGCGGCATCGACGGTTTGTTGCACATTACCGACATGAGTTGGGATCGAGTCGGGCATCCGTCTGAAGTGCTCAAGATCGACGACGAAGTCGAGGTCAAGATTCTCAGCATCGACCGCGACAAGGAAAAGATCGCGCTGGGGCTCAAGCAGCTTAAGATCAATCCGTGGGATGAGGTAGAAGCGCGTT
>JANNOU010000156.1:0-35846 GCA_031399305.1 Leptolyngbya sp. SOY_34_metabat_272
TGCAGCCACCGTCGGCGGTGCCATGCCCGCGGCCGAATCCGGCGCCGAGCCAGGGCCCAGGCCGGGGGCAGGCTTCTACGAAGCCGGCGGCGGCCCGTGGCTTGCTATCCTGACCGCTTGACCGCTTGAACGCCTGAACGCCTGAATGCCTGAATGCCTGAATGCCTGAAGAGTTCTAGCTTGTCACCGGTCTCGAAGCGGCGCACCCTCTGTTTTGCTTAATCTTCTCTTATATTTTGCTTAACCTTGTCGATGAGTTGAGCCAGCGGCCAGGTTGACATCTGCACAGCTCGGGTGGTGGGCTCGGGCGGTCGAGCACTCTGGGTCGCGGCTGAGGAGTTTTGCTCGAAGTTCCAAGCTTGAAGCCTCAGCCGCCGGGCTTTTGGCTCGAAGTTCCGAGCTTGCTGCGGCAAGATCCGAGCCTTTTGCTCGAAGCTCCGAGTGCTAATCGGTGCGATTGGCGTTCTGTGCACCAGGCTCCGAGTTCGGAGCCCAGATTGAGCCTAGATTGAGCCCAGATTGAGCCCAGATTGAGCCTTGGCGGGCAACCAGTTAATCTGACTTTGCAGAACCGATTGGGTTGCCCATGCTGAGTGTTGCGCAAGCGGAGTCGATTGTCCTGGGCTTGGCCGAGCCCCTGAACCCGGTTGCCGACTCGGAGCCGGTGGCCTTGACAGCAGCCCTGGGGCGAGTCTTGGCAGCACCGGTCAGCGCCAACCTGGACTTTCCTCACTGGGACAACTCCTCTATGGACGGCTACGCCGTGCGGCATGCTGAGGTCGCCGCCGCTCGGGAAGACGAGCCGGTCTGGCTGATCCTGAGCGAAGAAATCCCGGCGGGCAGCGCGCCACAGCGAGCGGTCGAGTCGGGGCAAACCGCCCGCATCCTCACCGGCTCGATGCTGCCCGCTGGTGCAGACACGGTAGTCATGCAGGAGCACACCCGGCGACAGGGGGAGCGCGTGGCCATCCTCAAAGCGCCCCGCCCGCAGGAGAATGTCCGCCAGCGCGGCGCTTTTTATCAAGCCGGGCAGCCGCTGCTGGGCGCGGGGACGGTCTTGGGTGCACCGGAGTTGGCGGCGCTGGCCGCCGCACGCTGCACGCCAGTGCTCGTCTACCGGCGGCTGCGGGTCGCCGTGTTCTCGACCGGTGATGAATTGGTCAGCCTGAGCGACCTGCCCGCCGAGCAGCCCCTGCCTCCAGGCCAGATCATCGACTCCAATCAGTTGGGGCTGGTATCTCTGGTGCGCCAGGCGGGGGCCGAGCCGCTGGCGCTGGGCATCGTGCGCGACCAACCACAGCGCCTGCGAGACACAATCGCGCAAGCCGTCGCCAGTGCCGACCTGGTGCTCTCGTCGGGCGGCGTTTCCGTGGGCGATTACGACTACGTGGACCGCATTTTGCAAGAATTGGGCGCGCAGCTGCACATCCAGGCGGTTGCCATCCGGCCCGGCAAGCCCCTCACGGTTGCCCGCTTCAGCCAGCCTCGACCGGTTCTTTACTTTGGTCTGCCGGGTAATCCGGTGTCGTCGCTGGTGAGCTTTTGGCGCTTTGTCCAGCCTGCGCTCCAGAAGCTCTCTGGTCAGCGCGGTCCCTGGCAACCGGTATTCTGGCAGGCAGTGACCACCGCCGAACTCCAGTCCGGCGGCCAGCGCGAGTCCTACCTATGGGGCCAGCTGCGAGCCGAGGCCGGGGCTTGGCAATTTACCCCCTTGGGCAGCGGTCACAACTCGGGCGACCTGATCAGTTTGGCGGGGTCAAACGCTTTGGCGGTGCTGCCGGTGGGTCAGACGCGGGTGGCAGCGCATCAGCCGGTTTTGGTGATGCACCTGGGGCCGGGTTGGTCTGGGCACTCAGGTTGAGCGGTAGCTCCAAGGTCCACAGGGCCAAACGTCGGTTCTGGAGGTCTTCGCGCAAGAAGCCGATGGTGCGCCCGTCCGGTGACCACAGCGGCCAGGCGTCAGCGGGCGTCGTGCGCAGCAGGTACACCTCCTGCGGCTTCAGGTTGCCAGCCCGCTGGAAAGCCTGCTGCCACTCGCTATCGCTAAAACCGTGGTCCGTGAGCTGGGTGCGCCGACCGGTCGCGAGATCAATGTGCCACAACTCCTGCACCCGATGGCGAACCAGGCCAGAGCCCAGAACTCGTCGCTCATTGCGCACATCCGAGACCACCAGCGCCCGACCGTCGGGAGCCCAGGTGGATTGGTTGCCATTGGTCAGCTCGCGGGCCGCCTCCAGACGGTAGCGTAGCCCCCCCGCCTCCCCCGAGGCGGTTTGCACACTTGCAAGCCAAATTTTGCCGGGGTCTCCCAAGCCGCCAGCGCTGACATCCGGCCGATTATCCGTGCGGCTAAACGCGATCTGACGGCCATCCGGGCTCCAGTCAGCGGCTTCGCCTTGGATCAGCGTGTAGGGCTGGGCGTTCGAGCGATTGAGGGGCAGCAGCTGGATCTGGGGAGGCTCGGCAGGTGCATTGTTATCGGCCAGACGGCGTTGGGTGAACAGCACGCTTTGGCCATCCGGGCTCCAGTTCGGGTCGGTAAACAGAACCTGAACATCGGCGGGTTGCAGCAGCGGTTTGAGCGTGCCCTGTCGCAGATCCGCCAGCCACAGCCCCCAAGTTTGCCCCGCCCGCCGGAGGCACATCACGATCTGTTGCCGGTCGGGGCTGAGCGACATGCCGCGAATGAGGTCGCCGGGCTCCAGCTGCACCGGCAAATTGCCCGGCGTGAGCAGCTCATCGTCCGCCTCAGACGGCAGCTGCTTAAGCGCTAGCGGCGGGCGCGCCGACCCCACAGCGACGCGAGTTTGGCGCAGCACCGGGTCCTGCTGGTCCTGGCCGACGTAAGCCACCTCGCTGCGCGACCGCCAGACAAAGCTCGACGACTCAGACACCAGCCGGCGCTCTGGGATGCTCTGGGCGATTTCATCGCTGGTGCCAGGGGCTGCCGCCAGGGGCGCTAGGCCGGTCCGAGCGATCAGCCAGCGACCGCCGACCGCCGACCGCACCAGCGAAAAATAGCGAACACTGGCCCCAGGCCGCCGCGCCTCCAGCTCCGGGGGCAGCCCCACGGTAATTTCGTACTGCTGCCAATCCGCCTTCCAACTCTCGCGCTGGTAAGGTTGGACAGACACCAGCCGTTCGATGCCGAAGCGGCGCAGGATAGCGGCCTGGGCAGAGGTGCGCCGCAGCGGGATCCAGTAGGTGAGGGCAAGGTTGTAATCCTGGGTCAGGAGCGCCGCCAGGTAGGCCTGGATCACCTCAGCCGCCGCCTGAGGGGTGCTCGCCGCCGGGCCAGCAGGTGGGGCGACCGGACGCTGGGCAGACGCCGCGCCAGGCAAACCACACAGCAAGCTGCAAGTCCAGGCACTCAACAGCAGTCCTCGGGTGAATGGGCGGGCGGTGAACCGTCCCGGCAGCAATCCAGGCAATCCAGACAAGTGCATGGTTGACTTAGCTTGGCATCAGCCAGAGGAGCGATTTCAGGATACCTAAAAGCCCGACGGTTTCTGCACGCCAGAGTTCCCCTGAGCTGGGGAAGAACGGAGCCGCCGACAGATGTTAGAAATCAAGCGGTCACCTATGTTGGCATGGTCCGCCGACGGCTGCTGCACTGGCATAGGTTGTTGTGATCTCAGGGCACTAACCTAGCTAGGATCATTAAGCAAGTCTCAGGCTACTGCCAACACAACGAACCCACTTGACCTTATGAACAACCCTTCCCTACGCGAAGAACCTCGGGAGCAGCGGGCCGCCGTGATCTCCTCCCACCGCGACTCCTCGATTCTCGATTGGCTCGAAAAGTCGGGGCGTCTGATGGCGCGTGAAGTCGATGAAAACGGCCTACGCGACAACTACCGCGACGACGAAGAGGAGCTCAGCGATCTGATGGCAGGTAGCGACGGCTACCCCGATGACGACACTGACGATGCTGGGGCTGACGACGACTAAATCTGCGTGAAGCAATGGCCTGGGCCCACCGAAGTCCAGGCAGGAACCAACCAAGACAGTGTGAGTGTGGTGGAGATGAGAGTGATTGACGCTGAAGAGGTTGGTCTGTTCAAGCAGGGGCTGTTCCCCTCTGAAGGCACTCGCAGCGCACTACTGCTAGGGGTGGGCATCAGTTTGGCCGCACTGGGCTTGGACCTGGCGCGGGGGCAGGGGTTGCTGTTGCTGCCCCCCCTGGTTCTGGCCTTTGGGCTGTGTGCGGCACTTGGGCAGGGGGCGGTTCCCTGGTTACAGGCGCTCAAGGCGGGTCAGTTCATCCGTGAGGACGGCCCCCAGGCCCATCTCAAGAAGGCGGGGACGCCCACCATGGGCGGCATTTTTCTGGTGCCAGCCGCGCTGGTCGTGGCGCTGGTCTGGAGCGGCTTTGCTCCGAGCGTCTGCGCGGTGGGCGCGGTGGCGCTGGCCTGTGCCGCGATCGGCTGGCTGGACGACTGGCAGGTAATCCGCCGCAAGTCCAATAAGGGCATCGCGCCTCGGACCAAGCTGGCGTTACAGATTGCGGTGGCGGTGGGCTTCTGCGGCTGGCTGGCGCTGGCTCACCCGGAACTGGCCACGATCTCGTTGCCGTTGGGTCTGAGTCTGTCGTTGGGGCTTTTGTTCTGGCCGCTGGCAGGCTTTGCGCTGGTGGCCGAGAGCAACGCTGTGAACCTCACTGATGGCCTGGATGGCCTGGCGGCAGGCACAGCGGCGGTGGCCTTTGTAGGGCTAGGCGCACTGCTGGGGTCGGCGCAGCCGGAGCTGGCGATTGGCAGTGCGGCGTTTGGCGGCGCTTGCCTGGGCTTCTTGGTCTACAATCGCAACCCGGCCAAAGTGTTTATGGGCGATACGGGCTCGCTGGCGCTGGGTGGAGCGCTGGCCGCGATTGCCCTGGTCGGTGGCAACCTGTGGGGGCTGCTGCTGCTCAGCGGCCTGTTCCTCTGGGAAACGCTGTCGGTGATTGCTCAGGTGAGCTACTACAAGGCGACCAAGGGACCGGATGGCGTGGGCAAGCGTCTGTTCCGCATGGCTCCCTTCCACCACCATCTGGAGCTGATCGGCTGGTCGGAAACGCGGGTGGTCAGAACTTTCTACTGGGTGAGTGTCGGTCTGGCTGGCTTGGCGCTGTTGCTGGCGTAGCCGTGACCTGCCGGGTCTAGTCCAGAATTGGACGTCTTAAAAGGTGTCTTCTGCTGTGAGTAAAGAGCAGCCCTGAGCCTCACGACCCTAGCGGAGCCGGGCTGGGACGAACGCTGCAGGCTGTGAACATTCATCCCACCTGCTTGCACCCTTCGTCCCACTGTTCGCAAAAACCGTCCCACACACTTGCAGGGTTTATCCCACTGCTCGGAAAACTCGTCCCACCCCTCTGCACCGTTTATTCCACTGTCTGGAAAACCTATCCCACTGCTCTGCAGCGTTCGTCCCACAGTCCAGAAAACCTGTCCCACTCCTCTACACTGCTTGTCCCACTGCCTGACCCAGGCGTCCCAGAGCCTAGAAACAACGTCCCACGGTCTGGACTGGCCGCCCCAGGGTCCAAAGCCAGGCTCACCTCGGCAGATTTGGGGAAGCTAAACCATGAAGTCTCTAGAAAAGTATGGGTTATTGCCTTGCTAGGACTTGCCCTAGCGGTCCCTGGCGTCCTCGTCAGCCCGCTCGACGCCCGAGCGCAGTCGTGCCCAATTCCTGCGCGATGTGCTGTCGTTCCTGACCTAGGAACTCTCTACTCCAAAGCTTTTTGAGTCTGAGGCACAGGCCCCCTCACCTCAAGCCCGACCAAGCTCACCAAAGCCAGCCCGATCAACAGCACCAGCGCCAACGGCGAGAGAACCCCGCCCAATAACGCCAAAGCCGCACACCATCCGGCAGCAGCCAGACGGCTCGCCAGGAGCAGAGCAGGCAGCGAACGCGGGCTCGCCCACTGCAAGGCGCTGGCTGCCAGCAAAAACGCAATCACCCCCCCGCAAAGCACCGAACGCGCACCCAGCGGTAGCCCCTGCCCTGCCGCCGCCGCTGGGATCGCCGCTTCAATGCCCACGCCTGCCGCCGTAATGCCAGCAAACACAAAGAAATGGCTGTAGCCATAGACATAGGCCAGGAACAAGGCGCGACGGTCGCTGCGCAGAGCGCGGTTGATGACCGCAGCATCAGCCCGGATGAAGTACAGCAGCCACAGACAGACCGCCACCCCAAAGCCCCCCAGCGCCGTGAGCAGCGCTGGCCCATCCCAATTGATCTCCGTAACGCCCGCCGACACTGCCACCACCGCTTCGCCCAACACGATGATCACAAACAGGCCAAAGCGCTCATCCATATGCGACACCTGAGCAGGCACCTGCCGAATGGTCAGATAGGTCAGCGGGCCATTGCCAATCTCAATCAGCAGCGCCAGCCCCCAAAGCCAAAAGCGTAACGGCGTAGGCACCCAGATCGAGAAGAGCCACACGGCCAGCGCTAACGAAAAGCTCAGAGCATAGCGGGCCGTGAGTTCCCGCGACTCGCTCACATGCCGCCAGGCCCACAGATACAGGCCGATAATGATCCCACGCAAGGTCGCATAGGTGGCAGCAAACAGCACCGAACTGCTGCCCAGGGCTTCCGGGATGGCCTGCGCCAGCACGATGATGCCAAACATCACACTCAGCAACACCAGCTTGAACGACCAGTTGTGAGGGTCAAACTGATCCGCGTAATAGCTGAAGTCAAGCCACAGCCACCACACCGGCACAAATAGGGCCGTGAAGGTCACCAGCCCCGCCAGCGTCAAGTGGTGATGCAGCCACTCGGCTAGAGCGGCTACCGCTACCACAAACACGAGGTCAAAGAACAGCTCCAACCAACTGGCGTGGCGCTCCTCAGTTCCCGATGCCGTATATAGGCGCAGCGGCCGCAAACCGCCAGATCCGGTACCTGGTCGCTCACCGTGGGGGGCGTTCTGGTTCATCGCTACCTCTGTTGCTTGTTGCTGCCAAGCCAAAACTAAACCAAACCCTGCTACCTGACCTGCTCCAGGCAGATTGTAATTGACTCTTGGGGCATAGCAGACTTCGCAACCTGGGATAGAGATGAAAGCCAGTTTCAGTGCCTAGGGTGGGAGACAAGAAGAATTCAGCACTTGTGCCATGACCTACTCTGACCCCAAACATCCGCAGGATTTGCCACGGGAGGTCCACCCCCTGGAGCCAACTCCCCGGCCCCAGACGGTGGACGAGCCGGTGCAGCCCATCCAGTCGGTCCCAGTGGAGCGGCTGCGCGTGGAGCCCAACAGTGCCATCGAACCGGCCAGAGTGGCAGATCCTGAGCGGGCACTGCAACAGGAGCAGAGCTGGTATCAGCGACGCATGCTGCGCCGTGAATATGGGGACAGCAGTCGCAACCGTGTCGTAGACCGCACAACCCGCACCATTGGCTATCTGTTCGGGCTCAGCTACGGCCTCCTAGGCGCAGACTTCGTCCTCAAGCTACTGGGCGCGAACCCTGAAAACCAGGCCGTACGCATCATAGACACACTAGCCCAGCCGGTGGCCCAGCCCTTCGAAAGCATCGTGCCGCGCTTCCAGATCTCAGACAACAGCGTCTTCGCGCCGTCCTACCTGGTGGCGATTGCCCTGCTGGCCCTGCTCCACGCCGCCATCGCCAACGCCCTGCGCCTGCTGAGAGACTAACTCAGAGACTAAATTGAGTAGTTAAAAGTTGGAAGCGAGCATGGAGGGACTCGAACCCCCGACACCCAGAACCGGAATCTGGTGCTCTATCCACTGAGCTACATGCCCTCGCGCACTCGCGTACGCGAATGCACCTACCTAGCATACCTTGAAGGGTCGGGCTTTGCCAGGCACCGCTCGATTAAGTCCTCAGCCCTGCTGGGGACTTTGAGGATCGCAACGCCCAGCTTGGACTGCAGATCGGCCACGGTCCAGTCATCCAGGAAGCGCTCGCCACCATCTTTAAGCATCAGCTCCGGCAACAGTAGTCCATCACCGAGCGGGCGTTGCTGCAAGCCAGCATAAATGTCCTGGCCAGTCAGCAGGCCAGTGACGCTCAGGCTCTGCCCCCAGAAGCTGCTGGCTAAGGCGACCAAGTCCACGCTTAACCCCTCGACCTGATTCAACCGCTCAACTACGGGCGTGAAGGCTTGCTCCACGGCGTTGCCCACCACCCACAGCAGGTGGCGGGGCGGCTCAATGCGCTTCGGCAAACGCCTCGAGGCTTGCTCAAACTGCTTGAGGAACAGGCGAATCGAGCCCACGCCATTGCCGATCTGAGGATAGTCTTCGTAGTGCGCCTCTGGCGGCAGCCCCTGACCGGCGATCAGAAACCACTCGTCGGCTAGCCAGGCGAAGGTTGAACCCAAGCTGGATTGGAACTGCGCTTGCAGCGCCTGCACCTGGGCGATCACCTCGCGGGCCTTTTCAGGGCTGACTGGCGTCAGCTCATCTGCGTCTGGACGGAAGCGGGTCAAGCCCACCGGCACCACGGCGACTGAAGCCACCGCAGGCAGCTCACCCCGATGAAAATGCGCCAGATCTAGCAGGGTCTGTCTCAGGTGCTCGCCGTCGTTGATGCCAGGACAGAGGACCACCTGAGCGTGGATTTGGAGGCGCTGTTGTTCAAACCAAGCCAGTTGCTCCAGGATCTGACTGGCGCGAGGATTTTTGAGCAGGCGCACCCGCACCTCCGGCTCGGTGGCATGCACGGACACATACAGCGGCGACAGTCGCAGGCGGGCGATGCGCTCCCACTCCGACTTGGGCAGGTTGGTCAGGGTCAGATAGCTGCCGTAGAGAAAGCTCAGGCGATAGTCGTCGTCCTTCAAATAGAGGGTGGAGCGCATCCCCTCTGGCTGCTGGTCGATGAAGCAGAACGGACAGCGGTTGTTGCACTGAATCAGGCCGTCGAACAGAGCGGTGTCAAACTCTAGCCCTAGGTCAGCGTCATAGTCTTTCTCGATTTCGACCTGATGAGCTTGGTCGCTAGCATCCAACACCTCCAGCCGCAATTCCTCATCTGCGCACAGGAATCGGTAGTCGATCAGGTCGCGCGGACGCTGGCCATTGATCGCCACTAGCCGGTCGCCCGGCTCAAAACCAATTTCTTCCGCAATCGAGCCCTCAAGGACTCGGGTCACCAGGGCCGGACGGATGGTGATTGTGCTCACCGCAAAGCACCCGAACGATTTGCTTCTCCAATTCTAGGAGAGGCTCTCGCCAAATCGCCGAGCTAGGAAGGGGCAGTGGCGGCCAGACACGCAGCTGGCTCGCCACCCACCGGTTAATCAGGCTCAAGCGCTGGTCGGTTAGTCGAACCGAATCCGAAGCGTCGGGACAATGACCGTCGACCTTGAAGAGTAGCGACGACGCCCCCCATGGCCGTAGCCGTGGCCGTAGCCGTAACTGCGCAGGGCTCGATTGCGAACCCGAACACAATCATTGCGGCTGCGGTAGTAGCTGCGTCGGCAGACGATCGCGGCATCTGCCGAGGGCGGCGGGGGCAGCAGCGAGGCCCCAAATAAGGCTATCGCCAAGCCTAGAATTTTCAGATTTTTGGACATGCAGTCCTCCTAGGATCTAGAAGATGACACTCACCAAAGGTAGTGTCGGACAATCTATCGCTCCGCAAGATCAGCTATGTGTAGTGGTGGGCAATCACACCAATAACCCTGCTGAGGTAGAACCCATCTATTTAGATGGTGATGGGTGCATCGCGGTTCCACAACTGCGGAGATTTCTGTGGCAATGGAACTAAGCTCATTGTACGAATGATTGCGCTACTGCCTGCACAGAAGTGGTTCTATCTTTGCGCTCAGAAGCGACTCTCTATCTAATTTCAGCCTAGGCCTATTTCGGTGAGTTGGCTAGCTACCTCGAGCGTTGCTAAAACACCTACCTGAAGGCTGATTTTGGCTCTTTTTGTGGGTTTAGTCAGCTGGAATCAACAGAGTTTAGGGCAATGGCTCTGACTGAGGAGGCCCTCACCCCCGGCCCCTCTCCCGAGTTCGGCAGAGGGGAGGTAGGTTAGGCGAGGCAGAGCTTGCCTTGAATTCGGAAGAAGGGGGCCTCTAGTGGTTGAGCTTGAGCACGGCTGAGTACAGTCTCAAGCGGTGCTTGGAGGCATGAGCCAATTGAGAAGCGCACACGAGCTTGGGGCATTGCGCAAGCGGGTGGGGCTCAAGTTCTGGGTCCGAGCTTCCCTGGTTGAGGGCAAACGCTTTCTGGTGAGGGGCAAATGCTTCCTGATTGACCTGAATACTGACTCGTCGGGGGCAAACGCTTTGTGATTTAGGGCAAATGCTTTCTGGTTTGCCGCAAACGTTGACTGGTTTGGGGCAAATGCTTTCTGATTGACCCGAATGTTGACTGGTTTGGGGCAAATGCTTTGTGGTTGAGGGCAAACGCTTTCTCGTCAGCCCTAAGCCCAGATGTCCAGAGCGCAGCCCAAAAAGAAGTTGCTCAGAGGACTGGAGGTGTCGCTCGGGATCAGACCTCGTGAGCCCCAAAACCTGGCGGTGGGGCGCTTCTCCTAAAAGGAATTCGTATCGGTTCTTACACAAAATTTGTATCGATTCTTACATGTTTTGGTCATGAAAGGTGAAGCTATACTATTTAGACATGGCTACTTAGAACGGCGTTTTTGCCTAGTGGTTGACTGGTGAACCTAGCACAGCTTTCACTCTAACTGAGACCCCCATGAACCCTGACTTCTCGACTGCCCAAACTCCAGCCACGATCGCAATTGTTGGCGGTGGTTTTAGTGGTTCTCTAGTGGCTATTCACCTATTGAAGACGGCAAGCCAACCTCTTACAATTCAGCTGATTGAGCGCAGTCGTCACACCGGCAAGGGAATTGCCTACAGCACGGATACCCCCTGCCATTTGCTCAACGTATCCGCAGGCAACATGAGTGCATTCCCCGATGATCCAGGACATTTGCTGCGCTGGCTTCAGCACAACCGCAACGCTTTGGTGTCATTCTTTCGTGAAGAAGTCAATGCTAGTACCTTCATTCCCCGCAAGGTCTACGGTTTGTACCTTCAGTCGATTTTAGACGAAGCAGAATCAACAGCCCCTGGTGATGTGCGACTAGAGCGATTGACGGATGAAGTCGTAGCGGTAGAGTCAAGCGAGAAGAAAGTGATTGTCTTTCTGCATAGCGGTGGCTATTTTCCTGCGGACAAGGTCGTGTTGGCATTGGGGAACTCGCCCTCTGCGTGCCCCGTAACCCAAAACGCAAATAGCCATGATCAAAGCTATCTGCGAAATGCTTGGTCAACCGATGCGCTCTTAGATCTCGATCCTGATGCGCCTGTGTTGCTAATTGGCACTGGACTAACGATGGTGGATATGGCGCTGTCTCTCCACGCTCGCAAACATCGGGGCAGAATTTATGCCGTGTCTCGACGAGGCTTATTTCCACAACGGCATCAAGCGACTAAACCTTACCCTACCTTCTTGACCTCAGAGACTTCACCCAACACCTTACGTAGCTTGTTGTGTCGGGTTCGTGCTGAAGTGAAGGTTGCGGCTACCCAAGGCTACAACTGGCGATCTGTGATTGATTCTCTGCGCCCAATCACTCAGAAAATTTGGCAGCAACTCCCAATCGTCGAGCAGCAGCGCTTTTTACGTCATGCGGCACCCTATTGGGACGTGCATCGTCACCGAATTGCCCAAAGTGTGGCGGATACCATAGCCGAGATGCTGGAATCTGGTCAACTCACCATTGCAGCGGGGCGGATTCTGGATTATCAAGTTTCGCCTGAGGCCGTGGCAGTAACCGTTTGCCAACGCAAAACGAAAACCAACACCGTCTTGCCAGTCAGCCGCGTAGTCAGTTGTACAGGAGTCGCAGCTGATTATCGCCGATCTGCCCATCCCCTGATCACTAGTTTGCGCTCACAGGGGTTGGCTCGTCCCAACCGGCTCGGTTTGGGATTAGATACTGACCGCCACGGTGCTCTATGGTCGGCAAATGACAACGTCTCGGCTTTACTTTATACACTAGGAACTCCTCGCAAAGGAGACTTGTGGGAAACTATCGCCGTTCCAGAACTTCGTGGACAGGCACAAGCGTTAGCAAAGACATTGCTGCGGGCGCTCCCAGTTCATGTGCGTCCTATTCTCACGACGCTCCTCTCAAATGCGGAAACGGTCAAAGGCTCCATCAACCAAGGGACACTCCAGTCAACCCTGCTGTTTCGCCAATTCTTTGACCCTGAAACCAGTAGCTACTCGTACCTAATTGCTGACCAACAGACAGGAGATGCGGTTCTAGTCGATCCGGTGTTGGAGCAAGTTGACCGCGATTTGCAAGAGCTAGATGAACTAGGATTGAAGCTACGCTATTGTCTGGAAACCCATCTCCATGCTGACCACATCACCGGGGCAGGCAAACTGAGACAGCAAACAGGCTGCCAGATAGTGGTTCCCCAAAATCCTGCTGTGACCAAGGCTGATTGCGCTCTGGTCGGCGGCGAAACTTTAGAGGTGGGAGCAGTGGTAATCGAGGTAATTGTCGCTCCAGGGCACACCTCTAGCCACATGGCATATTTGGTGAACCAGACCCACCTGTTAACTGGTGATGCTCTGTTGATTCGTAGTTGTGGGCGAACAGATTTTCAGGGAGGGGATGCTGGAACTCTATATGATGTGGTGACACAGCGCTTATTCACCTTGCCAGAAGGTACTTTGGTATATCCGGCTCATGACTATAAAGGGCGCACAGTTTCCACGATTGGCGAAGAAAAGCGTCTGAATCCACGATTTGCCGATCGCAGCCGTGAGCAATTCATCACAATTATGAATAATCTCAATTTAAGCTATCCCAAAAAAATGGATGCAGCCGTGCCTGCCAATGAATACTGTGGTGATTTTATCTCCCAAGATAGCCTCAATCTTGCCACAAGTCCTGCAACAAATGAAGAACAGAAAAAAATAGAACTCACCGTATCGACGAATACTGAAATCTACAATGATTACTTTGCCATGTATATCTAGCGCAACATGATAGCATAGCTAGGATTATGAATCAGTATAACGGTAGCGACGCTCCAAGTAGCGTTGTGCGATATCTAGTAGAGATGTTAAAGCCCAGTAGATGGCCGCGGCCTCTAATAAAATCGGTAGGACGACAGCAGAGGCTGAACTGATTTGGTCAGCAATATTAGTCAATTCTTCAACTGTCACAACAGAAGTTAGAGAAGATGCTTTCACAACGTCAATCAGTGAGTTCCAAATGCTTGGAATAGCACGACGCCAGGCCTGAGGTAGGATGACAAGGAGGAAGGTATGAGTTGGATTAAGGCCCAATGAAAATGCCGCTTCCCACTGTCCTTTAGAGATCGAGAGGATTGCGCCTCTGAACGACTCCGAAATATAAGAGCCAAAATGAAGTGATAGCCCGATGATGCTAGCTTGAAACGGGGTAAACCGAATGATACTAGCAAACCCAAAATAAATGATAAACAATTGAACCAGTAAGGGTGTCCCCCTAAAAAAGGAAACATAGATCTCAGCAATTCGTCCAGGAATTCGCTTTTGAGAAAGTCTCAGAATAGCGACGGCCAGTCCAATAATGAGTGCAAACAAAATGCCTAGAAGGCTAATCCAAATTGTGGTGAGTGCTCCCTTCAACAGTAAAGGGAGAGAGCTAATCAAAAGATTAGTTACTGACATCTTGACCGAACCATTTCTTCGAAATGCCGTCTAGAGTGCCATCTTTTGTTATCTCACCCAGGATTTGGTTAACCTCATCACGCAATGGCTCACTATCTTTGTTAAATACAAAAGCAGTGGATTCCTTACCGAACGACTCTCCAACCGCCTTAACTCTGTAGTCTGATTTCTTTAGTTCGGTTAAGACATAGAGCCGATCATTGAGTGCTGCATCAATTCGCCCCTGCTGCAGGTCAGTAAGCACTTGAGCAATACCTGAATAGTATTTTACTTCAGCTCCCGCTTTTTGGGCCACTTCCGCAAAGTTGCTGCCTTGCGTGGTCCCGACGACTTTACCCTTGAGGTCTGCTACCCCTTGAATTTTTTTCGGATTGTCATTGCTCACAATGACGACCGTGCCTGACACAGTATAGGGTTCTGAAAACGCAAACTGCTTCTCACGCTCAGGCGTTACTGTTACTTGATTGGCAACAAAATCAAAGCGTTTAGCATCCAGTGATGCCAGCATACTTTTCCATTGAGTGGGGACAAACTGAATGGGCCGCCCCAGTCGCTTAGCCACTTCTTGGGCAACCTCAATATCATAGCCAGTGAGTTCACCTGTCTTGAGATCTCTAAAACTAAACGGTGGATAGGTTCCCTCTGTGCCAACCGTCAGTTCCTGTCCAAGTGCGGATGTGGTTGGGCTGCTGCTTGTGGCAGGATTAGATGAGGATGAATTACAGGCAGCCAGAATCATCGCACTGGCGTAGCCCAACACAAATAAACGCAGAAACTTCGAGCGGGCAACTTTCATCTGCCACTTCAAACCATCAGTAGTCATTCGTAATCTCTCCTTCGCTTTAACTGGATGGCTCAGCATGGATTTCGCCCATGGAAGCAACTTGATTCAGACTCCTAAACAGGCTGTTAACCTTTGAATCATACAGTCTCTCTATCAACTTACCGTAGATTTAAGGTTCAATTAATCATTGGGTCGTCAGAATGCAGTGAGACTGGACCTTTCTCAGTATTTTCAAGCGCTGCTCAACGAGCACATCCCAGTCTTGCAAGTCTCGATTTGAGAACTGCCCATTGAGATAAGCGCAACAGTGCAGAAGAATTTGAGGGACATTTTCAGCTTTTGAGTAAAAAAGGGTCTTGCGGTGAAGCCTTGCCCAGTAGTGCCTTAGATATGTGCTCTCTCCTCCCACTCGAGTCTCCAACAGTCTCAAGAGAATGGCCGTGACTGAAGGGTCGAGGCAGTGGCGTCAGTCATGAGATTTCAGGGGTTGCAGCCATCGGGACCCGGCTTAAGTCAGTGCCTTAGGCTGATGACCCGCTCACCCCTGCGCCTTCGAGCCACCGCAGCACTGCCTCTGCCAGCGCCTCTGCTAATTCAGCCTGTGCTTGACTATCAGAGATCCACTCAAACTCCTCGGGATGGATCAAAAACCCCAGTTCCAACAGCACAGCGGGACAGAGGCTCGGTCGAGTGAGAGCCAGATTCCCCCAATACAAACCGTGCGACTCGCGGCCCAGACGCTGGCAGAGGAAACGCAGGACAAAGCGAGCCAGATCCAGGCTTTGGGGATGGTACCAAAAGGCGCTCAACCCCTGTGTCGTTTCCGCATCGCCTTCATCGGGTAGAGCGTTGTAGTGCAGGCTGAGACAGAGCGTGGGTTCCAGCTGTTCGATTAGCTCGGTGCGTGCTTGCAGCGAAAGGGACATGTCAGCGTCACGCGTCAGGCTGGTCTGGAGCCCTGCGGTGACCAGACGGTCTCGCACTTTCTGCGCCAGGGCCAGCGTAAAGTCCTTCTCTGGCGAACCGTCTGGGCCTCGGGCTCCCGGCGCATCTGGCCCCCCATGTCCAGGGTCGAGCAGAATGTAGGGGACTTGGGATGGGTGGCGCAGACCCAAAACTAACGTGCTGCCTTCGTATCGCAGACGGTAGCCCCACTGCCGACGAGAGCGTAGCCGCAGGCAATACTGCACCTGCAAGGGTGTGAGTTGCTGCCAGGTCAGGCTGTCTAGCAGCCCCTCGACTTCTAGGCGAATGGTGTCGGTCTGCGCCACTGTATTGTGCAGCGTCAGCCAGAACTGCTCGGCCTCCTGCCTCACGCTCACCGGCACCGGCAGCGCTAGGGGGAAGCGAACCTCAGTCCAGCCGGACACTCGGCAACTGGCGCTGATGCTACGGATTGAGTTGTGCGGGAGCCCAGCTCTGGGTAGGCGACTGACTTCAGACTCCAGTAGCCAGCCGCCGTAATCGAGCCGTAGCCAAGTGCCAGAGCGCCCGCTCACCGTCGCTTGCGTTCCCTGAGGCAGCGGGGTTAGACGGGCGTAGTCTTGGCCGGGTCCAGTTCGCGCCTGTCCCTGACGCGCTTGCACTTCAATAACCGGCAGCTGAGCCGGATCCAAAACCTCCAACTCTGCTCCGCCCTGCTGCGTAATGGTCTCCCCTTGAAACGCCAGCTCAAACCGGGGACAGCCCAGGTTGCCCGGCTTGCAGAACACGCCCCAGCCTTGATACAAACCCGGCTGAGCCATCGGTTGCGGCTGGTTGCGGCCTGTGAGAACGGCCGTGTTGGGTGGGAGTTGGGTCACGCTGCCTATTTCTGAGAGTTCAATCAGCTTGTCAGCCAGCCAAACCCTCAGCTGAGCGCCCGGTGTACCCACGGCGGAGAAGCAAACCGCCTCACCGGGTAGACAAGCAAACGACGCAGCGGGGCTCAATGTTTCTGGCTGCAAGGCGGCAGTCTGCGGTGCTGGCCTCCCTGAGTCCAAGCGCTGGACCTCGATGATTTGCTCCTCGCGGTCACCCCAAATCACTTGGAATCGATTTAGACCCAAGGCCAGAGGAAAACTGGGCGCAAAATGCCCGGCCTGCGAGCGACGAATGAGCTGACCATTCACCCGAACCTCCGCGTTTGTCGGGGCGGTGCCCAGCAGAAAAATCTGAGGACTTTGGGTTGCGTAGTTTGGGGGCGGATAAACCAGTCGGAGGTTAGGCTTCATTGCGCAGCCAGGGGGTCAACTCACCCCGAGTGATTGGAAGTGTGCGAGTCGGGTGAAAGTATTTGAAATTGAATCACATCACATCACACCTCACCTTTCATCTCGTCAATTTCAAACATGCTAACAAGGACTCCTGCAACAGGAATAGACAGAAAAATACCCAGCACGCCCGCAACTCTCGCACCGACGAGTAATGCAAAGAAAATCACGACAGGGTGAATATTCACAGAGCTGCCCATGATGCGAGGAGAAATCAAATTATCCTGGACCTGCTGCAGGATAATACAGACTGCAAGAACCCGGAAAGCTAGCCAAACATTCTGAGATAACAGAATCAAAAATACTAAGCCAATTCCCAGAGTTGCACCGATGCCTGGGATCAAATCGAAGATTCCCACAACGACTGATAAGACCAGAGCAAAAGGAGCCCCTAAGATGGAAAACGTGATAAAAGTAAGAGTCGTCAGGAAAGAACAAAGGATCAACTGACCCCGAAAGAAGCCTGAAAATTTGCGCTGAACCGTCCGATCAAATCGGCTGCGCACAGTCTGCGGCACCAGTTTCAAAATGAGCCGCCAGAGACGTCTGCCGTCCAGTAGCATATAAAAAGAAACTACCAGCACAAAAATCAGGTCGATCAAGTTGGAAAGCAGGATCTGAAAGAAGGACAGACTAGAACCGATGAGTGCTAGGATCTGATCGCGAATTCGCCCTTCAAAAACGCCGAGATTAACAGGGATATTTCGCTCTTGGAGCAATGTCTCTAGGCGCGCAATATGAGGGTTTAAAGAATTCACAAAGTCGCTTACGCTGTTGAGCAATTGTTGACCCTGGGAGAGAACCTCCAAACCTAGGGTAATTGTGAGGCCCACGATCAAAATGAGGCTTGAGAAGAAGACAAGACAGACCGCCACGCTACAGGGCATAAACCGCCGCAGCCAAGAGACCGGGTAATTGAGTAGGAAAGCAATAATGGTCGCAGACGTGAAAATGACAATGATGGTGTTGAAATAGATCAAAACCTGGAGGAGTGCCCAACCACAGGCAAACAGGAGAAGAAAGCGGACAAGAGCAGCGTTACTCAGTTGCTTCCAGGGCCTGATTGGAGGTGGCTGATTCATCTAGCGTGTTCTCCAAGTAGTAGCATTTTGGGTAAACTCTATTCAAGGGTAATCGATGGTGGCGGTGGTCGCAGCTTGCTTCCTTTGAGAGCTGACTCGTACCAATTCATCAACGGCGTGGTGCTAATGCCATGCAGAATGACAGAAGCCACAACCGTCAAGAAAGTGATCCAAGCTATTTTTTCCCCCACTTCTCCCTGCAATCCTTCTCCTAGAGCATACGACAGATAGTAGAGAGAGCCAACTCCTCGAATGCCAAACCAGCCAAATAGCCAACGTTCGGCAGGATGGAAGTGTTGGCCAAGTGTGCTGATCCAAGCGCCTACTGGTCGAATCACAAAAATTAGTAGGCTCGCCAACAGAAGTGCCTCACCTCCAAATCGCATAATCGGCTCAATGCGCAGCAAAGACCCCAGCAAGAGAATCGTGCCGACTTCCATGAGCTTTTCGATACGTTCTGTAAATTCCAACTGGGAAAGTCTCTTTTCTGGATCATGGTAGGAGTGCTGAACCACAATACCGGCTACGAAAACCGCCAAAAATCCATACCCGTTCACCAATTCTGTGAGCGAGTAGGTCAGGAAAATGGTGCTGAGCGCGGTAAAGTCTTCCATTAAGGTATCTGCAGGTCGAAATTCCTGTAGCTTTCGGTCGATCCAGACCACAACTCTGGCGGTCAAAATACCCATACCAATACCGGCAGCAATTGCCCAAAGCAGATCAATCGCAACCCACTGCTTAAACCAGCTTTGCCAGTTATCGTCTTTGAGCCAATACAATCCAAAGTAGACAAACGGGAAAGCTAGAGCATCATTCAAGCCTCCCTCGGAAGTCAAACCGAACCTCAGTTCATCTTCATCTCCTGGATGAGAAAGCTGAACCTCTGAAGCTAGAACGGGATCCGTCGGTGCCAAAATAGCTCCCAGCAAGACTGCTGCTGCCCAGCCTAAACCCAGAAGCCAGTGACCAACGAAAGCTACCGCCAAAATTGAGATGGGCATCAAAAAACCAATCAGCCGCGCCGTAGAATTCCAGGCCCAAAAACGTAAGGGCCGATTCATTTTCAAACCACAGCTAAACAGGGAAACGATTACAACAAATTCCGTGAGTCGCTCCAGGACTTCTGCATCGGGTCGCAGATTAATTAACCCCAGACCATAAGGGCTTAAGACGACGCCAACCCCCAAGTAGATCATGGCGTAGGAAAGCGGCACCCGTGCAATCCAACCTGAGCCTAGAGTAACAGCTAGCAAGAGTAGACCAATGACTAGCAAGTTAAGAATATAAACATCCATAGCAGCAGTTTTAGGATTGAAACCAGGTAGGTTTCGAGCCTACTGTAATTCTTCTTTGCTTCACAGCACCTTTGGACAGATTAGGATTCCGTCTGAAAAATCGTGGATCTGATACCTAAAATCGTGTCAGTTTCAAGCGACAAGCTTTCTCGTCTACCTACTCATAAAATCGAGCCCAAATTGAGCGTGGGTGAATTTTCAAGCTCAGGCCATGCCTAGAGCTGGCCCACGACCTGCTGCAGTGCTGGGGCGACTTCGGGATACTGAAACTGAAACCCAGCAGCCCGAGTCTGCTGAGGAAGCACCCGCTGGCCCTCTAGGATTACCTGTGCTGCGTCTCCCAGAAGCACCTCCAGAGCAAATCCTGGAACCGGCAGCCACGAGGGGCGGTTGACCGCCTTACCCAGCGCATTGCACAGCTCGGCCATGCGCACTGGCTCCGGTGCCGTCGCGTTCAGTACTCCGCTAACCGACGACTGGGTTAGGGCGTAGAGAATCAAGTCGACAGCATCGTCGCGATGCACCCAAGAAAACCACTGTCTGCCGCTGCCAATCGGCCCACCCACGCCCAGTCTGAAGGGCGGCAACATCTGCGCCAGTGCCCCACCCGGTGCCAGCACAATGCCCATGCGCAGGATGACCAGTCGCACACCAAACGCTTTCACGGTCTGTGCCTCAGCCTCCCAAGTTTGGCAAACCTTCGCCAGGAAGTCATGGCCGGCCGGACTGGTCTCATCAAAGCTGGCCGTCTCACTGGTGCCGTAGTAGCCAATCGCAGAAGTACTCACCAGAACCTGAGGCCGCTGCTGCGCCTGAGCAATGGCCTGGACCACTGTGCGGGTGCCTAGCTGACGGCTTTCCAGAATCTCTTGCTTGCGGGCAGGCGTCCACCGTCCGCCGAACAGTGGCTCACCTGCCAGATTCACCACGCCATCGCAGCCCTCCACGGCTCGCTGCCAGTCGCCAGCTTGTTTGGGCTGGTAGGCAACTACCTCTAGAGTCGGGAAAGCGCTGCTGGGGAACAGCCGCTGCGCCCGCTCCGCATCGCGCGTTAGCACCACAATGACGTGCCCTTCCTGCTTTAAGCGCTCCACCAGACGAGTGCCCACCAAACCAGTTGCACCGGTTACTGCGACTTTCATGGTTTAGCCTTCCCCGCCGGAGCTCATGCCATGGGCCTCGGCATGGTGATGTATGAAGCGCATGAAACGCTCCCTGAGCTCTTCATTCAGACCCTGAAAAAACTGAATTACCGCAGGCCCAGTTTCAGCCATTGCCCAGCACCCATCAAGGAATACTGAAAATCTTAACATTCTGTTGCATCAGCTACCGACCGGGGCCGAATGGCCTCAGGGGCGAACCAGCACCGGCACTCCCACCTCTACCTGAGAAAACAGCTCCGTGATATCCAGGTTTTGCATCCGGACACAGCCGTGAGAGATCGCCTGGCCGATGGAGTCTGGGCGGTTGGTGCCGTGGAAGCCGATCCAGTTGTTGCCGTCGGTCCAGAAACCGATCCAATGGCGACCCATGGGGTTGCGGGGATCGCCACCAGGAATGACCGCACGGGTGCGGAAATTCATCCAGGGCGGATCCTGGACCATCTGCTCGACCTTGAAGGAGCCGGTCGGTGTTTCCCAGCCCGCACGACCAATGGCCACCGGATAGCTCTTGACCAGGGTGTCTCCCTGATACAAGCTCACTCGCCGACGACCCAGCTCTAACACCAAGTGCATCGGCATTACGCTGGGCGCAGTTTCTGGCGAGACCGAGGCCGGGTCTATTTCCAGAATGGAAGGATATTGCAGAAGCTCCGACAGGGGAGTAGTCGGAGCCTGCTGGGCCTGGGCGAGGGTTCCTTGCAAAACCACAGAACCGCTCAGCAGCAAACTGGCATACCAAGACAAACGGTGCATAGTCGCGAAGAACCACGAGGCAAACAAATACAGGCTCATTCAGCCCTTTCATCTTCTATTTTCACAGCCAATTCTGGCAATCAGGCCGACTGAGAATGAGGTTCATCCTGAAGATTGAGTACATACCCCTGATCACGCAGATGGCGGATCAGCGAGGGCTGGCTGGGTTCCAGTTCCAGCTTGCGGCGCAAATGGTAAACGTGCACCCGCAACTGATCGATCTGGGCAGGACGAGGTTGGCCCCAGATGTGCGCAGCCAATTGGTTGGAGGTCAGAGGTTTGCCCCGCGCCTCCAGCAGCACCGAGAGCAGCCGGAATTCCAGGGCTGACAGAGCCACGGGAGCCTGATCGCGCAACTGCACCGTCGAGGAGAGGGCATCTAGCCGCAGGTTAGGACCCACAGGACGCAAGCAGCTAGAGCGACGCACCGCCACCCGAATCCGGGCGTCAAGTTCTGCCGGATCCACTGGAAAACGCAGATAGTCATCGGCGCTGGTAAGTAGCTCAACTACACGGGCCACGGGCAGTTCCGGGCCAGTGAGCAGCACCGGCAGATCGCGCAGAAAGCTCACCTGACGGCAGCGTTCGGCCAGAGCATGCCCGTCAAAAGGCTCCAGGCATTCCACATCTGCAACCAATACCTGAGCTTTGCCAGCGAGCAGAATCTGCCAGGCTTGTTTAGCACTCTTCTGGAGTAGGGTCTGCCAGTGATGCTGCTGGAGCCAGGCACCGGTCTGCTCGCTCCAGGGAGAGCGGTCACTTGCGATCATTACGGTCAGCATGTTCTTGGTTCCAGAAGCGTGGGGTGCAGGGTCAGCTCACCCAGATGAAGCGAATCAAGCCCCCTGCCTCTGAAGATTCCCCAACCGGCGAGGCGCGTCCCCATCCGCAGATGAGGAAGTTGCTGACTTCTGTGAAGGTAAGGACTCTATAAAACAAAACAAAGCCGCCCAGACGATCCTTGAGCGCTTGTTAATTCAATGCGCAGAGCCATGCCCTTGAACTCGCGCTCGACCCACATCGGGCCTAAGCCTACAAGCGCTCGCTTTAAGTCAGATACCCCCAGGGGAATTCGAATCCCCGTCGCCTCCGTGAAAGGGAGGTGTCCTAGGCCTCTAGACGATGGGGGCCTATCGGTCACTCTTAACAGGCTAAAGGACTTTGAACATCCTTGTCAAGGCGGGGTCAAGTCGGGGATGGCAGGCTCTTTGGGCTTTCCGACGAGCTTTCCAACCCACGTTCAAGGGGGCCTAGGGTTCCTCCGGTTTGAGCAGCGGGAAGGCGATCACATCGCGGATGCTGGCTGAGTCGGTCAGGAGCATCACCAGACGGTCGATGCCGATGCCCTCGCCGCCCGTGGGCGGCAGGCCATACTCCAGGGCGGTCACAAAGTCCTCGTCCAACGGATGGGCTTCCTCGTCCCCTGCGGCTTTCTTTTCGGCCTGCGATTGCAGGCGCTCGTACTGATCGACCGGATCGGTCAGCTCGGAGTAGCCGTTGGCGGTTTCGCGTCCCACGATGAATAGCTCGAAGCGCTCGACCAGCCCCGGTTTGCTGCGATGGGGTTTGGCAAGAGGGGAGATCTCCACGGGGTAATCCAAGACAAAGGTGGGCTGGATCAGGGTGGGTTCGCCTTTTTGCTCGAAGGCTTCCTGGAGCACTCGCCCGATACTGGAGCAGTCTGCCAGGCCCTGAACGCCTGCGGTTGAGGCCGCCTGCTTCGCTTCCTCCAGACTGATGAACTGGCTGAGGTCCACGCCGGTCTGCTCTTGGACCAGCTCGTGCATGGTAACCCGACGCCAGGGGGGGGTCAGATCGATCGCAGTGCCCTGGTAGGTGATTTGCAGGGTTCCCAGCACCTCCTGGGCCACGGTGGCGATCATGGCCTCGGTCAGCTGCATCAGGTCGGTGTAGTCGGCGTAGGCCTGGTAGAACTCCACCGAGGTGAACTCGGGGTTGTGCCGGGTGGAGATGCCTTCGTTTCTGAAAATGCGCCCGATCTCGAACACGCGCTCGAAGCCGCCGACCACTAGGCGCTTGAGGTGTAGCTCAGTGGCGATGCGCAGGTAGAGGTCTAGATCCAGGGCGTTGTGATGGGTGGTGAAGGGACGGGCGTCCGCACCGCCTGCCTCGGCTTGGAGGACGGGGGTCTCGATTTCAAGGAAGCCCTGGCTCTCTAGGTAGCGCCGAATGCCGGAGGTGATCAGGGCTCGCTTGCGGAAGGTTTCGCGGGTCTGGGGGCTGACGATCAGGTCTACGTAGCGCTGACGGTAGCGCTTTTCGACGTCGGTGAGGCCGTGCCACTTGTCGGGCAAGGGTCGCAGAGACTTGGTAAGAATCTCGTATTCGCGCACATAAACAGACAGCTCGCCCCGGTCGGTGCGCTTGATCGTGCCGCGCACGCCTAGGAAGTCGCCGATATCGGAGAGTTTGTCGAGGCGCTTGAAGGCGTCTTCGCCCATGTGCTCGCTCAGGCGTTGCTTCTCCAGGTAGAGCTGAATCGTGCCGGTCTCGTCTTGGAGCGTGCAGAAGGCCAGTTTGCCCATGAAGCGGCGCGCCATGATCCGCCCGGCCACGGAAACTTCTAGATCAGCTTCGTTGCCAGTGGGCAGGTCGCGGAACTTGTCTTGTAAGGTCTGGAGCGAGTGGCTGCACTGCCAACGGTAGGCGTAGGGGGTCAGGCCCAGCTCGCGCAATTGCTTCGCCTTTTCCAGGCGGGTGGCGCGCAACTTATCTTCTCCAGAGCCGGATGGGTCAACCTGAACCATGACAACCGTTTGAGGCAACATGCCCAGTCTATCCTGGCCGCTGAGGCCGGAGGAGCAAAATCCTGGACTTCTCGGCTTGGTCAGCTGCAACGCTAGGGCAATGCCTAGCTTGGGGGATGCTGCGCCTTTGCCGCTAGGGCGTATTGGCGGAAGCGTTCGAGATCTGCCTGGAGGCTGGACTCTACCACCCGGCCCAGGAATAGATTGTCCATAAGCTTGCCTAGGAAGCCCGGAATGCCGTAGGCCACGCTGAGTTTGACGACCGAGCCTGCTTCGCCCCGGTCGTAGAAGCGAATTGCGCCCCGGTTCGGCAGCCCATCCACCGATTCCCACTGAATGATTTGGTTGGGCTGCACCTTGAGGATGCGCGACAGCCAGCTAAACTCCAGCCCGCCCGAGGCCAGCTTCCAGCGTGACAGCTCCGGCTGGTCCTCTAATACCTTTACCGACTCGATCCACTTCATCCAGCGGGGCATCTGCTCCAGGTCAGACCAGAGGCTCCACACCAATTCAATCGGCGCATCGACGTCTACTTGCACCGAGTGTTCTAGCCAGTCGGTCATGCCAAAGACTCCAAGACCGCCGCTGCGGCCTGTTTGCCAGAGAGGGTCGCTCCCTCCATGCTATCGATGTAATCCTGCATCGTATAACTGCCTGCTAGGAAGAAGTTGGGGATCGGCGTCTTCTGGCTGGGGCGGTAGGGGTCCATGCCCGGCGCTTCGCGGTAGAGCGACTGTGGCAGTTTCACCACGCTGGACCAGATCAGGTTGAGCTGGCGTGACGAGGGGAACAGGTCGTGCACCTGCTTGAGCACCTGGGCCACAATCTCCTGGTTGGAGGGTTTGATGAACGGATCGCCCGGCGTCAGCACCAATTGCAGCAGTGAACCCTGCCCCGCGCGGTAGTAGTCGGCGGGGCTGGTGAGTGCCAGGTCCGCAAAGCAAGAGAAGTCGGCATCGGCGGTGTAGAGCAGGTTGTCGATGCCCCGCGCCTTGGTGTCGCGCATCGCCTGCGGCTCGTTCAGCTCGGTGACCCAGCCGTCAAAGCGCAGTTGTACCGTGGCCACCGGTACCGTGGTCAGCTTGTACAGGTTGTCGAATAGCGGCCACTTGCGCCAGGCCTCGGGAATCAGGTGCTGCGCCCCCGGCACATCCAGCGCGCCCACGTAGGCGTCTGCCGTGACCACTTGTTCTTCGCCCTGAACATTGACCAGCAGGCCGGTGACGCGGTCCTCGGCGAACTGCACCTGCTTGACTTTGGCGCGGGTAGTGATCGTCGCGCCGCGCTGGCTGAGGTAGTTCACAATCGGCTGGTGCAGCGAGGTCTCGGGCGAGCCCGTCAGCATACGCAGCATTGAGGCCTGAGTGCGGGTGGCGAAAAACTGAAAGATCGTCAGCATACAGCGAGCCGAGATCTGCTCGGTGTCGATGAAGCCCAGGGCGTAGGCAATCGGGTTCCACAGACGCTTGAGGCTGCCGTCGTTGCCACCGTGGGCGCGGAACCAGTCGGCAAAGCTGATGCGATCCAGGTCGCGAATTGTGCGCATCGCACCTTCTGGGTCCACCAGCGCTCGCACAATCGGGCTGGTGCCCAGAGCCAGCGAGTTATAGATCTTGTCTGCCGCCGAGAGCTGATCGGTGGTGAAAAACGCCTTGAGGCCATTGAACGGAGCCCCGGCGAAGAAGCGGAAGTCTAGGGCCCCCGTGCGCCCGCCCCGGTTGATAAAGGTGTGGGTGTGTTCCTTGAGGTGCAGGTTCTGGGTTGCGCCGACCTTCTCTATTAGGGCGAACAGGTTGTAGTAGCAGCCGAAGAAGACGTGCAGTCCCATCTCGATATGGTTGCCCTCGCCATCCAGCCAACTGCTGACCTTGCCGCCGACAAAGGGCCTCGCCTCATAGAGCGCGACTTCGTGTCCAGCGTCCACCAGTTCGACCGCTGTCGCCATGCCCGCCAGTCCGGCCCCAACAATCGCAACCCGCATTCTGCTCTCTCGCTTCTCAGAATCCTTTACGTATTGTGACGGATCAGAGAAGCTTTTGCGTGGCCTCGGCTATGGGCGCAAAAACCATCCGAAAGCAAAAACAGGCATCCTAAATCGAAGAATGCCCGTCCCAGATTGAGCAATGGATATCCCAAGCCCAAGAATGCATGCCCTAGAGGCTATTGGCGACTGGGTAGGTGGATTGATGTTGAGGGCAACCAGGAACAGTCAACTGCCCGGCTGGCTGGCCCTCAGCCAATGGACTACCTACCGCCAAACCACCAGGCCATCGTCAACATCAGGACTGTGCCAAGAGCTGTCGCCAGAATTAGAGCCAAGAGCATTTCCATAAGTTCAGAGTCGCGCGAATTGAGCGCAATGGCAGAGTTAGTGGTTCGGGTTCGCCGTGTAAGCTTCCTCGCCAGTGTCGGGGGTGACCGTTCTCAGAGCGGTTCCGAAGTCGTCGCCATAAGCTTCTTCACCGTGCTGATGAATGTCTAGCCCTTGGTCTTCGACTTCGGGGTGAACCCGCAGATCGCCTAGGACAGCCTTGAGGACGTAGAAGATCACCACTGTCCCCACGATCGCCAGAACATAGGTAATGCCGATGCCACCCAGCTGCTTGAGCATCTGACCAGGGTTGCCAGCCAACAGGCCGTCTGCGCCAGCGCTGTTCACCGCAGTGGTTGCGAAAACACCGGCCAGGAGCGCGCCGACCGTGCCGCCAGTTCCATGCACGGGGAATACGTCCAAAGAGTCATCGAACTGCAGCTTGACACGCAGGGCAACCGCAAAGAAGCAGACAAAAGCGGTAATTGAACCAATCAGCAACGCCCCGATCGGTGAGACAAAGCCCGCCGCTGGAGTCACGCCGACCAAGCCAGCGACCGCCCCAGTGCCCAGACCCACGGCAGTGGGCTTGCCGCGCAGAACCCATTCCACAATGGCCCAGGTCAGCGCCGCCGCTGCTGCTGCCGTGTTGGTTGCGACAAAAGCAACGGTCGCCAGCGAGCCAGCTCCCAGCGCACTGCCTGCGTTAAACCCAAACCAGCCAAACCAGAGTAGACCAACGCCCAGAAGTACAAAGGGCACGTTGTGGGGAACCGTCGGCTGGCGCAGGAACGAGGTGCGCGGGCCCAGCAGAAAGGCTAGGGTAAGCGCCGAAACCCCTGAGGCGACGTGCACCACGGTTCCCCCGGCAAAGTCCAGGGCACCAAAGCCGCCGTACAGTCCGATCAGCCCACCTTTGGCCCAGACCATGTGGGCAATCGGGCAATAGACCAGCGCCGACCACAGCAGGGTGAACCAGAAGTAGGCCTTGAAGCTCATGCGCTCGACAATCGCCCCTGAGATCAGAGCAGGCGTGATGATTGCGAACATCGCCTGATAGATCATGAACGTCTGATGCGGGATGGTCGCGGCGTAGGAGACCACAGCCTCCGGCCCCGGACCGGCAAGGTAGTCGGTGGTTTCGTAGCCCACACCGTTAAGGAATAGCCATTGCAGGCCACCGATGAACGGCAAGCCGGGTGCAAATGCCAGGCTATAGCCCCAGAGCACCCAGGTAACCCCGATCAGGCCCATAAGGAGGACGCTCATCATGATGGTGTTGAGCACGTTGCGGGAACGGACTAGGCCACCGTAGAAAAACGCCAGCCCTGGCGTCATCAGCAACACCAGCGCCGACGCCAGCAGCATGAAGCCGTTGTCGCCACTGAGTTGGGCCGCAGCAGCGGCGTCAGCTGCCGCTTGCACAGGGTCAGCAGGAGGGGTTTGTGCCAGGGCCGAACTTGCGAGCGGTCCTAACCCGAAGGCTAAGGCCGCAGTTCCGATTGCGAAAATTTTCTTAATCACTGAATCCTCAGCTCGTGGGACTGTAGACCATCTCGGCTCGATGCATCAAAAGAAAAGATTCCTGCGATGGCTGGAACAGCTGGTGCTCCAAACAGTTCTCTCTGTGACTCCGCAGGGGATCGAGGGAACATCAGAACAAAGACAAGGGGCTCACCTTGTTTCGGAGGATACAGTTTCGGCTGCTTCTTTTGGAAATACGCACAGAAATAGCTAAGGCATATACCATTCCACAACAGCATATGCCTTAACCACGTCGATTGAACAACTAAAAAAACTGTTGCAGCTTCGCGAGCAACTGCACGAGCAGTGCCCAGATCACGGTGCCAATGCTCACAAAGTAGAGCGTTGTCGCGACGGTCATGGCGTAGCCCACCAGGATTAGGAGCCCGTCGAACTCGATGGTCCCAATCGCCATCACCAGGATAGTCCAGGCTGGGAAGGTGTTCGTAAACGGAATTATGGGCGGGATCGGCAGCGCCAACAAAATAGCTGACCAAGCCAGGCAAACTCCGATCAAACGACGCAGTAAAGGATTATGAATCAAACCCAGCAAGCGAGGCTGAATGAGCCTTTCCAGAGGACGTAAGATCCGGCTGATCGTCTTCAACAATCCTGCTGAGACTTTAGGGGAGAGTTCGACACTGGCAATGCGCTTCGGCAGCCAGGGTTGGTGGGAGCCCAAAGCCATCTGGCAGCCGAGCAAGATAATCCCAGACCCAAACAGAGTTGAAATGCCAGGGATCGGAATCGGGCTGAGGAAGGGGAGGGTTAGCAGGGCGCTGACCATGCCAAAACCATGTTCTCCGGTTCGCGCTAGGAGCGCGCCAATGGGCAGGGGTTGATCGGCGTAGTCTTCTAGCAGAGCTTGGATGTCTTGGGAGAATTTCATGATCTGAGTGAGCGTTTAACACCGCGATGCACCCGCTGGATCAACAGCTTCTTGCCGTCGAGCCAGACCCACATCAGGGCGCTGAAGCCCAGAGACCTGACGTAAACCAGGGCCAATTGTAACAGCGCAGCCCGAGAAACGACCCACAGAGCGGGGGGACTGGCAAAGAGCCCACAACCTATCCCCGAAAGCCATGGCTGCCTGATAGGCTATTCGCTGCGCACTAGGGTAGGCGAGGCGGGCTGCTGAGTCGCGCCTAGCGCCGCCCGGATCAGTCCGACCAACAAGGGATGGGGAGAGTTGGGTCGAGAGCGAAACTCGGGGTGGAACTGGGTGGCGATGAAATAGGGGTGGCTGAGTCGGTGCTCGGTGCCGGGCTGCGTGGGCAGCTCGATGATCTCCACCAGGCGGTTGTCTGGCGACGTGCCGCTGATCACGAAGCCCGACTCTAGGAACAGATTGCGGTAAGCGTTGTTGAACTCATAGCGATGGCGATGGCGCTCGTAGACCACCGTTTCGCCGTAGAGCTTCGCCGCCAGCGTGTTGGGCAACAGCTTGCACGGATACAGGCCCAGACGCATGGTACCGCCGAGATCCACCACATCCTGCTGCTCTGGCAGCAGGTTGATCACCGGGTCCGGCGTGTTGGTCGAAAACTCCGAGCTGTCGGCCTCCTGCAGACCCGCCAGATGGCGGCCCCACTCGATCACCGAGCACTGCATGCCCAGGCACAGGCCCAGGAAGGGGATCTGCCGCTCGCGGGCATATTCGACCGTCGTGATCTTGCCGTCCACACCGCGTGAGCCGAAGCCGCCCGGCACCACGATGCCATCTACGCCTTCGAGGAAGCGATCCGCGCCGTGGGCCTCCACATCCTCGGAGTTCACCCAGCGCACCTTCACGCCACTGTCGAGCGACACCGCCGCGTGGGTCAGCGCTTCCACCACCGACAGATAGGCATCGTTGAGCCGCACATACTTGCCTACAATCGCCACCTCCACCTGATTAACCGGGCGGTAAAGGCGGTCCACCAACGTCGCCCAAGCGCTCAGATTTGGCTGGCGATCTTCCAGCGCCAGTAAGTTCAGCGCCTGCTGCGCCAGCCCTTCCCGCTCTAGAATCAAGGGCACCTCATAAATCGTCTTGGCGTCCTGGCAGGTGATCACGCACTCCACGGGCACATCGCAGAACTCCGCCATCTTCTCCTTGAGGCCCAGCTGCAAAGGCCGATCGCTGCGACACACCAGAATATCTGGCTGGATGCCAATCGAGCGCAGCTCCTTGACCGAGTGCTGAGTGGGCTTGGTCTTCATCTCGCCCGCCGAAGGAATCCAGGGCACTAGGGTCACGTGCATATAGAGCACATTGCGCCGCCCCACGTCCTTGCGAAACTGCCGAATCGCCTCCAGAAACGGCAGCGATTCGATGTCGCCTACCGTGCCGCCGATCTCGACCAGCACCACATCGGGATTGGTGTTGAGCGCCACGCGGTGGATGCGCTCCTTGATCTCGTTGGTAATGTGCGGGATCACCTGGACTGTGCCGCCCTTGTAGTCGCCGCGCCGCTCCTTGTTGAGCACGGCCTGGTAGATCGAGCCGGTCGTGACGTTGTTGAGCTTGGACATCGCCGTGTCGGTGAACCGCTCGTAGTGGCCCAGGTCCAGGTCTGTTTCCGCGCCGTCGTCGGTCACAAAGACCTCGCCGTGCTGGAAGGGGCTCATGGTGCCAGGGTCCACGTTAATATAGGGGTCCAGTTTCAGAATCGACACGGAGTAGTCGCGTGACTTGAGTAGGCGACCCAGACTGGAGGCCACAATACCCTTGCCAATACTGGACACCACCCCACCGGTCACGAAAATAAATTTAGCCATAATAAAGCTTGGGACCGCCGCCCCTCAAAATAACCCTTCGATTATAGGAGCGCCCAAGCTGCCTCAGTACGCTGCCGCTCAACGCTGCAACCGATCGCACCGGCTGAGTTGACCTTGTGCCTCTGATTGTGTGTGTCAGAATGAACTCGCTCCCTACGGAGGTAACAATCTGTGGCTCAAACCAAGAAGATCCTCATCGTCGATGATGAAGTCTCGACCCGCACGCTGGTCTTCCGCTATCTGACCAAGCAGGGGTTCCAGGTGGAAGCAGCAGAGAACGGCAAGAACGCACTCTCCGCCTTCAGCGAGTTTGGACCCGATCTGGTGATCCTGGACCTAAACCTTCCAGACACCAGCGGTTACCGCCTCTGCCAGGAGATGCAGGCGCGCACCCCCGTGTTTGTGCTGATGCTCACCAGCCGCACCGATGAGACGGACCGGATTCAGGGTTTCTCCCAGGGCGCAGACGATTATCTCACTAAGCCCTTCAGCCTCATAGAGCTGGAGAAGCGGATCAAGCTGATCTTAGAGCGCTCCGATGTCTCAGAGGGGGCGGGTGGCCGCTCGGCGCTTTGACTTGAAGGGTTACGAGGGGCTGTGGCTGTCCTCGTGCCAGTCGCCTTCGCAGTAGGCGCACAGCAGTTCAAGACAGTGCTGGATCGCGCCCAGGTGGGCTATTTCGTAGCCGTGGGTGTTCTCCGTAGGAAAGCCCAGGCAGGCGCTGCGGGCCACGTGCCCGCTTTTCATGGCAATCGAGCCGTCGCTGCCGAAGCCGCTCAAGACCGCGAGTTGTAAGGGGATGTCTTGGGCGAGGGCGGCGTTGCGCAGGCGCTGGTTGAGCTGCTCGTCGTAGAGGCCGTAGCCATCCTGGGACAGCAGCACGGGGGAGGCTCCAGTTTGCACCGGATACTCGGGGGCCACGGGGCAGACCTCTAGGGCGATCAGTTCGTCCACTTTGGAGCGTTGGGTGAAGTGCAGCGCGCCGATCGCGCCGACCTCCTCTTTGGACGAGGCCACCAGGTAGACATCGTGAGGCGGCGTGCGCACCTGCTCGGCTAGGGCCAGCAGGATGGCGACGGCGGCTTTGTTGTCCAGGGTGTAGCTGGCGATGTAGTCACCTAGGCGCAGGGGCCGCTTGCGGTGGTTGCCCACGACCAAACGGCTGCCCGGACGCACCCCGGCTGCCTCGAGTTCGGCGGCAGTGAGCTTGGTCTCGACCCAGGTGTCCTCCCACTTGAGGGGCAGGTTTTCCTGAAACACCTTCTGGGGCGACTCGTGGGAGACATGCCGCGAGCCGAAGCACAGAATGCCCTGCAGGGTCTGCTGGTCACCCAGGATATCGACCACGCCTTCGCCGTAGACCCAGGGAAAACTGCCGCCCAGCCGACGGATCACTAGGCGACCGTCGGGCTGCACGCTCTTGACGATCATGCCGATCTCGTCTTTGTGGCCGGTGATCGCGAGGGTGCGCTTGCGGCTGTGGCCGGGCAGATAGGCGATGATATTATCTGCGTCGTCGCGCCAGTGCTGGACACCCAGGGCTTGGAGTCGTGACAGCAAGAAGGTGTCGATCTCGGCCTCGACGCCGCTGGGGGAGCGCAGCAGGACTAGTTCTTCGATGGTGGCGAACAGACGGTCGAAACTCATGGGGCGGTGACTTGGCCTGCGGGCGGGGTCTGAGCAGATGGTTGCTGGCTTTGTTCCTGGCTTTGGAGCGCGTCGCGGGCGGAGAGCCCATCGCCTTCGCTGCCGAAGTACCAGAGTACGGTGGCGGCTTCGGCTCGGCTGACCGGTCGCTTGGGCTGGAACAGGGTGGTGTAGCCGAAGGCGCGGCGGATGTTGGCGAGATCGCCTGCCTGGTTGTCGGCCAGGATGGCGCGCAGGGCTTTGGGCGCGATGCGGTTGACGTCCTGAAAGCCCCAGGTTTTGCTGACGGCGTCGGCGTTGGGGCCGGGCAGAGCTTGGCGCGTGTCCAGCGGCACTTTCCACAGCAGCAGGTCTTCGCGGGTCAGCGGCGCGTCGGGGCGGAACTGCACGGCGCTGTTATCGCCGGATAGGCTGCTGGCGATCAGACCCGCGTCGGCCAGTCCCTGGATCGCGCCGAAGTCGGGATCAGTGCTCCGCAGGTCGGTGAACACGGGCGGTTCACTCGAGCGGGCCAGCCGAATCTGTCGCCCTGGGCGGGTGGTGAAGAAGCGATTGTTGGCGGCCACCAACCAGCGGGCGTACTCTCGACGCGTGATCGTCCGGTTGGGGTCGAACAGGTTGGGCTGCGCGGGGCTGCGGGGGGTGAGCACTGCCAGGGCCGCCAGGTCTTGAATAGACGAGCGCAGTTCTTCGGGTGCAGAGGACAGGTCGCTGAACTGAGTAGGGTCTGCGTTGACCGGCGCGGGGGCAGGGGTAGAGCTGGGGCTGGGCGGATTTGCCGCCTGCAGGTTGGGCGGCAGCACCGGGCCGATGAAGTCCGGTTCGCCGGGCTCGGGCACGCGAGTGCTGGCCTGCGGCCCTGGCAGGTTGGGCAAGGGCGTGGGCGAATCGGAGTTTTGGGGTATGGGCGTTGTGGCCAGCGGCGTGTCCAGAGCGCTCGGTGTTGCACCGGGGGTTGACAACAGACGAGGGTCGGCTGCGGTTGCAGTCTGGATGGACTGGCCGATGCCAGTTCCTTGGCAGCCGGTGACCAGTAAGAGGAGACTGAGCGCGAGGAGGCGGGAGCGGCTGAGCACTGGCGATGGGGATAGCCGGTTTGCTATCGTTTATCGTCTTCTTCCACGCTAACGCAAGCGGCCAAAGATGGGGGATGAGGTTTCGGAACCTTGAACCTTTCGGAGGCCCTCACCCCTGGCCCCTCTCCCGAGTTCGCGAGAGGGGAGGCAGGTTTAGAGGGATTCAGAGTTTGCCTCTCCTTGCCTCGAATTCGGAGGAAGGGGTCTTCTAGTGGTTGAGGCAGATGCGGCTGAGTGCTGCAATCAGGCGCGAGAGGTCATAGCGTTCAATCAGCACCTTGAGGATGCTGAAATTGAGGAAGATACACGAGCTGCGGGCATTGCGCAAGCGGGTATGGCTCAAGTTCTAAGGCAGACGCTCACAGGGTGAGGGCAAACGCTTGCTGGCGAGGGGCAAACGCTTCCTGATTGACCTGAACACTGACTGGTGGAGGGCAAACGCTTTCTGGTTTGCTGCAAACGTTTACTGGTGGAGGGCAAACGCTTTCTGATTGACCTGAATGTTGACTCGTTTGGGGCAAACACGTTGTGGTGGAGGGCAAACATTGACTCGTTTGCCGCAAACGCTTGCTCGTCGAGGGCAAACGCTTGCTCGTGAGCCCTAGGTGCAGATGTCCAGAGCGCAGCCCAAGGGCGGTGGGGCAATTCTCCTGAGTGGTCTGTCTGACTACCCAGTTGCAGTCGCCACGGCTATTATGAAGAGGCATTTTTCCCTCCCGACCTTGGCGGTTGGGGTCAAATACCGGCCTCAGGCGATCAAGAGCTCTGTGCCTGCGACCAGAACCTTTCCCCTAAGATAACGTTGGGGAGTTTCTGTGCTTACTAGCCCAATTGTCATACTATGCAGAAAGTTTCAGCCTATCCAGTCAGTTTGGGGTGATCTACGGAAGCCATCTGCCTATCCACCCGGTTTGGGATGCTAGGCGGAAAGTTTCAGTCTAATCATAGTTATACAGCTTGAATTTCGGGTTGTGACGGTAGCTTGGAACAGCTTTGTTGGTGTTCGAGGCTAAGTTATTTTGAGGTTGTCGATGAGGCAAAAACTTTATTCAACCTCTTGACATTCAAATTGAGTGCATATACACTCAACTCATGGAGAAACATCCCAACCCAATCAACTCAACTGAATTAGGTCAAGTGGTTTCCTCATGTGCCTGTTTCAATCTCCGCAAAGCTTCTCGTGTCGTCACGCAACACTTTGATGAAATCCTCAAGCCGAGCGGTTTGCTCATCACTCAATTCACCATCTTGGTAGCGATCACAATGGCAAAGTCAGGAACCATCAACGAGCTAGCGGAGCGTTTAGTCATGGATCGCACTACCTTAACCCGGAATCTCAAACCGATGGAGCGAGAGGGATGGTTAAAGTCTGAGCCAGGGCAAGATCAGCGAACTCGTGTGATTAGTCTGACACGCAGCGGAGAAGCTGCATTAGCGAAAGCATTACCGTCGTGGAAACAAGCTCAGAATAGTGTGGAGGAAGCGCTTGGACAACAACGCTGGAACGCTCTGCTTTCGCACCTAGCTGAGACTACCGACCTCATTCGTTGAGGTTTGATTTTTCCGCAAAACGTGTATATACACTTTGTCAGACCGTTGAATAAACCTTGGAGGCTTCTATGGTTTCTTTATCCTCGAATCAGCGTCATTACATCGCGAAACGACTACTTTCTATCATCAGCTTTTGGGGACTCGGTGTGGCAGTCGGCAGCTATTTTGGACTCTTTAGCACCTTTCCCTTGCCTTGGTTTGCTTTGCTTGTAGCAATGGGCATTACTATACCCTTGACAATTTATTACGGGAACTCCAGCTTCCGCGCCTATATTCAAGGACTCCATCTCAATTACCTAACTCTCTTTCACGTTTGGCGTATTCCAGCAGCCCTAACCTTCTTCTATTACGGCAGTCAACATTTGTTGCCGTTAACCTTTGTGCGAAATGCAGCTTGGGGAGATTTAGCAGCAGGTCTGTTGGTACTCGTGGTACTTGCATTACCAAAGAGCACTTGGAAATATTGGGGCTTTCACCTTTTCGGTCTGGTAGACTTTGTGATTGCGGTTAGTACAGGATTAACCTTTTCACTGCTTCAAGTTCCGACGATGGAAACCATTGCAACTTTTCCTGTCGCCTTGATTCCATTATTTGGAGTTGGTATCTCAGGAGCCTCACATATCATGGCGCTAGACATTCTAGTGCGGCAGACAAGAAAGCTTCGTAGTGTTTAAAGCGACGCTGTATAACAACACGGTGGAGCGGACAGTTGAGAACCTTTTCGTCTAGCGTTAAGATTAATCTGCTGTCGCTCATCTTTGCCGTTAGACCGCTGACGAAAATGCTGTCGCATGTTTAGTAAATTCCACGACAGAACGAAGGAGAGTCAAGGCGTGGAAAACGATATCAAGCAAATTGCACTAGAAAAGCTCTCGCTTGCGCCATCGCAAGAGTCACTCTTTGAGTTGATTCGCTGGCTTGACTTAGCGTGTAGTGGGGCGTCGCTTGATTCGCTGCCGATGCAAATCCTAACGCGGGCAGTAATTGCAGCAAGCAGGGGATTAGTGAAGAAGCGAGCGTATCTGAGCAATCATCCAGTCGCGAAGACGCTTCAAGCAGCAGGGGCATACAGCCTAGCGCCAACCGAGGCGACATTCAATCGCTATTTCTACGCAGCAACGAATTCTTATCCATTTGGCACAGGGGAAGGCTGCTATGGGGTAAAGGAACTTGGTTATGCAGGATGTGAACCCGGAAGCGGATGTACGAGCGGTGCAGGAAC
>JANNOU010000166.1:0-15392 GCA_031399305.1 Leptolyngbya sp. SOY_34_metabat_272
GCGAGCTGCTCACACCATCAGAGACAGGCAGTGCCTTTGCAAGAAGGTATTACCAGGCCCTCCAAAGGGAACCGGGGGTTGTGATGGCTCATGCCGATGTCACCAGGCTGCTGGTATCCGATAGCTAATCCAGCGAAGTGAAGTGAAGGAAAATGCACCGCGAGCCCGCTCGCGGTGCATTTTCTGTTCAAACTCGCTGCAAGCGTTCAAGCTGGAGGGTGTAGCGGGCGATGCACCGGTGCTCACCAGCCAGGTCAAAGGCAGGGAGCCGGAACCACTCAGCCGGATTGTGCCTTAGCTTCTTGTTTGACGACACAGGTCACAGGTTCCCACGGGCTCCTCTCGGCACTCTATTCGATACCGAGCAGTAGGATAGAGCGAACCACTCGGGCTCGCCAGGACCTCGTCTAGTTGTTGCCTGGCTTCTCCCTCTAGGGGAGAAGCTCCGATAATCAGAATCTCGTCGCCTTCATCGAGAGCAATGGCGTAGCAGTTCCATTCAGTGTCGCTCATAGTGCCCCCAAAATTCTTGCCTCAGGTGTAAAACTTTGATTAGAATCGGTTTAAAGAAGACGTTTTTCCGCTCCTTCCCTTCTCATCAATCCACAGTTTTTTCTGACTTCGTATTGAATCACGTAGTGCGCAGTTCGAAAATCTATTGCTGCCAGCGTAGTTGCCAGCAGCAATAGTACCATTGCCACCAGGAAAATCAGGAGAGATCCCATCGCGAGCCAAGCTAAGCGTGTTACAGCCACAAAAGCAATCAGAAACATGTCTGCGATGAAAACCACGATGGCGTAGTAGACCAGCTGGAGGGCGTCATGAACGCCCTTTTGGTGACGGAGCAACTCAGGCAGTTGAGCATCAACCTGCTGCAGGCGCTCTGTCCTGAATTCAGACGGCTTGCTGTGATCATGCAGCAATTCCAGACGCTCATAGGCCATCGCTCGTAGCCGACTGCTGATCGAGGCGTAGCGCCCATGCAGCCCGCCCAGCAGAATGGCGCAAGCAGTGATCATAACCACTGGGGCAATAATGATTTGAATCGTCTTTGCAATCGCTTCAGCGTTCATATCTGGGTCTTATGGGTTTCCAAATTTTATAGGACACGAGAGAGGTCTCGCAAAGACCCCTCTCGTGTCCTATATCTTCCTATATCTTCCTATATCTACAGAAGGCGCATCACAGGTTGATTGGACCGGCATAGGCTCAAGCCTTGTCGGCATAGATTTGTAATTCGCCGCTCAAATGGGTAATTTTCCATCTTGTTTGCTCGCCCTCGCGCCAGAAACGTAAGGCAACTTTCGCATCGCCAACGGCCAAATTTGTCAGTTCAAGATCCGGTAGCCACTCTGGCAGAGAAGGCCGCACCCGTAAGCGTTGTCGAGGGGCATCGGCTTCGAGACCGAGGATGGTGCGAACGAGTAAAAAAATTGAACCAGCCGCCCAGGCTTGTGGGATATTAGCATCTGGATAAGGGACAGGGAAGTTTTCCGCCTGGCGATCAATTCCCGCAAATAGTTCTGGCATCCGTCCGGCCTCAAAGTAACTGGCGGCAGTAAAAATCCCCTCTGCAATTCGGTTGGCTTCTTGGTGAAAACCGTATCGCTTTAAACCAGCGGCAATCAACGAGTTGTCATGAGGCCAAACACTGCCAAGCTGATAACTAATGGGATTGTAAGCTGGGTTATTGCTAGAGAGAGTTCGCACGCCCCAGCCACACCACAAATCCGCCTGAAACAGGCGTTGCACCAATTGTTTTGCTCGTTCCGAAGGCACAATCCCAGACCAGAGCAAATGACCTGCATTCGAGGCAACTGACCGAATTTGCTGCTTTTTGCTATCCAAACCCAGGCAATAAAAGCCCTCATCTTCCATCCAAAAGCGCTCATTGAAGTGCTGGTAAAGCTTGCTAGCTTTAGACCGTAGCGTTTGGGCCTGTTCCTGTTGCCCCCAGAGCTCATAGATAGCCGCAGCTCGTTGCCAGGCATCGTAGACATAACCCTGTACCTCGCAAAGGGCGATAGGCGGCTCCACCTGAGTGCCATCTGGATAAACAATTGAGTCCCCAGAATCTTTCCAGCCCTGATTGCGCAAGCCGTCTTTAGAGCGGGTCAAGTATTCCACAAAGCCGTCTCCATCGAAATCGCCGTATTGGTCGATCCAGGTGAGAGCTCGCTCAAGAGGCAACCGGACTGCGTCGAGCAGCTTCGGGTCGGCATTCCAGTCATAAGCCTCCGCTAGGGTGATAATCCAGAGGATCGTAGCTTCTACCGTTCCGTAATAGGGCGTGTGGGGAACTTCATGGAGCTGTGCTAGCTCACCCTGCCGGATCTCGTGCAAAACTTTGCCGGGTTGAGCATCGCGCCAGTCGTCTAGCTCTGTTGCCTGTAACTGAGCCAACTTGACCAGGGTGCCGTGCGCAAATTCGTGAGAAACGGCCATCGTTTGCAAACTGGCAATAATCGAGTCGCGTCCAAAGACCGCGACAAACCACGGAATCCCGGCTGCTGGCATCCAGAAACGGCGTCCCTGATCTTCAACCTCAATGCGTAGTGCTCCCATATCAACAAGCGCCTGCTGATAAGTCTCTGTGATCTCTGAGTTGGACGATCGCAGGCGCGTCGCGACATCTAGAAAATTAGCCATCACCTTGCCAGCTGCGGTGACCTCAGTTGCTGCGCTGGTGTGTTTGGGTTCAAGCGCTTCGCCATCGACTAGAGCAATGAAGTTAATGCAGGCGTGCCATCCCTGGCCTGGCTCAAGGACAACATCAAAGCAGAGACGGCCATTGGCGTAGCGCGGCGGGGTACTGGTGCCCTCTGGTGCTGCAATCAGACCTCTATGAAAGGGTCCATTTCGGTAATCTGTCGTGAGCACTCCGTCCTTCCAGGTTGTTTCCATCTGGCCGCGTACCAGCAATTTCTTGGCCTTGACTTGAAAGATGTCAGCAAAGTCTGAGCGAATCGCGAGCATTAACTGAAATTCGACCCGTTTGCTGTGGTGGTTTGTAATGTCGATATCCTCATGCATGCCGCCGAGGATGTCGCGCCGTACACTAATCACCAAACGGCCGAAAGGGAGGGGTCCATGAGTGGTGGGCAATTCAGAATTGGTGAATTGGTAGAGGGCAATGCGATGGGTGATGGCGCTAGAAGCCAGGAGCTGGAGCGGATGGCGGTTGATGGAAATCTCGTAGTAGGAAATTAAGCGGGTGTCGCGGGCGAAGAAACCTTGGGCGCGACAATCGTCAATGGAACCATCCCGAGCCGTCACCAGAAAGGAGGAACCATCGCTAATCGCGAGCTGTTCGGTATTAACAGCGATTTTTGCTGGCATCGTTTGTCTCTCTTGAAATTACGTTGCTATGTCAGGATTCCTTCGCCGGCCTCAGCCCTAAGCAAGCTCCATGGCGTAAATGTTCATGATTTTGCTCAGCAATTTGAGGGCATCAGGCTTGCGACGTTGGAAAGAATTGCGACCGATAATCGAGCCGAAACCACCACCTGCGTGAATGGCGCGAATCTCGTCGAGCAGTGTCTCATCGCCTTCTACGGCTCCGCCCGAGAAAATCACGACTCGCCGTCCATTGAACGTACATTGCACCACGTGTTGCACCCGCTCGGCCAAGGTCGCAATCGGAATTTGTTCTTGCTCGTAGATTTTGCGGGCGGCGTCCTGTTCGATATGAGCGCCGGGCAATTTTACCTTGATAATATGGGCACCCAGTTGAGCTGCGATGTGGGCGGCATAGCCAGTGACATCAATGGCGGTTTCCCCGGCTTTGCTTAAGCCCGAGCCCCGAGGATAAGACCAGATAATCACCACCAAACCGTGGCGTTTCGCCTCTTCGGCATAGGCGCGGATTTGCTGGTACATCTGGAGACGATGGACGGAACCGGGGTAGATGGTAAAGCCAATGCCCACACAACCCAGGCGCAAGCCGTCGGCGACGCTGCCAGTCAACGCCTGGTCGGGGTCTTTCTCATCCGACAACACATCGTGGTCATTCACCTTGAGGATCAGCGGGATCTCGCCCGCGAATTCCCGCGCTCCGGCTTCCAGGAAACCGAGGGGCGCAGCATAGGCATTGCAGCCGGACTCAATTGCCAGTTCGAAGTGATAGCGAGGGTCGTAAGCCGGGGAGTTGGGGCCAAAGCTGCGAACGGGTCCGTGCTCGAAGCCCTGATCGACCGGCAAGATCACCAGCCGACCGGTGCCTGCTAAACGCCCGTGGTTGAGCAGTCGGGCTAGATTGGTCAGCGTGCCAGGGTTGTCGCTGCCGTACCAGCTCATAATCTCTTGTGTTCGCTTAGACATGATTTAGTCCTTTCTCAACAGTCGCAGAAGTCATCGCTGTTCAAGAAGCGTTCGTAGAGGGCCACCTCCGCCGCGCTGCCAATGACCAGCGGTGAGCGTTGATGAATGGCTTGAGGCTGGATCTCTAGAATTCGCTCTTTGCCGCTGCTGGCCTGGCCTCCAGCCTGCTCCATGACGAAGGCTAGAGGCGCACATTCATAAAGCAGACGCAGCTTGCCCTCCGGATGCTGGCGGTCGGGGGGATAGAAGTAGAGCCCGCCTTCGAGCAGGCTACGGTGCAGGTCGGCCACGAGCGCCCCGGTGTAGCGCAGGGAATAGGGCTGATCGGTCGCGGGGTAGGTTAGCGAGCCGATGAACGCTTGGACTTGCGGCGGCCATTCTGAAGCGTGGCTCAGATTGGCGCTGTAGAGGTGCCCCCGCTCGGGGGTGCGGATGTCGGGGTGAGACAGCAGGAACTCGCCGAGGCTGGGGTCGAGTGTGAAGCCGTGGACGCCCTCACCGCAGGTGTAGACCAGCAGCGTGCTCGTGCCATAGAGGACATAACCCGCCGCAACCAGCTCGGAACCTCGGCGCAGCACGTCTTGCTCGGTGCCGCAGTAGCTATCGCTGATCCGGCTGTAGATGCCAAAAATGGTGCCGAGCGACCCGTTGATATCGGTGTTGGAGGAGCCATCCAGGGGGTCGATGCAGAGGATGTAGGGGGCGCGGCTGCCGCAGTCTAGGTACTTGACCTGGTCCAACTCCTCGGAGGCGATCGCCGTCACCAGCCCAGTTTCCACAAAGGCGTCCATGACGACTTGATTGCTGAACACATCCAGCTTTTTCTGGGCATCGCCGGTTGCGTTTTTCTCGCCGACCAAGCCCAGGTGACCGACCAACGCAGCCCGGCTGATCTCGCTGGCCAAAATCTTGGTAGCGAAGGCCAGTTGCATCAGCACAGCCGAGAGTTCAGGGGAGATATTGGAGTACTGGCGTTGCTGCTGCCAGAGATGTCGATGCAGGGTGGTGCCTTGCGTGCTCATGACTTTCTTCTTGGGGTGGGCGTTGATCAATTGGGGGCAAGCGTTCCTCGATCTGCACAGAGTGTTGCTTGATTCTGGGTAAGCATTCCTTGATTCTGGGTAAGCGCTGGTTGATTTTAGGTAAGCGTTGCTTGATTTTGGGTAAGCATTTCTCGATTTCGGGTAAGCGTTGGTTGATTCTGGGAAAGCGTTGCTTGATTTCGGGTAAGCGTTGCTTGATTTCGGGTAAGCGATGGTTGATCCGCAGAGAGCGTTGGTTGATTTTGGGTAAGCGTTGCTTGATTTCGGTTTCCCGTAGAGGCTTGCGCAGTAGACAGATTAGCCATGCTGAGCGGCGTAAAGCGCCGCGCCCAACAGTGCCGTTTTATCGTTAAGGATGACGCGCACGGGCATGGCTTCGAGCACCGGCTGCAAGCGCCCCTTCGCAACAAACGCCTGCAAAAAGGCTGGACCTTTGAGCCTCTCGATAATGCGGGGGGCGATGCCGCCGCCGACCCATACGCCTCCGGTGGCCATGACCTTCAGGGCCAAGTTGCCCGCCTCAGCCCCGTAGAGCGAAACAAATAGCTCCAGCGTCTGCTCACACAGAGGAGAGCGGTGGGTCAGCGCGGCCTGGGTGATCACCGCTGGCGGATCAGCAGCCAGGCTCAATTCCTCGGTCAGCCAGGCTGGCTCCTGAGCAGAGCCGGTGTCGCGCAAAAACTGATAGAGGTTGTACAAGCCCGGTCCTGAGAGCACCCGCTCCCAGCTGACCCGCTGGAAACGCCCGAGCAGATAGCGCAGCAGTTCAAGTTGCGGTTCATGACTCGGGGCAAAGTCGGCATGGCCCCCTTCGGAGGCAAAGGGGCGATGCCGCTCGCCGTCCCAGTAGAGCCCCGCTTCACCCAAGCCGGTTCCAGCAGCGATCAGGGCCGCATTGCCTGCCTCTGGCTCACCGGCATTGAGAACCACGAGGTCTTCTGGGGCAAGCGCTGCCATCCCATAGGCATTGGCTTCCAGGTCGTTGAGCAAGCCCACGCTCGCGAGACCCAGTGCGCTGGCCAGGGCTTGAGCCTCCACCAGCCAGGGCAGGTTCGTGGCCACACTGCGCCCGTGCTTCACTGGACCCGCGATGCCAAAACAGGCCTGCGTCGGCTTCAAGCTGTGCTTGGCCACAAACTGGTGCACGATCTCATCGAGACTGCTGTGTTCGCGACTGGCAACGGTGTCTTCTACCAAGGGCGTCAAGCGCTCCGCTTCTGCCTCGAAGAAGGCTAAGCGGGTTTTGGTGCCGCCGATATCACCGGCCAGGATCATGGGTCAATCCTCCGCCACTGCCGACCGTCGCGCGCCAGCAGCTGGTCGGCTGCCGCGGGTCCCCAACTGCCCGCTGCGTAGTTAGGAAAATCCCGAGGCGGCAACGCTTTCCAGACATCCAAAATCGGCGTCACTACGCTCCAGCCCAGTTCCACATTGTCTGCTCGCTGGAAGAGCGTGGCATCGCCAATCAGGCAGTCGTAGATCAGGGTTTCGTAGCCGGTGCTCGGCGTCGCCTTAAAGTGGTCTGCATAGCAAAAGTCCATCTCCACGCCGCTCATGCGCACGCTAGGACCCGGCACCTTGGCCCCAAATTGCAGGTGGATGCCCTCATTCGGCTGGATGCGCAGGATCAAAAAGTTCGGCGTTAACTGCTCCACTGAGGTCTGACGAAACATCAGGTGCGGCACACGTTTGAACTGGATGGCGATTTCGCTCACCCGCTGCGGCAGCGCTTTGCCCGTGCGCAGATAAAAGGGCACCCCGGCCCAGCGCCAGTTGTCAATCAGCAGCCTCAGCGCTACAAAAGTTTCGGTGTGGGAGTTGGCAGCCACGCGCGGCTCTGAGCGGTAAGCGACCCGAGGTTGCTCCTTGAGCGTGCCTGCGCCGTACTGCCCCCGCACTGTATGCGAGAGCACGTCTTCCGGGCTCAGGGGTTGGATAGCGCGCAGCAGTTTAGACTTTTCATCGCGCACCTCATCGGCGGCGAACGATAGCGGCGGCTCTATAGCGGTCATCGCCAGCAATTGGAACAGGTGGTTTTGCACCATGTCGCGCAGCGCTCCCGTGCCCTCGTAGAAGCCGCCCCGCGTCTCGACGCCCACGGTTTCAGCCACGGTGATCTGCACATGGTCAATGTAGCGGTGGTTCCAAATCGGCTCGAACAGACCATTGCCGAAGCGAAAGACCAGGATGTTCTGCACCGTCTCTTTACCGAGATAGTGATCAATGCGGTAGATCTGGCTTTCCTGCAGCCCCTGAGCCAGAGTCTGGTTGAGCGCTTGGGCCGAATCGAGGTCATGGCCGAATGGTTTTTCGACGATCACCCGTCGCCAGTGACCGTCGGCTTCCTGCACCAAGCTTGCCTTGCTCAACTGCTGCACAATGGGGCCAAAAAAGTCGGGGGAGGTCGCCAGATAGTAGAGGTAATTGCCCTGGGTGCCGTGCGCTTGATCGAGCTGAGCCAGCAGTTCTTGGAGCTGAGCATAGGTGGCTGCATCCTCGAAGTTGCCGCTGAGGTAGTACAGCCGCTGCACCAGCCAGTTCCAGAGGGCATCATCGACAGAGTCGGTGGCAAAGCCTTGGATTTCCTGGCTGAGTTTGCTGCGGAAGTCCTCGCTGCTCAGCTGAGCGCGGGCGAGACCGACGATGGCAAACTCTTGGGGCAAGAGCTTGCTATGGACCAGGTTGTAGAGCGCAGGCATGAGCAGGCGCTTGGTCAGATCGCCAGCCGCGCCAAAGATCACGATTATGCAGGGGCCAGCCGCCGGAGCCAGCCCTTCAGCCGCCAGATTCATTACCTCAACCTCCAGGGGCGTGTTGCTCGCCATGACCACCAAACTGGAAGCGCATGGCCGAGAGCAGCTTATCAGCAAACACCTCTTCGCCCCGGGAGCTAAAGCGCTGGTACAGTGCAGCACTGAGCACGGGCACTGGTGTCCCCTGGTCGATGGCCGCAGTGATCGTCCAGCGTCCTTCGCCAGAGTCGGATACCCGACCCGAATAGTTTGCCAGATCTGGCTGCTCCAACAGCGCGGTCGCGGTCAGATCCAGTAGCCACGAGGCGACGACACTGCCCCGCCGCCACACCTCGGCGATGTCCGGCAGGTTGAGGTCGTATTGATAGTGCTCAGGGTTGCGCAAAGGGGCAGTTTCCGCGTCTGCGCTCCGGCTCTGCTGGCCGACATTGGCGTGGTGCAGGATGTTGAGCCCCTCCGCATAAGCCGCCATCAGGCCATACTCAATGCCGTTGTGGACCATCTTGACGAAATGCCCAGCGCCGCTGGGGCCGCAGTGCAAATAGCCCTCTTCAGCCGTTCCACCGACCGGCTCGCGTCCTGGCGTGCGCTCAAGCGAGCCGCGTCCTGGTGCCAGCGTCTTGAAGATCGGGTCGAGGTGCTTCACTGCCGCCTCGGGTCCACCGATCATTAGGCAATAGCCGCGCTCTAGGCCCCAGACACCGCCACTGGTGCCCACATCTAGGTAGTGAATGCTCCTGGGCTCAAGCGCCTGGGCGCGTCGAATATCGTCGATGTAGTAGGAATTGCCGCCATCGATGAGCAGGTCACCGGCTTCGAGCTTGGGCGCCAGCTCTTGAACTATGCGCTCAGTCGGTTCTCCCGCAGGCACCATCAGCCAGATCGCCCGGGGCTTGGCTAACTGCTGGACAAAATCGTCCAGCGTGTAGGTCCCCTTGGCCCCTTCGGCTTCTAACTGCTTCACTTTGTCAGGGCTGCGGTTGAACACCACACACGCATGTCCGTTGCGCAACAGCCGTCGCGCAACGGACATGCGCCCCAAACCAATCATGCCAAGTTGCATCTGTTTATCTCCCTTGCTGTGTTAACTCAGGCGAGGATCTGCTGAATCACCCGCTGCAGCGTGGCTAAACCCGCCTGAACCTCTAAGCCGAGATGCACCCGCAGTGCCCGTCGCTGACGCTGGGCCAAAACGTCGAAGTCGCCGCGAGCTTGGGCGGCCTTCACCAGGCCAAAGCTGTACTTCTGGCCCGGCACAGGCAGATCCGCAGCGTCATCGCAGGTGATTTGCAGGAATACACCCGTGTTCGGCCCGCCCTTATAGGCTTGCCCGGTGGAATGCAGAAAGCGGGGACCGAAGCCCAGGCAAGTCGCCACGCGCTTGCGGTCACGCACCGCCTGCCGGATCGCTTGCAGGCAAGCTTGATGCTCTTTGTTCATTTCGAGGTAGGCCAACAGGGCAAAGTAATCGCCCACCTTGAGGCGGTTGAGATGCGCCCGCAAGTAACCTCCGAGTGTGCGGTCACGATCGACCGCCTCCGCGAGCGCGGTGGCATTTTGTGGGTCGGTGAACAGCTGTAGGCTAGCTTCCACCAAAATTGGCATCTCGCTCGGCAGCTGGCCGGTTTGCTCATACGCTGAGGTCAGCTGCCGAGTCGCGATTTTGCTTGCCTCCACATCGGGCTGATTAAAGGCGTGGATGCCGAGGATCGACCCGGCCACGGCTGTCGCCATTTCCCAGCGGAAAAACTCCTGACCCAACCGATCCGGCTCAGCTAAACTGATGCGCACCGTGGGTTGACCTGCCGCCTCCAAAGCAGCAACGGCCTCATCCTGCGCGCCGTCTGGCGCCGATTCCAGACGGATGTAGACAAACAAACGGTCTTGAGCGTAAACCTCAGGCGATCCCAGCAGCTCGTGATCAATGGGAATCAGCCCCTTGCCCTCTTTGCCCATGGACTCAGCTAGCAACTGCTCCAACCACCCGCCCAGAGCCGCGATGCCCGGTGAGGCGACCAGAGTCACCTTGTCGCGACCGGCACGGACGAGCACGCCCAAAATCGTTCCTAGCACCACACCGGGGTTGTCCTGGGGCGGGACATAGGCAGCGCACGAGTGCACCATTTCTTCGGTGGCATCCAGGAACTTTGCCAGATCCATACCCATGAGGGCGGCAGGCACCAGGCCAAACGCTGACAGGGCCGAGTAGCGACCGCCGATGCTGGGCAGTCCGAAGAAGATCTGCCGGAAGTGGTCGCCGGTCGCCACATGCTCCAGCTTGGAGCCTGGATCGGTGATCGCAATGAAACGACTGCCCGCCGCTTCGGCCCCCAGGAGCTGCTGCACCCGGTCAAAGAAATACTGTTTGAAGATATTGGGCTCTAGCGTACCGCCCGACTTGCTCGACACAATAAACAGGGTTCGGGCCAAGTCCACCCTTGCTTCCACTGCCCGAATCTGGGCAGGGTCAGTCGAGTCAAGCACGTGGAGTTCTGGATAGCCCGCAATCTGGCCAAAGGTGAGTTTGAGCACTTCTGGGCACAGGCTGGAGCCCCCCATGCCCAGCAGCAGCAGGTGAGTGAAGCCCGCATCCTGAATTTCTTGAGCGAAGTCCTGAAGAGGTTTGAGGTGAGCCAGTTGGTCTTCGGTAATACCCAGCCAGCCCAGCCAGCGGTGTTCATCGCCTCCGGTCCAAAGCGAAGCGTCCTGCGCCCATAGCCGCCGCCCCTTGCCCTGAGCTCGCCACTCCTCCAGGCAGGCCCGAACCGTGGTCTCCAAATCCTCGGGCAATCGGTAGGTCTGCCGGTCCAGCTCAGTGCCGAGCACCGCCTCGCGCTTTTTCTCGACTGCACTCAACAGCTTGTCAAACGCATCGATAAATATTTGGACTCCCTCCTGCAGCAACTGGTCGGTGATCGTTGAGAACGAGATCCCAGCCTGCTGCAGACTGTCAAGCGTGTCGTGGGCTTCTTCCAAATGCTCCAGGAGGCTGGCGCGAGGACAGCCATGGTCGCGGAACGCTTCTAGAGTCGCTGGGGAAATCGTGTTGACTGTATCGGCACCAATGAGCTCGTCCACGTAGAGCACATCTCGGTACTGGGGATTCTTGGTGCCGGTGCTGGCCCATAACAGGCGCTGCGGCTGGGCTCCCTGAGCCGCCAGCACTTGCCAGCGAGCACTGCCATAGAGCTCCCGATACCGCTGATAGGTCAGTTTGGCGTTAGCGATCGCTACTTTACCGAGCAGGCTGCGCAGTAAGGCTCGCTCTCGCTCCTCGGTAGCCGTTTTGAGCTGAGCATTGAGCCGTGCATCAACCGCAGTGTCGATCCGGCTGATGAAGAAGCTTGCGACGCTAGCCACCCGGCTCAGATCCCCACCCCGAGCCGCCAGAACCTCTAGACCCGCAAGGTAGGCTTGCGCAACCTGCTCGTAAGGGCCTTGCGCGAACAGCAGTGTGACATTGACATTGATCCCCTCACCAATGAGCTGCTGAATGACTGGAATCCCCGCAGCTGTGGCCGGGACCTTGATCATGAGATTGGGCCGACTCACCGCTTGCCAGAGCCGTCGCGCCTCAGCAAGCGTCCCTTCGGGATCCCGAGCTAAATAGGGAGAGACTTCTAGGCTGACGTAGCCATCGCGCCAATTCGTCTGGTTATAAACCGGCTGCAAGAGGTCCGCCGCGTCCTGAATGTCTTGAATCGCCAATTGCTCGTGGAGCGCCATCGCCCCTTGCTCGTGCTGCTGCTCTAGGGCCTTGAGAGCGTCGTTGTAATCGGTACTGCCCGCAATTGCTTTTTCAAAGATGGCTGGGTTTGAGGTAACGCCGCGCAAGCCGTCTTCGTCGATTAAGCGCTGCAATTCACCGCCGGTGAGCGAGCTGCGCCGAATGTAGTCAAGCCAGACAGATTGTCGGTAATGCTGGAGAGCTTTTAGAGGATTCACAGGTTCGACCTTTTCGATCAGAATTCACGGTCAGTAAAGCGGTAGATCTTACTCAAAAAGTAGGTTTGTGATGGAGCAAGTTCAGAAATTCACCCCGAGTCTTGGGGTCATCTTGAAAGACGCCTAACACAGAACTGGTAACGGTCCAGGAACCTAGTTTTGCCACCCCTCGCATCACCATGCACATGTGAGTTGCTTCCACCACAACTGCCACGCCTCGGGGTTCTAGAGCTGCTTGGATTGCTTCAGCAATTTGACGAGTCAGGCGCTCTTGAACTTGTAGACGGCGAGCATACATTTCTGCAATTCGGGCCAATTTGCTTAAACCCACCACTCGTTGATTCGGGATATAAGCAATATGGGCTTTTCCCACGAAGGGCAGCAGATGATGCTCACAGAGACTAAATAAATCAATGTCTCGGACCAAGACCATTTCGTTGTACCCCTCGTCAAAAATCGCTCCATTGAGCAACTTTTCTAGAGACTGGCCATAGCCCGAAGTCAGAAACTGCATTGCCTCCGCCACTCGCGTGGGGGTTTTCAAAAGCCCTTCGCGCTTGGGATCTTCGCCTATACCTTCAATCAGAGTCTCCACTGCCTGCACCATCTGCTGTTTGAGAGTGACCTTCTGCTCAGGAGCAGAGTCACTGTCTTTAGCATTGGAGTCAGGTAACTCCTCTCGAGGATTTACAGTGTGAGCAGCAGGCTGTTGACGAGGGGAACGAGCGGCGGAAGTCATAAGCCTAAAATAGTCATTTGTAATTGCAATTGATGAGACATCAAATCCGATCTCGTCGCTGCCGGGCCTGTAGGTGATGGTCGTAAGCTGCGCAGAACCAGGCAGAGGTCAAGATGAAAAAGTTTTTGTCAAAGCTGGGCGCATTGTTCGGGAAAAACCCATCGGGTCCCACAAAGCCAAACGCCAGCAGGAAGCTGAACAACAGCAGCATCATGACAATACCCGCCCATCGAACCCAGCGGTTGAGCACAAATAAGATACCAACCGCCAATTCTGCTGGGATCAGCAGGTAAGCATAGGGCAGCGCCAGGAATGCCGGCAGCGGTCCAATTCCTTCAAACTTGAATCCCCACAACCGCAGTTTAAAGGTAGTCAAGGTCTCAAGGATTCCGCCTTGATCGTAGAAGTGAATCGCGTTGGCAATCGCAGAAAGAATGAAAAATACGCCTAAGAGAATTCGCGTCGTCGTCACCACAGTCTTGAGCGAAAATAGCCTATCTAACAGGGTGGCTTGCTCGTGATTCATAACAGCCATTTCAGAACTTCCTATTGAGGCAAAATAGAGCGGTTTGGCAGTCGAGCGCAAAGGTCTGGTGCCGAGAAATTGTGATGAGTTGATCTCGTTATTCTCGCTATTACTTCTGAACTGGCAGCAGCCGATCCACGAAAGCGGGCAAGCCCGTTGGCTGCCAGATTTGTCTGAATTGCACAGGCTGAGCGGTCCGCCAGCTCAACAAACCGGCACTTAGCACAACCCCCGCTGCCACCGCGCCACCGGCCCAGCGTAATGGTTGAGAGGAATGCTGGTTCTGGGCTCTACCTTTACTGTGGCGCTGGAAGATTTCATCGGTCAACCAGTCCGTAGTAGCTTTGAAGTTGTGTACGGAATTGGGCAATAACTCTAGATAAGTGCCCTGACGAATTAGGTGCCCCAGTCTGCCCTTAATCTCAACCCGATCCAAGAGATTGGCGACACTCTCTCCGAGTCCTAACTTCATCAGGGTACCGCGCAGATGAACTCTGGCAGGCTCTAGCGGATTGCCGGTAGAAGACGCTTGCAGGTTACGAGCAATTGCGGCTCCCTGCTGATAGGCCACTTGAGCAGTTGGAGGTAGGGAATAATCTCCTTGCGCAATGCAATCGCCACCGGCAAAAACCTCAGGAAACTCGGGTACCTGCAAGGTGGGATTCACCCGAACACGACCGGACGCGTCACGGTTCTCTTTGGAAATCGATAGCTCTTTGAGCAGAGGGTGCGTGGCGTTGCCCGCCGTCCAAATTGTGGTTACTGTGGGCAAAGTTTCGAGCTGGCCGTGCCGCTGGTACTCCACCTGATGCGGTCGAATCGCACTCACCGCGACCTCTGAGCACAACTCCACTGGCACTGTCCGTCGCTGTAGTGACTCCAGGGCTGTGTCGCGCAATTGACTGTTCACATCGCCCTTCAGGATGTCTTTGCTGCGATTGAGTAGAACCACGCGAATTTCTTGAGGGCTTCCCCCCAGCTTGCCGTACCAGAGGGGCAGTAAATCCGCCAGGGTAGACGCCATTTCCACGCCCGCTGGACCGGCCCCGACCACTGCCACGGTCAGCAGGCGAGAGCGCTGTGATGGATCTTGGACTTGACTGGCCTGTTGAAGACAATGGCGCAAGTGCTCACCCAGGGCCATGGCATCCTCCCCACTCCGGAAGGGGAACGAGTGCTCCTTGGCTCCCTCGATCCCGAAATAGCCAGCAGCGCTGCCCAGTGCCAGCACTAAGTTGCCGTAGGTGTAGCACAACCCTGAAGCGAGTTTCACTTGCCGTTGTGGCAGGTCAATCGCTTCGATGCTGTCTTGAACAAAGCTCACGCCGTCGCAGTTCAAGATTTCTCCAAAGCGTGGCCAAACCTGATCCGTGCTCATCTCGCCGCTCAGGAACTCGTAGAGCAAGGGCTTAAAGATAAACCGCTCCCTCTGGTCAATGAGGACAATCGGTCGGGAATAACGCTGATGACACAGATGTAGAGCCGTAAACAGCCCGGTAAAGCCACCGCCCAGAATGACCGTAGGCTGGGTTGTGTGATTCATATATTGAGCAGCATTATAAGGGTTCAACACTCACTAAGCATGATTCCTACGCAACAAATTTTGCGTACTTGCTACATCCCTGATTTAAATAAACCACTTAGAAATGAGTTTTCCCTTAGAATCCACTTAAAAGTTCGAAGTTCAAACTTTTAGCTTATGTACTTCCAAATCAGATTTAAAACAGCCTTATGTCAACTGGTCACTCTTGTCTTGAGAGTGCCAGTTTCCACCTTAGGTTATAGCCTGGTTCGGGCAGAGCCAACCCTTGCAGATTTCACTATCAAAGCATCATGCGGCTTAAAGTCAAGAAGATTTTGTCAATCTGCAAACGCCGTGCTGTTAATTAGACCTGTTGCGAAATAAAGGATAGTGAGGTGAGCTACTGCCTTAGTCAGATTTGCAGGAGGTGAATGGGCAGAGGGAAGAAAAGGATTGGCCGGTGAGGTGTCTGCGGTTTGCACCGAATGCCCCAGAGCAGAATCCGGTAGAAGATATCTGGTTACAGGCGAAGCGGTTCATTCGG
>JANNOU010000174.1:0-10986 GCA_031399305.1 Leptolyngbya sp. SOY_34_metabat_272
GTGTCGAGTCTGCCTGGCCTCGAACCTAGAGTGAGCCCAAGCATTGATGTGTGTTGCTCCCAACAGGCACAGCAACTCCCCATCACAGTCTCAGAGGAAAGGCTCTGGTCGCAGGTCCAGGGCTCTTGATCGCCTGAGGCCAGTGTCTAAGCCCGAGCCGCAAAGGGTCGGGCAGGCAAAGATACCTCTTTAGAATAACCACGATGACTCCCACTGGGTAGACAGAGCACTCAGGAGAATTCTGCCACCGTCAGGTTTCGGCTTTCGGAGAACCAGAGTCTTGCTCCCCTCGAACTCGGGGGGCTGGGAGGCCTCTTCAGAAAGCAGTTGCCCTCGATGAGAAAGCGTTTGCGGCCAACCAGAAAGCGTTTGCCCTCAACTAGTAAACATTCGTGTCAATCAGAAAGCGTTTGCCCTCAATCAGAAAACGTTTGCCCTCGACGCGAAAGCGCTATGGTTAACCAGAAAGCGTTTGCCCTCCACCACAAAGCGTTTGCGGCAAACCAGTCAGTATTCACGTCAACCACAAAGCGTTTGCCCTCAACCTGGGAAGCTCAGACTCAGAGATGGCTCAGAAATCACTGGCGCAGCGGCTACAGCCTCTCGCGCTTGATTGCTGCGCTCAGCCTGGATTTGCTTCTGGCAAGCCGAGCGGGCTGAGGTGGTGCAGCAAGGGCGAGAATTTTCCCCCAGTCAGCTCGACTCCTCCTGAATCTGCGAAGACACTGGCGAACTCTTCGGAGACATGGCAAGCCCCATCGGTGGGGACAGACCCTCCCCTGACCTCCGCACACCAGGCGCAGTTGGGCCAACCCTCAACCCCTGACAACCTGTCCCGCCCAAGGGGCAGCCACGGCGAGCAGCGCTCAGACTTCAGGCAGGGAGCACTTCTCGATGGGCGCGAGGTCAGAAGCTTGGGATAACATAGGGCAAGGCAGAGCAAGGTGCGAAACTCTAGGCCAGCCAACGGAGAGACTCAGCTATGGGACTGTTTGATCGCATTAACCGCGTGGTCCGCTCGAATCTGAACGCTCTGGTCAGCGCTGCTGAGGATCCAGAGAAGATCCTGGAGCAGACCATCATGGAGATGCAGGATGACCTAATCCAGCTGCGTCAAGCTGTTGCCCAAGCCATTGCCTCCCAAAAGCGCTCCGAGCGAGAGTACAGCCAAGCTCAAACCACCGCCGATGAATGGCATCGCCGCGCCGAACTCGCCCTCACCAAGGGCGATGACAATTTGGCCCGCGAAGCCCTCAGCCGCCGCAAGCCCTACCAGGAAAAAGCGACCACCCTGAAAACCTTGCTGAGCAGCCAGACGCAGATGGTCGAAAAGCTCAAGCAAAACATGCGAGCGCTTGAGAGCAAGCTTTCGGAAGCCAAAACCAAAAAAGATATGTATATCGCCCGAGCGCGTTCGGCTCGGGCCTCCCAGCAGATCAATGAGGCGCTGGGCCGCGTAAACACCAACAACGCCCTAAGCGCCTTTGATCGCATGGAGGAACGCGTGCTTCAGCTAGAAGCCCAATCTGAGGCGGTCGCTGAGCTAGCCGGGGATTCTCTCGAGAAGCAGTTTGCTGCTCTGGAGGCCGGAGGCGACGTAGAGACCGAATTGGCCACGATGAAGGCACAATTGGCAGGTGGCTCGGCCAATCAGGGCGCGCTGCCCCAGGCCAAGCCCCAAGCCCCAGAGCAGGCGACGGCTCCAGCACGCCCTGAGGTGATTGAGGCAGAGCTTGAGGAACTGCGCTCCAAGCTTGATAAGTCCTAAGCGCAGAGTCTAAATCCAGCAGCCGCTTTTCGCACATCCCCCACCAGAGCACAAGGAAACAGTAAACTATGGGACTTTTTGATCGGGTCAGCCGCGTGGTGCGCTCCAACCTGAATTCTCTGGTCAGCTCGGCTGAGGACCCAGAGAAGATCCTGGAGCAGACCGTCGAGGACATGCAGGAGGATCTGATCCAAATGCGGCAGGCGGTGGCCCAAGCCATGGCCTCCCAAAAGCGCCTCCAGCAGAAGTACAACCAGGCCCAAACCGAAGCCAGTACCTGGGAAAACCGGGCCAAGCTCGCCCTGCAAAAGGGCGACGAGAGCTTGGCCCGCGAAGCCCTCACCCGTAAAAAGACCAATGCGGATGTGGCCGGCAGCCTCAAGGCCCAAGTCGAAACCCAGAACGGCCAAGTCGAAGTCCTCAAGCGCAATCTGGTCGCCCTAGAGAGCAAAATCTCCGAAGCTAAGACCAAAAAGGATCTGCTGGTTGCCCGATCCAAAGCCGCCAAAGCCACCGAGCAGATCAACCAGGCCGTGGGCCGGATCGACCCCAGCTCGGCGATGTCCGCCTTCGAGCGCATGGAAGACCGGGTGTTGCAGATGGAAGCCCGCTCCGAAGCCGTCGCCGAACTAGCGGGCGACAATCTGGAGAAGCAGTTTGCTGTCCTGGAGTCTGGCAGCGATGTCGATGACGAGTTGGCCGCGATGAAGGCCCAGCTTGCCCCGGCCCCACAGCAGCGGGCTCTGGAGCCTGCCGAGGCTCCCAAAGACAAGGTGGTAGACGCCGAGCTCGAACAGCTGCGCGCCCAACTGGACAACAGCTGAAGTAACCGCCCTGAACCACAGGGCAACCCAGCCTAAGACCCGTGAGGGGGTGCACGGTGCACCCCCTCACGGTTTTTGCGGACTTACCGCAAGGTTGTTCCGCCAAAATTGTGTTGCCGTGCCTGTGCTGGCGTGCGCATGATGGGTAGTCAGCGAAAGGCCTCACACACGATTTAAGGCAATCTATGGGGAACATCGACCATGAGCAGACCCGGAGGACCCTGTGACACCTGCCAGAACCATATGTCTGGGCTTTGTGGCGGTGATCAGTGTGGGTGCCCTCCTGCTCACTCTGCCGCTCTCGACCAGCGATGGCACTTGGAGTAATCCGATTACTGCCCTGTTCACTTCCACCTCAGCCGTCTGTGTAACCGGGCTCTCAGTAGTCGATGTGGGCAAGTTTTATTCCCGTTGGGGTCAGGGGTTTCTGATGCTCCTGGTGCAGGTGGGCGGTTTGGGTTACATGACCGCAACTACGTTTCTGCTGCTGTTAATTGGACGCAAATTTAGCCTGCGCGATAAGGTCGCACTGCAGCAATCTCTGGATATCCCCGGCATTCAGGGAGGTCTGCAACTGGTACGCTCGATCATCGCCATGACCTTACTGTTTGAGTTGACTGGGGTTTTCATTTTGATCCCGGTCTTTCAGCAAAGGTTCGACCTAGGCGAGAGTATTTGGCAGGCCCTCTTCCACAGTATAAATTCGTTCAATAATGCAGGTTTTAGCTTATTCTCAAATAACTTAATCGACTACGTCCAATCCCCCGCCGTCAACTTTACAGTCACTGGCCTGATTATCTTCGGCGGCATTGGCTATCAGGTGATTTTGGAGGGTTATTTGTGGATGGACGCCAAGCTTCGGCGCAGGCGGCAACGCGTCCTATTTAGCCTCAATTTTAAGGTGGTGGTGAGCTTGACCCTGGCACTGTTAGCCTTAGGAACCATCGCCTTTCTGCTGACCGAATTTAGTAATCCGGATACCTTTGGCCCACTGCCGTTTGGCGGCAAAGTGATGGCCGCCTGGTTTCAATCGGTGACGCCCCGTACTGCTGGCTTCAACACGATTGACATCGGCAAAATGACCACGACCAGCCTGTTTATCACGATCGCGCTGATGTTCATCGGTGCGAGTCCGGGTAGCACGGGCGGGGGAATCAAAACCACAACGATGAGACTGTTGCTGAGCTGCACTTGGGCCACCTTGCAAGGTCGAGACGAAGTCCATATGTATGCACGTCAGGTGCCCAGCCTGGTGATTTTCAAGGCCGTCGGCGTGGCGGTGGGCTCGCTGCTCACGGTGTTCTGCTCGACGGGTTTATTGTCTCTGACCGACCCCGGTATCGAGTTCATCCGCATTTTGTTTGAAGCGATGTCCGCCTTTGGCACGGTCGGTCTTTCCACCGGGATTACCGCCAGTCTTTCTAACGCAGGTCAATTGGTCTTGATTGCTACGATGTATATTGGGCGAGTTGGCATCCTGCTGCTGATGGCAGCGCTGCTAGGACAGGCCAAACCCAGGCTGGTTCAGTATCCAGAAGAGACGCTGCTTGTCGGCTAGAGAAAGCCTGCATTTCGACCTAGATTGAGCATTCCCTTGAACTTATAGGAATCGCCCGTGAATCTCTCTTCTCTGAATTTTTTCCGAAGTTTGCGCTCCGATGCCAAACAGTTTGCCGTGATTGGGCTCGGGCGGTTTGGGCGAGCGGTTTGCTCCACGCTGCACCAGCTCGGCTATGAAGTGCTGGCTGTTGACGTGGATGAAAAACGCGTGTCCCAAGTCGTCAACGAACAATTGGCTGTGCATTGCCTGCAGCTCGATTCCACCGATCCGCTGGCGCTCAGAAAGGCAGGCGTCTTCGAGTTTGAGACCGTGATCGTGGCGATAGGCAATTATTTGCAGGAGAGCATTATCACCACCTTGAATGTCAAAGAGGCGGGGGTCAATCATGTAGTCGCCAAAGCCTCCTCCGAGATCCACGGGACGCTGCTCAAAAAAGTGGGCGCGGACCTGGTCGTCTATCCAGAAGCCGAGATGGGTTGCAGCTTGGCCCGGTCGCTGACCCAGAGCGGCATTCTCGACCGCTTTGAACTCGATCCGGACAACAGCATTGTGGAGGTTATGGTCCCTGAGGAGTTCGACGGCAAAACCATCTTAGAACTCAAGCTGCGCACCACCTACGGGGTCAATATCCTGGCGGTGAGCCACGACAATAAGTTCGAGATCAACCCCAATCCCAATCAAAAACTGTGTCGCGGCTCCGCGATTGTGGTGATCGGCAGCAACAAGGACATTAGCCGTTTGCCCATTGCCTGCAATCTCACGCGCTGAGTCGAACCTCGCATCAACGGCGCTGCCGATCTCTCCAAGTGTCGCAGACTCTGGTTTTGCAAGGCATCAATCCTGCATGTAGTCCAAGCGACGCACAGCCCCCACAAAACCGGCGGCTTTGAATTGCTTTAGCTGCAGAGGGGTGGGCTGATTTTTGGGCACGGTGATCCGCAGTTCGAAGCTGCTTTCACCGGGCGGAACCTCTTCAATCGAGCCTAAACGGGTGCGATTTTGCATCACCGAGTCCCCGTTGGCATCGTAGATACGCCCGAAGATATCGGCATTGACCACGGGTTTGCCGGTTTTGTTCTTCGCCGTGCCCGTGACGATAAAACAGTTGGCCGCCACAGACGTGCCACTGCTCACTGTCCCCGCAGCCAGCTCCGGCGGGCACTCGTGATAAGAGATGTTGGACAAGGGAATCTGCACCGCCGCTACCGCTGGGGCGGCCCAGGCGCAGAACGCCAAGCTCAGAGCGACCACCAAGCTCAAGATAGATCTAAAGAACATCGCGCTGCCTAGATGAGCGAGCACGTTCATCATAAACTGGCTCATGTGCGCCATTGCACCCCCATCCCCATTGCCGAGCCCCACCCTATGACTCAGACAGGCGACCCAACCAAACTCCTCAAACAACAGGTGGGCCAGGCTGCTGCCGAGCGCGTGCAATCCAACAGCGTGATTGGGCTAGGCACCGGCTCAACCACCGCCTTCGCCATTGCTGCGATTGGTGAGCGCTTGCGCACTGGCAGCCTCAGCAACGTGCGCGGCATCCCAACCTCCTTCCAAGCCTCGGTGCTGGCTAAACAACACGGCGTTCCCTTAGTCACGCTGGACGACGTAGACCACTTAGACTTGGCGATCGATGGGGCTGATGAGGTCGATCCCCAGCTCAACCTGATCAAAGGCGGCGGCGCGGCCCACACCCGCGAAAAAATCGTCGATGGTCTGGCGAAGGAATTCATCGTGGTCGTGGACCAGTCCAAGCTGGTCGAAAGCCTGGGCTCAACCTTTCCAGTCCCGGTGGAAGTGCTGCCGCTGGCCGTCGCCCCCGTGACTCGGGCGCTAAGCGCACTGGGCGGCAAGCCTGAGCTGCGTATGGGCGTCAAAAAAGACGGCCCCGTGATCACCGACCAGGGTAATATGGTTCTGGATGTAACCTTCGACACGATCCCTAACCCCGCCGAGCTTGAGAAGACGATCAACAATATCCCTGGGGTTCTGGAGAACGGTCTCTTTATCGGCCTGGCGACCACGGTGCTGGTGGGTGAATTCAAGGACGGTCAGCCTGTAGTCCGCCAGATCCCCTGAATGTCCTCTCTGGGGCTGGTCATGGATCTGAGCACCGAAGCGGCGGTTTTGCAGGCGAATCAGTCTTTCTACCGTGCCTTTGCCGACCTAGATATTCAGGCGATGTCAGAGGTCTGGTTGCAAGGCAGCTCTGTGCGCTGCATTCATCCCGGCCGCACTTCCACCCTGCGTGGCTGGGAGGAAGTGCGCCAATCCTGGTTTCAGATCTTCCGCACTACTGAAACCATCGAGATCGACCTAGAGGACGTGATGCTGGAGGTTTACGGCAGCGTCGCTGTGGTCACCCTGGTAGAAAACATCCTGCAATCCGTGGACAGCACGCAAAATCGCTTCCGTAGCAGCGCCACCAACGTCTTCGAGCAGTTGGATGGGCGCTGGTACCTGATCCACCATCACGGCGGCTGATGGCTCTCTACAATCCGGGGATCACCGGGTGGAAGTAGAATGCAAGGCCCAGGATCGCGTAGGCAGCCAGCAACAGCACTCCCTCTAGCCAGTTGGTGCGCCCATCAGAGCTTATAGAGTTGGTGATCAGCACTGCTACGCCCACGCCCACTAACTCAAAAAGATTGAAATTCAAGTCCATCGGCTGCCCGATTGCCCAGCCAACCAGCACCAAAACCGGCGCGACAAACAGCGAGATCTGCAAGCTCGAGCCCACCGCCACCGAGACCGACAGATCCATCTTGTTCTTCAGGGCGACTGAGACTGCCGTGATGTACTCCGCCGCACTGCCCACCAAGGGCAGCAGGATCACCCCCGTGAACAACGTGCTCAGGCCGAGCTGAGCGGTTGATTCCTCCAGTCCACCCACCAGCAGCTCAGACTCCACCGCCACCAAGACGGTCACTCCGAGCAACACGCCAACCCATAAAGGCAGGTTCACCCGCTCAGGCGCTTGCGCATCGGCTTCATGCTCCACTTCGCTGACCGCGTAAAGATAGCTGTGGGTTTTGATCGAGAACAACAGCGACAGGCCGTAAACCAGGATCAGCACGATGGCGACGGCAATCGAGAGGTTGCGAATCGACTGCTCGGCAATTCCCTGCGTAGTGCCCACCACCGCTGCTGGCACCAACAGGGCTATAACCGCCAGATTCATGGCCGACGCATTGACCCGAGCCACCGTGGGCTGAAACTCCTGCTCCTTGTAGCGCAAGCCCCCCAGGAACGCCGACAGGCCCATTACCAGCAGCAGATTGCTGATAATCGTGCCGGTCAAACTGGCTTTGACCACGCCGATTAGCCCCGCATTCAGCGCAGTTAGGGCGATGATCAGCTCCGTGGCATTGCCGAATGTGGCATTGAGCAGCCCGCCGATCGTTGGCCCCACCACCAGCGCGATCTCCTCGGTGGCTGTGCTCATCAGCCGGGCCAGCGGTAGGATTGCCAAGGCCGAAGTCAGGAAAATCGCCAGCGGCTGCCAGTCTAGGAAATGTCCAGCGACCGAAATCGGAATGAACACCAGCGGCACATTAAACACCAAATCTTTGACGCCCAACTTGGGCAGCGCAGGCGTGGATGCCATAGAACTCCGTTGACAACAACTGACAATGCTCGATAGCTTATCGTCTCACCCCCAGTCCTGCACGGCTTGGGGCTATAGCCGCGCTTCAGCCCGCGAGCGATCCCCGCTGTGGACCAGAGACTTTATTTGCAAATTCTTAAGTCAGAGCAAGTTTTTACGACAGTTTCTTTAGATTTTCCGGAACCGCTCAGGCTGTCGTAAATGCTCCGATACAATCGCCTTAAGAAATTCAGATAACATCCTGAGACCGGATCTAAAAATTTGATACTGCGTCATGATCCCATGAAGTTCTAGTGAAGCTCAACCTGATGAAGGTTGCCAGAGCTGAAGGATAAGCTAGAGAACTGGTAAGTCCCAGATTCATAGCCTCAAACGATTCTGGGGGTCCGCCAACGCCTGACCAGTGTGGCATCCAAAGATCAGGCCAGCCAAGGCTCCTATTGTTCTAGGTTCCCGTCTGCTAATTTTCTGCTTCTGTCTCTGTCGTTTCAACTGCTGGCGTGAGCTTGTACGCACAGGCTCTGTGCTTGGGTTGCCCGTTGCCAATTTCAGTCCTTCCACTGGGTACTTCTATGAGTGAGTTATCTCCGATCCCGCAGCCGTCCGCAGCCATGGGCAGCGATCCCCAGCGGCCCACGGCAACGGCCTGTGGTGTCTACGTCACGGTTCACGGGCACTTCTACCAGCCGCCGCGCGAGAACCCGTACCTGGATGCCGTCGAGCTTCAGGAGAGTGCCGCTCCCGCCCACGATTGGAACGAGCGTATCCACCACGAGTGCTACCGACCCAACGCCTTCGCCCGCATCCTCAACGAGCGGGGCGAGGTGCTCGAAATCGTCAACAACTACGAGTACCTGAGTTTCAACATCGGCGCGACCCTGCTCTCCTGGCTGGAGCGCTACGACATTGAGACCTATCAGCGCATCCTGGAGGCCGACCGCAAGAGCGCCCAGCGCCTGATCGGGCCAGATGGCCAGGGGCACGGCAACGCCATCGCCCAGGTTTACAACCACATCATCATGCCTCTGGCCAACAGCCGCGATAAGCTCACCCAAATTCGCTGGGGCAAGGCCGACTTCCGGGCTCGCTTCGGCAGAGAGCCTGAGGGCCTGTGGCTGGCCGAGACCGCTGTAGACTATCCGACCCTGGAAGCCCTGATCGCCGAGGGGATCCGGTTCATCATCTTGGCCCCCTCCCAGGCGCAGCGCTGCCGTGATCCCCAGGGACGTTGGCACGAGGTCAGCGGCTCGCAAATCGACGCCACCCGACCCTATCGCTGCCATTTGCCAGACAGCTCGGGCTTTATCGATATCTTTTTCTACGACGGCCCAATCTCGCGCGACATGGGCTTCAACGATGTGCTCAGCAGCTCGCAGCACCTGAGTGGGCGACTGGGGCAGGCGGTGCGCGGCGATCACCGCAAGAGCCAGCTGATTGCAGTCGCCACCGATGGCGAGACCTTCGGTCACCACAAGAGCGGCACCGAAAAAGCCCTGGCCTACGCCTTCCGCCACGAGATCCCCCAGCGCGACTGGCTGGTCACCAACTTCGCCCATTACCTCAGCCTGCACCCGCCCACCTGGGAGGTGACGCTCAAACCGATCACCGCCTGGAGCTGCAGCCACGGCGTGGGTCGCTGGCAGGACGACTGCGGCTGCGGCGGGGGCGGCTCCTGGCATCAAAAGTGGCGCAAGCCCCTGCGCGAGGCCCTGGACTGGCTCCGGGATCAGTTGGCAGCCGTGTTTAGCGACAAGGGTACGGAGTTGTTCCGTAACCCCTGGGAAGCCCGCGATGCCTACATCCAGGTGATCCTCGACCGCAGCGAGCGTACGTTGGATGCCTTCTGGAGCGCTCATCAGAGCCGTCCGCTGAGTGCTGCCGAGCGGGTCGATGCTCTGCGCCTATTGGAGATGCAGCGCCACGCTCTGCTGATGTACACCAGTTGCGGCTGGTTTTTCGAGGAGTTGTCGCGGCCCGAGGGGGTTCAGATTCTGCGCTACGCGGCCCGCGCCATTGAGCTGGCTGGGGATGTGGCAGGCGTGCGCCTAGAGCCAGAGTTCATCGAGCGGCTGAAGGCCGCTCCCAGCAATGTGGAACACTTTGGCACGGGCGACCAGGTCTATCACCAACTGGTCAAACCCTCTCAAATCAGCCCGGAGCAGGTGGCAGCGCACTACGCGATTAGCTCGCTGTTCAACCCGTACCCGCGAGCTCATCAGCTCTATTGCTATCGCGTGCAACAGCAGGACTATCAACGGGCCTCCATGGGATCGCTCAACCTGGCAATGGGCCAGATCGAGCTCAGGTCGGAGATCACGCACGAGTCGCTGCATCTGATGTTTGCGGTGCTGCATTTGGGTGGCTGGGATTTCCACTGCTGCATCCAGCCGTTTGCAGGGCGGCGGCGCTATGAGGAGACGCGAGTTCAGCTGTTCGAAACGCTGCAGCAGGCCAGCGCCGCCAAGCTGATTTTGGCGATGTCGCAGGAGTTCGGCGGTCGTTCCTTTGAGCTGCAGCATCTGTTTGCCGAAGAGCGCCACCGCCTGATGCGTCTGCTCAGTGCCGACACGCTCACGCGCCTGGATCAGCTCTACGCGCAGGTGTACCGGGACAACTACAGCGTGCTGATGGCCTTCCGCCGCGACGGGCTGGCAGTGCCGGACGAGCTGCGAGTGGCGGCGGAAATTGCGCTTAATCACCGGCTGCTGGCCGCCTTGCGCAGCCTGGAAGCCCATGATCCCCAAACCAGTGGCGAGGCGCTGCTGGCCCTAGAGGCCTTAGCTGCCGAGGCCCGGCAGGTAGGCTGTAATCTCAGCCGCAGCGACGCGGCCCAACTTCTGGGATCGGTGGTGCTGCGGCAGTTCTGGAGCCTGGCCCACGGCGGTGACTGTCTCAGCGACGGCGATACCGATATGATCGAGCGGCTGCTGGCGCTGGCGCAAACTCTTGACCTGTCGCTGAATCTCGACCAGGCCCAGGAGCTCTACTGCCACTGCCTGAATACGCAGATTGCCCCTGCCTGCCTGCAGCTGAGCCAGCGCCCGGTGGTCAGCCAAGCCTGGTCGGTGGTCGAGGGACTGGTTGGCGAAGCTGTGTGCGCAGTAGTCAGCGTCTCCCAACTACGTAAGCTCTTGAACCTGGGGCTGAGTCTGCGGGTTGATGTCGGGCCTCAGCTCAGCCTGTTGGAGCCATAGGAGACCCATGGGTGTCAACTCAAGGGAAGTGG
>JANNOU010000197.1:0-8540 GCA_031399305.1 Leptolyngbya sp. SOY_34_metabat_272
GAAATACCTCTGCCCATGGTGCACTTTCGGCCAGCAAGATCAATGAATGGGGCATGCGCCACGCCCTGTTTAAGCTGTGCGACAATCTGGGCGAAATCATGGTCGCGGCCCTGCGCAAACTGGCATAGCTCAACCTGAGCAGACTGGCGTGCGCGCACCAGCGACCTGATCCACACCGTTAAACTAGTACCGTGCCAAACGCTCAGAGTACGCCGCCTGTCGCATCCCGGAATACTGGGTTGTAGACCCCATGGCCCAGAAAGCGTCCGTGCTGACCCTGGAGGCGGGTTTCTACGACGTGGCAGAGTTCCTGGGAGAGCAGCCACTGCGTTCACCGACCTTGCCAGCGCTGACCCTCACGGCAGCTGGCCTGCTCGGGGCGGGCCAAGCTGGGTGACGCGGCAAGCCGTGTAGTCTAGAGAGTGAAGTTTTAATCTTGCTGGTGCCCGGCGTCCTATGCTGCCCTTCCTGCGGAGCGACCTGTCCGACCTCCACGCCTATTCCTCCGGCGGGCATGAGCACCTGGCCTCAGGCTGCGACAAGCTAGACGCCAACGAGTTTCCCGAGGATCTGCCCACCTGGCTCAAGGAAAAGCTGGCCTTCCTCTACACCCACCCGCTGCGCTCCAACCGTTACCCCGACGGCAGCCATCTGGACTTGCGCCAGGCGATTGCGGAGTACGTCTGCGAAGCCGGTGCGTCGATTAGCCCCGACCAGATCTCTTTGGGCAACGGTTCTGATGAGCTGATCCGCTCAATTCTGATCGCCACCTGTCTGAACCAGCAGGGCAGCATCCTGGTCGCCGACCCCACCTTCTCGATGTACGCAATCACCGCTCGGACCCTGGGCATTCCAGTGGTTAGCCTGCCGCGCGAGCCCGAGTTTCAAATCGACCTGAGCGCCGCACAGACGGCTCTGGCGCAGAACCCCACAGTGCGCGTGGTGTTTTTGGTTCACCCCAACTCGCCCACGGGCAACCCCCTAACTGAGGCAGAGCTGGCTTGGGCGCGGTCCCTGCCCCCCAAGATCTTGGTCGTGGTGGACGAAGCCTACTACGAATTCAGCGACCAGACGGTCGTGCAGGAGCTGGCCGAGCGACCCAACTGGCTGGTAATGCGCACCTTCTCCAAGGCTTTCCGTCTGGCCGCTCACCGGCTCGGCTACGTTGTGGCCCACCCCGAACTGGCCCTAGCGCTGGAAAAGGTCCGTCTGCCCTACAACCTACCCAGCCTCTCCCAAGCGGCAGCACAACTGGCACTCGCCCACCGCAGCGACCTAATGGCCTCAATCCCAGCGCTGAAGCAGGAGCGCGACCGACTTTACCAGGTCCTGCGCGCACTACCGGGGATTCAAGTCTGGCCCAGCGCCGGCAACTTCCTGTTTCTGCGAACGGTCGGCAGCGCCTCTGTCGTAGAACTCCACCAAGCACTAGAGCAGCAGGGAACCTTGGTGCGCCTGACCGGCGGCGGCCTGCGCCTGACCATTGGCCAGCCCGCCGAAAATCAGCGCACCCTAGAGCGCTTGCAGCAGCACCTGTTGGCTCAGGCCGAGGCGACCACCTGCTGATTGTTCTGGCCGTTCTGACCCTGTGCTGAGCTAGCGCTGTTGGTCAGGTCTATGTAGCTGCTCACCTGACGGGGACGGGCCAGGCGAATCGTGCGGGGCAGCACACCCACCAACTGAGCCAGGGTTTCGTCCGATAGCTGCGCCACTATTGCCGCGTCGAAGTAGGCTTCGAACTGAGACAGGATGGTGCGGGCACGCTGCATGGGGACTTCGTTGGTGGTGGCCTGGTAGGTCAGGCGCATCCATTGGATGCGGATTTTGTAGGCTTTCTGGCGTTCTTCATAGCTCTCGGGCATGGTCAGGTTCAGGTCGCCGACCGGAATCACCGCGTGGCAGTCTCTATCAAAGAAGCCTCCCACCGCTGCCCCAGGTCCTGCAAACTCGGCGTGGTACTGCTTGCAGATGATCAGGCCATTCTTACGACGGCTATCCACCGCCAGGAATTTGCCGCTGTTGAGGGTTGCGAGTACCTCTTGGCGGGTGAGCTGGATGAGCGGGTCACAAGGGTGGCTGCTATCCATGCAGCCCCCAATCCCATTGAGCACAAATATGCGGCCCAATTGCCCTCATAGAAGGCAGGCATGACCACACAGCCCGCCGCTTTTGATCGGTCCTCTGCTGCGTTGCCAGGTCTGTCACCATTACCCTGCGCTTTGCCACCCTGATGCTGCTAGATGATCACATTCTAGGACAAGCTTAAAAGCTCAGTCGATCTCATTTTCCCAGAGATTTGTCAAAAGCTTAAAACAGCAGCTGGAATGGCCAGATAGCGCTGAAATCGAGGTTTTGCGAGCAGCGATATCTTTTATTTGCGCTAAATTTAGACTTTCTAGCTAGGACTGATTGTTCAGGATGTCTCAGTTGAAGAGTTCATGAAGCGCTGACATGATTTCCTTGAAGGAATGGTGAAGTTTGAAGAGCTAACCCGCATCCATGCAATTGAGGGCCAAGCTTCGCATTTTTGGGCACGGCGTAGCTAGCAAGATTGCTCTCACTAAAATGTCCGGCGCAAGCGATAAAGCTAGAAGTTTGGGGGGGCGAAGTTTCTGTACAGCAGCAGGCGTCGGGGGCGACCCAATAACCAGGAACTCCAGTGATGATCCATGGAGTGGAGCTGGTAGCCGCTATGGAGATATAGCTTGCGAGCCCCGTAGTTATTCTCCAACACATGCAAGTAGAGCTGAGATTGCCCGGCGGCGTGCGCGTGCTGTTGGCAGGCAGCCAACAAGTGCTGGGCCACCCCCCGCCGTCGCCAGCGCGGCTGAACCGCCAGATTGGAGAGGTAGGGGTAGGGGTGAGTGCGTTCGCCCCGAGGCTGGGCGTTGAGCGCCAGTTCGACGGTGCCGAGCACCGATTCTGGGTGATGGCCATCCTGGGGGCAGGTGGCGACCAGGCAAAAGTGCTCCCGCTGGCTCCGGCTGAGGCGGCTGCGCAGGTCTTCGTAAATGCCCAGGCGTAGCAGCGGGTAAGCCAATTTCATCATCCACCCTTCTGGGGGATGAAAGCTCTCGGTCAGCAAATCGGCCAGGCTGGCAAGGTCGCGGGGACGAGCCGGGCGGATCGTCAGTTTTGGGCAGTCGTGAGGAGGGACGATGGCAACAGAATCAGGAACTGTAGAGGACCGAAACCAGGCATGGAAGGCATCCACACCCCTCAGGATAACCGTCGCGCACCCCCGCCAGTGATCTGCTTGGGCGCAGCGGTGATGGACTTGTTGATTCAGCCACTAGAGAGCTTGCCTGCACCCGGTCAATCGGCGCGGGTGGAGACCATCAGCCTGGGGATTGGCGGCTGTGCGGCCAACACGGCGGTGGGGTTGGCGCATCTGGGTGTGCCGGTGGGGCTGTGGGCGCGGGTGGGGCGAGATCTGCTGGGCGATCTGCTCAAGCAGCAGTTGCTGGAGGCCGGGGTGGTGCCCAGTCTCTTCCTTCAGGATCCGGCGCTGCCCACTAAGACCGTCGCCCTATTGGTCGGGCCGGAGGGGGACCGACGGCTATTGCGGGGGCCGGGGCCGAGCAATGCGCTGACCCTAGCCGACCTCCAGGCGGTGAACTTCGCCGAGTTGGACTGGCTGCATATCGGTGGCCTCTACTCGCTGCGGGGGCTGATCGGGCCGGATCTGGGGCGTTTGCTGGCGCAGGCCAGGGCGGCGGGGGTGGTTACCAGTCTGGATACGGTCTGGACGCACTTTGATGACTGGGAGACGCTGCTGCCGCTGCTGCCCCATCTGGATTATGTGCTGCCCAGTCTGGCGGAGGCGCAGCAGATCGCGGGCGTCGAGAGCCCCGAGGCGATTTTGGCGTTCCTGGCGCAGCAGGGGGCGCGGACGGTGGTCTTGAAGCTGGGCGACCAGGGGTCTGTGCTCGGCGATCGGGGGCAGACGATTTGGGTGCCTGCCTGTCCGGTGGCGCGGGTGCTGGATACCACGGGGGCGGGGGATGCGTTTTGCGCGGGTTTCATCGCGGCGCGTTGGCTGGGGCTGGCGGTGGAACAGGCGGTGCATTGGGGCAATGCCTGCGGCGCGCTCACGGTGCAGGTGAGCGGCGCAACTGGGGGCATCTCCAGTCGCAGTCAGGTTGAGGCGCTAGTCAATGGGCTGTCTTGGTCTGAGCAGTAGACCGAGAGGCGGGAACCCACAACTTAGTTGAAGGAACCCACAACTCAGTTGAGGGAACCCATTACTCGATTGGGGGAACCCATGGCTTAGTTGAGGGAACCCATTACTCGATTGGGGGAACCCATGGCTTAGTTGAGGGAACCCTCTACTCAGTTGAGGGAACCCATTGCTTGATTGGAGGAACCCTCTACTCAGTTGAGGGAACCCTCTACTTAGGTAAGGGAACCCATCGCTCGATTGGGGGAACCCATAACTTAGTTGAGGGAACCCATGACTCGATAATGGTCGAACGCCTAGGCTCAGCCCTTCTCGAAGTCTTCGTAAGCCGTGACGATGCGCTGCACCAGGGGATGGCGCACCACGTCGGCGCGGCCTAGCTGACAAAAGGCGATGCCCTCCACGTGGCCGAGGATCTTCTGCGCCGCTACCAGGCCAGAGATCTGATGCTCGGGCAGGTCGGTCTGGGTGATGTCACCGGTCACCACCATGCGCGACTTAAAGCCCAGACGGGTGAGCACCATCTTCATCTGTGGCGGCGTGGTGTTCTGCGCCTCGTCCAGGATGATGAAGGCGTTGTTGAGCGTGCGCCCGCGCATATAGGCCAGCGGCGCTACTTCGATCACGCCGCGCTCCATTAGGCTGGCGATCTTCTCCGGGTCCACCAGCTCATAGAGCGCGTCGTAGAGCGGGCGCAGATAGGGGTTGACCTTCTGCTGCAAGTCTCCGGGCAAAAAGCCTAGTCGCTCCCCCGCCTCCACCGCTGGACGCGTGAGAATCAGACGCTCATACTCGTCGTTCTGCAGAGCCTGCACCGCCAACACTGCCGCCAGAAACGTCTTGCCTGTGCCCGCCGGACCGATACAGAAGCTCAGATCGTGGCTACGCACCGCCTGCACGTACTGACGCTGGCGCAAGGTCTTGGCGCGGATGACCTCGCCGCGCCGGGTGCGAGCCAGAACATCCTGTTGCAGGTCGCGAAATTCGCCAGCGCGGTCGGTGTCCAGCGCGTGGCGAGCGGCCAAAATATCCACCGAGCTGATCGTCTGCCCCTGGCCCCAAAGATAGGCGAGCGCTTCGATCAGGCGGCGGCTGAGATTGACCGGCCCCTCAGGACCGCTGAGCACCAGATCCTGGCCGCGCAGGGTCAGCGTGGCTCCGGTTTGTCGAGAGAGGAACTTGAGGTTTTCTTCCCCAGGTCCCGCCAGATGCAGTGCGCTTTCGGGGTCGGGCAGACTAATCGTCAGGGGTTCGCCCATGTATATCAATTGCTTAAACTGCGTAGATTACAAGTTGCTTTGGCTGTTTTGATTGTTTTGGCTGTTTTGTAAAGGGTTTTAAAACACGCAGAAACGCGCTCAAGGCCAAAGACGCTCGGGGAGCCCGAGCGTCTCGCGAGGCTGAGGTCACCGCCAGGTGGGGCAGCAATCCGATCCCATAGCAGGGTTGGCAGCAGTGTCTGTTATCGTCGCTTACGAGCGGCCTCGGCCTTGCGCTTGCGACGCAGGCTGGGTTTTTCGTAGCGCTCCCGCCGCTTAACCTCAGACAGAATTCCAGCTTTTTGAATCTTCTTTTTGAAGCGCCGCAGGGCCGACTCAATCGATTCATTTTCGCCGAGACGAATTTCCGACATCTTGACAGTCTCACCTCCTGAGGCAGATGGCTTGATCAAAACGGCAAAAACCACAAAAGCCGCCACGAGGAGGCTTTGAGGGCTGAGTGTAGAACGCTGCCAAGATAGCGCTAGCGCCAAATCTGGTCCGGGCGGCGATCACGCAGCAGCTAACGGTCCCCATAGATTTCCAGGTAGAGCGTGTCGCCGACCAACTGAGCGGTGGCCGCTAGGACTGCACGAATGGCCTGGATCGTGCGCCCGCCTCGCCCAAACACCCGCCCCTTGTCGGTCCCTTCAAAGGCAACGCGCAGCCAGACCCGCTGCCGGGCCAGGTTGCGTTCACAGTCCAGTTTCAGGGAGGTCGGGTCGTTGAGCAGTGGCGCTATTAGGAAACGGGCCAGTTGCGGATAATCGGGGGCGGCAGGCACGGGTGGGGGGCTCAGGCGTTGAGCTGGTCGTAGACTTTGGCTTTTTCCAGAATGTGGCGGACTGTGTCCGTGGGCTGGGCTCCTGCCTTGAGCCGCTTGATGATGCCTTCGACCTCGAGCTGGGTCTCGTCGGTGCGGGGGTTATAGAAGCCTAATTCCTCTAGCGGACGGCCATCGCGACGGGCACGGCTGTTAATGGCCACAATGCGGTAGCTGACTTCGAACTTTTTGCCGTACCGTTTTAGTCGCAGTTTAATCATGGTGCTTGAACAGAGGTCTCCTGGTTATAGCAATTCTCCAAATCCCTTTTTACCCTTTTTCTTGCCCTTGCCGCTCTTTTTCTTGGACCCGCCGGGTCCGCGCCCTCCCGGCATGCCCGGCCCGCCCATGCCTGGCATGCCGGGGAAGCGGCCCTGCCCCATCTGCTGCATCATGGTGCGCATGCGCTGAAAGTCGCTGACTAGCTTGTTGACGTCCTGTTGGTCGTAGCCGGAGCCACGGGCGATGCGGTTGCGACGGCCTGGGCTTTTGGCGAGCAGGTCAGGGTTGCGGCGCTCCTCGCCGGTCATGGAGTTGATCATGGCCTCGCAGCGCTTGAGCTGGGTCTCGCCCTGGGCCAATTGCTCGTCGCTGATCTTATTCATGCCGGGGATCATCTTGAGAATGCCGCCCAGCGAGCCCATGTTTTTGAGCAGGCGGGTCTGCTTGAGGAAGTCGGTGAAGTCGAACTGGGCCGAGAGGATCTTCTCCTGCATCTTCTCGGCGTCGGCCATGTCGATTTCTTCTTGCGCCTTCTCCACCAGAGTAAGCACGTCGCCCATGCCCAGGATGCGCGAGGCCATGCGCTCGGGGTAGAAGGGCTGGAGCGCGTCCACTTTCTCGCCGACGCCGATGAACTTGATCGGTGCGCCGGAGATCTGGCGCACGGAGAGGGCTGCGCCGCCACGGGTGTCACCGTCGAGCTTGGTCAGGATTGCGCCGGTGATGCCGATCTGCTCGTGGAAGGTGCGGGTGAGGTTGGCGGCTTCTTGGCCGGTCATGGCGTCGACCACTAGCAGTGTGTCGTCTGGCTGCACGGCGGCTTTGATCTGGGCCAGCTCTGCCATCATGTCGGCGTCGATCTGGAGGCGACCGGCGGTGTCGATGATTACGGTGTCTACGCCCTCGGCACGGGCCCGTTCGACGCCTTGGCGGGCGATTTGCACGGGGTCGGCGTCGGTGCCCAGCTCAAATACGGGCACTTCGATTTGCTTGCCCAAGGTCAGCAGTTGGTCGATGGCGGCGGGTCGGTAGACGTCGGTGGCGACCAGCAGCGCTGTGCGCCCGAGTTTGCGCAGGTGCAGAGCCAGTTTGGCGGTGGCCGTGGTTTTGCCGGTGCCCTGTAGACCGGCCATCAGGACTACGGTGGGTGGGGTTTCAACTTGCGCCAGGGGCACGTTTTCGTCGCCCATCACCTGGACCAGCTCGTCGTAGACGAGTTTGATGAATTGCTGGTCGGGGCGCACGCCGGAGATAACCTGTGCGCCTTCGGCTCGTTTGGCGACTCCAGCGATGAATTCTTTGACGACTTGTAGGTTGACATCGGCCTCAAGAAGGGCACGACGGACTTCCTTCAGCGCTTCCTGAATATTTTCGGGGGAAATGCGATCCTGGCCCCGCAGCTTTTTCCAGGCGGACTCCAGGCGATCAGAGAGAGCATCAAACATAGAATTGGCGCTTATTTGCCAGTCCCTTATGGTCGCACAAAGCGTCTTGGGGTGACAATTTTGGGTTCAGAGGCAGGTGAGGGAGTTTTGGCAAGGAAAGGCGCTGAGTTGGGGAAAGGCGTAGGTGGTAGAGAGAACCCGGAAATGGGGGGCGTTTGCCCCCCAAACCCCCCACTGGGGGACGAAGCGCCTCCCCCAGACCCCCTGCGCAAAGGGGTGAGTGGCACGCTTGGGCAGGGACATTCGGTTCTGGGACTCGCCCGACAGTCCTAGAACCGGATGCACGAAGCTCAGAACCTCATGCATGAGTCCTAGAACCTCATGCATGAGTCCTAGAACCTCATGCATGAGTCTTAGAACCTCATGCATGAGTCTCGAAACCTCATTCACGAGTCTCAGAACTTCGCCCGAGAGTCCTGGAACTTCATGCACAAGTCTCAGAACTTCGCCCGAGAGTCTCGAAACCTCGCGCACGAGGTTTCAAATCAAGTGGCACTGAGTAAGCACATCAGCCATCCCTTGCGCAGGGGGTCTGGGGGAGGCGCGCCTCCCTCAGTGGGGGGTTTGGGGGGCAAACGCCCCCCCTTTCCGGGTTCTCTAATCCACCCAAC
>JANNOU010000010.1:0-6250 GCA_031399305.1 Leptolyngbya sp. SOY_34_metabat_272
TTGCAGGCACGGCTCACAGCGTCGCCTACGGGCCAGGCCTCAGCCAAACTGCGGTGGCGACCACCCGCCCCCTCAGCCGCAGCCGCGAAGATGCCAGCTCCTGGGTTGGCGAACAACGCGGCGATGGTCGGCTGTACGCCAAAACCAGCCAGCGTCCGATCTGGCGGCACGAAGCTGAAGTCACGGGGCTGACAGCGGCTGAGCGAGTGCCCTACCGCGTCACCAGCACCCGCGCAGATGGCCAAACCGTGAGCAGCGCCGAGTTCAGTCTGGCTCCCCAACCAGCCCCAGGCCAGCCGCTGAAAATCCTGCTCACTTCGGACCATCAACTGAAACCGATGGTGTCCGCCAACCTGCAAAAAGTAGTCGAGACCGTGGGTCGCGTCGATGCAGTTTTCCTGGCCGGAGATCTGGTCCAGGTGCCCGACCGCGCCTCAGAGTGGTTTGATGACTGCCGGGGCAATGCTTTCTTTGCCAATCTGCAGGGCCGCGCCCGCTACGAGCTGGGCGAAGCGCAGGCCAAGACAATCTATCGCGGTGGCGAACTGATTCAACACGCTCCCCTGTTTACCGCGCTCGGCAACCACGAAGTCATGGGCCGCTTCTCGATGGCTAGTGGTCTGAACGACCAATTCGATGACCCCTTTCCCCGAGCGGCGGCTCAGGAGATCTACGCGCAAAAAGCCAGCCAGATCAATCCCTCAGTAGATCGCCCAGTGCAGGCGGACTGGCTGAAAAATAATTCCTTCAACACCGACACTTACGAAGAGATTTTTAGCCTGCCGCAGAGTCAGACCGGGGGGCAGCGGTACTATGCGGTCAGCTTGGGTGAGGTGCGCTTGGTTGTTCTCTACGCCACCCAGATTTGGCGAACCTGGAAGCTGGATGCAGGGGCTCGGGGCCGCTATCGCGAGCGCCAGTCAGATCTGCATAACCCCAACAACTGGGGCTATGGCCAGCACATCTTTGAACCGATCGCTCCAGGCAGTGCCCAGTACACCTGGCTGGCCGCCGAGGTCAACAGCCCTGAGTTTCAGCAGGCGAAATACAAGCTGGTGATGCTGCACCATCCGCCGCACTCCCTGGGCGATAACGTCGTGCCCGCCTACACTGACCCAGTGCAGCTGATCGAGCGCGACGCCGACGGCACGATCCAAGCCGTGCGCTACGAATACCCCAGAGATGCCGATTACCTGATCCGCGATGTCATGCCCTTATTGGAAACAGCGGGCGTGCAGCTCGTCCTCTATGGCCACACCCACCTCTGGAACCGTTTTGTCAGCCCCAGCGGCAGCCATTTCCTGGAGACCTCCAACGTCGGTAACTCCTATGGAGCTTACCTGGGCGACCAACAGCGCCCTGTGCCCAGCGGCTACCGCGAAGCCTACGCTGCCACCGGCGATCCCAATGGCCTGGAGCCCGTGGTCCCCAGCCTCGCGCCACTGTCCGGCCAGGACGGCCAGCCGCTGCCCTACCTCTCCAGCAATCAGATCACCGCCTTCAGCATTTTGGACACCGGCACAGGACTGGTGAGCAGCTACCGCTTCGACACCGGCGCGCCAGAGTCAGCGGTCGTGAAGTTTGACGAGTTCCCACTGACGGCACGGCGCTGAATTAGCGCCAAGCGGCGGGCACACTTTCCTGATTTTGGGTGCCGGGTTGGGATCCCTGAAACAGGTCGCTCCCCTGCAAAGCCATGAAGCTTCATCGCCAGTCGGTTTTCTCAGCGCTGTTGATCGGGGCTGCCAGCCTGATTTTCAGCCTCTCGTGCGGCATGGTCAGCCAGGGTCCGGCCCAGATCACGGTGAATGCGGCCCAAGTGATTCGCCAGAAACCGGACGGGATTGGCGGCGTGGTGATCAACGCCCACAGCCCGGAGTTTGCCACCAACGCCAACGGCATCGATTTTCAAGCCGATCTCAAAGCGGCCAAAGTCAAACTGGTGCGCAACGTCACCTATCCCGATAACCGCGCCCCCAACCATCGCTTGGACTATTTCGACCGCAATGTGCGGGCGATTGTCAACGCTGGCGCGACCCCCTTGTTAATTCAATACATCAAACCGGGTCTGCCCTATTTCAAAGCCGATGGCAGCCCCGGCGGCACAGTCGACACTAACCTGGTCTTCTTGGTAAAACACTACCGAGCCGCGCCCTACAACCTCCGAAAACAATACTGGGAAATCGGCAACGAACCCGACCTCAAAATCGACTATCGTGTCTCCAGCCCCCAGGAATACGTGGACATCTTCAACCGTTGCCACGAGGCCTTGGTGAAAGCGGGCCTGCGCGACATAGTGATCCTGGCTGGCCCTTCGGTGACCTTTCCCTACCGCTGGCCGCAGGTTGGCAACTACAGCACGCGCATTCTGAGCTACTTTTTGGAACACGCCAAGCAGAGCGTCGATGTGATTACTTATCACAATTACTCCGGCGGCCAAGACCCCGAAGCGCTGCTCAACCAACCCCACAAATTGGACAACCTCGACGACGGCGAGCGCCCCGTTGGCCGCGACAATTACGGCGTAGCGGCGCTGAGAGCCAGGATGCAAGCGATTCGGTTTGCCCGGCCCAATGTCGGCTTGGGCATTACTGAGCACAATGCCAAAAACTTCAAGCACGAAATCGGCGGCGGTCTCTGGAATCTGGCACTCACGCACTACTATCTCTACAATCCGGTTGGGCGCATCACCACCGCCTTTGCCTTCGATAACTACGGCACTCAGCAGCAGGGATTTGGCCACTACGACCCCCAAAAACGCAAGAACTACAGCTACTGGGCGCTCTGGATCAACGGCAACCTGCGCGGTCCCCAGGTCCTGGCCAGAAGCGTCACCGGCAGCCGTAACCGCTTCGGCAGATCCAATCTCCTGGTCACCGCCACCAAAGATGCCAATCACCTCTACATAGAGGTGATCAATCGCCGCGCCATGCCCCTGCGCAGCCGCGTCGAGCTGACCGGCGCGCGCCTCAGTGGGCCGCCGCTGCTCCACGTGATGGCCACTGGCGTGCAGCCCAACCAAGCCAGACGCACCAACCTGGGCGCACGCTTCGACTACGAGTTTCCGCCCCTATCCGCCTCGATTTTCAAGTTCCCCCTGAGCTGACGCAGCGTCCGGCAGCGGCTCGCTGCTGCGGCTCCAAGCGCGGTCGGTCAGGATCCGGGCCGTGCTCAGCCCCGCGACAATTGCCCCAGCAATCAGCCCGGCCTTCACCGCACTGTCCAGGCCACCGGCAATGTCGCCCCGGCTGAAGTAGGCCATCACCTGGTAGGCCGGGATCCCCGGCACCATCGAGATAATGCCCGTCACCGTAAACACCACGCGGGCCAGATGCAGCCGCCGCGCTGGCAGGTAACCCACCAGCCCCACAAACAGCGCCGCGCCGAAAGTCGCCACGACATTGGACACACCCAGCTCAACCAGCCCAAACCGCAGCGTGTGGCCGAGGCTACCAATCACCGAGCAAAGCAGTAGCGCTCGGTGCGGCACGTTGAACAGAATCGCAAAGCCCAGGGTGGCAATGAAACCCAGCAACAGCTGTAACAGAACCGTCTCGCCAGTGAGCATCCGACCCTCCTAGACAATCGTGAAGCCCGTCCAAGCCAAGATCAGCAGCATGCCAATGGCGATGCTGACGAGCAAGGTCAGCGCGTAGACGCCTCGCGAAACTCCTGAGACCAAGTCCAACCGCGTCAAGTCCAGCATCGCCGTCACCAGCGGCATGCCTGGCACCAGCAGCAGGACCGCTGAAACCACCGCCAGCCTGGGCAGCGTGGGCGGCAGCCCCAAGCGGGGAGCCCACAGCGCCAGGTTGACCACCAGCGGATAGCTGACCGCCGTCGCCATCGCCGCGCAGACCACCGTAATTGGAATCGGATTGAAGCGCTCGGCCTGCAAGCGCAAGCGCACACTCTGCGCCACGCCCGCGCCGATCGTCGCCGCGACCAACTCCAGCGGCCCACCGCCCTGGATCACCGCAAACACGCCACAGGCCACCGCCACCGCCACCACAATCAGGGGGCGAGGATAGAGCAGGGGCCGCTGCTCGATTTGGTCCAGCTTGGCGGCCAGTTGCGCGGGCTCGAAATTGGGGGGCAGGTGGCGAGCCAGAAACTCCAGCTCGCAGAGGTTGCCCATGTTCACGCCTAGGCCCCGCACCCGCGCAATTTGGGTGTAGTGGCTGTGCTCGCTGTAAGCTGAGGCGATGATCCCAGTGGGCGTCACATAGGCATCGAGCCGCTGCATGCCCATCGAGAGCGCCGCCCGGCTCATCGCCTGCTCGACCCGGAAGCTGGAGCTGCCGCTATGCAACATCAGCACCCCCAGACGGATCACCAGCTGCAAACTCGTCGCTAAATCCAGCGCTTTCTCCACACCAGAGGTCACGCCAGTTTGGGTCCCAGCCCAACCGCGCCCGCATACACCGCCTGGTCGCCCAGCTCGTCCTCAATGCGCAGCAGGCGGTTATATTTGGCCACGCGTTCGCTGCGGCAGAGGGAGCCGGTCTTGATCTGCCCGGCCCGTGTGGCCACGGCTAGGTCAGCAATCGTCGTGTCCTCGGTTTCGCCCGAGCGGTGGCTGATCACCGAGCGGAAGCGGCTGCGGGTCGCTAGGTCCACGGTCTCCAGGGTCTCGGTAAGTGAGCCAATCTGGTTGAGCTTAATCAGGATCGAGTTGGCGGCGCTGCGGTCGATGCCCTGCTGCAGGCGGGTCTTGTTGGTCACAAACAGGTCATCGCCCACTAGTTGCACCTGGTTGCCCAGTTTGGCGGTGAGCGCTTGCCAGCTGTCCCAGTCGTCTTCTGAGAGGCCGTCTTCGATCGAGACGATTGGGTAGCTGGCGGCCAGGTCGCCCAGGTAGTCGATTAGCTCGGCGGGCGAGTGTGCCGCGCCGTCGTAGGTGTAGCTGCCATCTTTGTAGAACTCGCTGGCTGCCACGTCCAGCGCCAGCGCCACCTGCTCGCCGGGCTTGTAGCCTGCTTTCTCAATCGCGCTCAGCAGCAGGTCCAGGGCCTCGCGGTTGGAGCCCAGGTTGGGGGCGAAGCCGCCCTCGTCACCGACGCCGCTCAGCAGGCCCTTGCCTTTGAGCACATCGTGCAGAGCGCTGAACACCTCTGCGCCGTAGCGTAGTGCCTCCTCAAAGCTGGGCGCGCCCACCGGCACGATCATGAATTCCTGGATATCAACGTTGTTGTCGGCGTGGGAGCCGCCGTTGATCACATTCATCAGCGGCACCGGCAGCAGGTTAGCCAGGGGTCCGCCCAGGTAGCGATACAGGGGCAGATCCAAGGTCAGTGCGCCTGCCTTGGCCACGGCCAAGGACACGGCCAGGATGGCGTTGGCTCCCAGATTGGTCTTATTGGGTGTGCCGTCTAGGGCGATCATGCGGCGGTCGATCAGCTCCTGGTTGAGGGCATCTAGGTCTTGCAGGTCGGGGGCGATGACTTCCTCGACATTTTTGACCGCGCGCAGGACGCCCTTGCCGCCGTAGCGGCTTTTGTCACCGTCCCGTAACTCGTGGGCCTCGAAGCTGCCGGTGGAGGCACCGCTGGGCACCTGAGCCAGCCCGATTACTCCATTGGCCAACAGAACCTCGGCCTCGATGGTGGGTCGTCCGCGCGAATCCAGGATTTCTCGGGCTCGGATTTCGTCGATTGTGCTGCTGGCGGCGTTGAACATGCGCAAAGTCCCTCGTTGGTACTGGCCAAGTGTCTAATGCAATACCCCCGAAATCTTAGGGTAGAGCCATCGCCAGAGGGGGGATAGAAACCTAAAGATTGTCCTTAAACTGAGGAGGAACTCCTGAAACACCCAGAGAGGAACCCACGATGCGGATGCTCCACACCATGCTCCGGGTTGGCAACCTGGATCGCTCGCTCGACTTCTACTGCACGGTTTTGGGTATGCAATTGCTGCGCCGCAAGGACTACCCCAGCGGCGAATTCACCCTGGCCTTTGTCGGCTATGGCGATGAATCTGAGAACGCGGTGATCGAGCTGACCCACAACTGGGGCACGGACACCTATACCCTGGGCGATGCCTATGGCCACATCGCGCTCGGTGTGGAAGATATCTACGCCACTTGCGAGGCGATTCGCGTCAAGGGCGGCAAAATCAGCCGCGAACCTGGTCCCATGAAGCACGGCACCACGGTGATCGCTTTCGTCGAAGACCCGGATGGCTACAAAATTGAGCTAATCCAGCTGAGCAGCCACGCCTCGGCCCAGGAGCGTCCAGCGGCTGAAGCGGC
>JANNOU010000013.1:0-57078 GCA_031399305.1 Leptolyngbya sp. SOY_34_metabat_272
GAGCGCAGAACCTCGCATTTCGGCCTCGGAACTCGGACAGCAAAGCTCTGGAGGATCCGAGCGGCAAACCGCCGAATCTGGACTTAGGACCCCTCAGGAAGTTGGTCGGGTATCTCTAGGGTCAGTACTATCGTGGGGTAAAGACTGTTTGCCGAGGTCTATGAACTACACGCTGGCCTTGAAGCGACTCGCGACCCTGCTAGCCGTGATGATTCTGACATTGCTCCTAGGCGCAGCATCGAGTGGCGTGCTGCTCGCCTTCAACTACGAACCAGTCGCCGGAGCAGCCTTCAACTCCCTACAAACCCTGGCCAACCGCGTGCCCAACGGCTGGCTAGTTCAGACCGTGCACAATTTCGCTGGCAACGGTCTGATCGCCCTGGCCCTGGTGCAGATGGTCATTATGTTCCTGGGACGACCACAGCCAGGGCAACTCCGCTCCAGTTGGCTCAGCGCCTGGGTTAGCGCCATCCTGCTGATTCTCATCCTGATTGCCCTCAGTTGGACGGCGATCATCTTGCCCTGGACCCAAGAGGGCTACTGGCGCTTCAACATCGAGCTGAGCACCGTTGAGGCAATCCCACTGATTGGCCGCACCTTGCGAGCGATCCTCACGGGCGGCGAAGCGATCGGCACCCCCACCGTCCAGCGCCTGTACGCCCTACACAGCTACGTGCTCTCGGGGGTAGCCTTGCTCCTGTCGGTCATTCACCTACTTGGCATCCTGCGCCAGAACTCCGAGCAGCAGCAGACCGAAGCAGAGCTTCCAACCGAGGCGAAAGCCAGTAGCTAAAGGGTTTCGCCACCTCGACTACCGGTGCTCCAGATTCTGCAAACGCCGTTCCTGCGCCTCGGCGGTGATGCGCAGGTCTACGACTTGCTGGCTATGTGCCTCTGTGGTCTGCCTCAATTCGCTGCTCGCCGCCACAAGCCGGTCCAAGCGACTGTCTATCTGGGAAAAGTGCCGCCCATCTTCCACCACAACCGTGGTGAGTCGATCCAGGCGAGCCGCCAGAATCTCAATGTTTTGGCGTTGCTGCTCCGACGCTTGGCGTAGTTCTTCAGCGGCCTGGCGGCTTTCAATGGAGGCCAGCACCAATTGCTCGACGGTTGTGGCCAGCCGATCCAGCCTCTGATCAATCGGTTCGCGTCCGTTACTGGTCATATAGGTTGCTCGTCTCTGCTCGCATGCGCAAGGCTAGCCGCCTACACCCGCGCTGCAAATAAGAGTAGCCTAAAGCCAGGCCCTCACTCTGAAATCAGACTTGAATCAAGCGGGTGAAGGGATTCGAACCCTTGACCCTCTCCTTGGCAAGGAGATGCTCTACCACTGAGCCACACCCGCATATTGAAGCTTGATTAATCAAGCTTTACTAGTATCCAAAAATCCCGCGAGTCTGTCAACTCTCTGGGGCTGAGTCGAGTACCAGTTGGGCATCCACTGCGCTGCGCAAGGGGCGCTCTGCACTGCCGTTGTTCTCGGGCAAGGCGTTCGCCGCTTTGATCTGGCGCATGAGGCTCGCCATCTCAAGGGCGCTCATACCATACTCCCAGCCCTTGTTGCTCTTGATGCCCGCCCGCTCCAGCGCCTGCTGCATGGTGTCGGTGGTGAGGACGCCAAAGACCACCGGCACGCCGGTTTGATAGTTGATGGCGGCGATGCCTTTGGACACCTCCGCCGCCACGTAATCAAAGTGGGGGGTATCGCCACGAATCACTGCACCCAGACAGATGATCGCCTGGTAACGCCCCGAGATTGCCAGTTGCCGGGCCACTAGCGGGATCTCAAAACTACCGGGCACCCAGGCGTAATCCACCTGGCTGCCCGCCGGATCGACATCAACCCCATGGCGCTTCAGGGCGTCCTGCGTGCCTGCCAACAGCTTGCCAGTGACCAAGTCATTAAAGCGACCGATCACAATCGCAAAGCGCAGGCCCTCGATCTGGGTAAACGTGCCTTCGAAAACCCCCATGCCACTCCTAAACCACGAAGAAATTCAGCAAACCGACCAGTACCACCAGGATGGCCCAAACGCCAGAGCCCAGCAGGAGCAAATTCTTAGATTGGCCCCAGTTCTGCGGCGATGCGTAGGCCACAGGCACAGCCACCACCATCACAAAGGAAAATAGGACTAGTGCCGCCAAGGCTAATTGAAACACGATGCTCATTGTAAATCTCTCTCCCTTCAACAGCCGCGTTTGAGCAGGGCGGTTTGCCCTTCCCATAAAGCTATCAAGGAATTTCCCCCTTTGAATCAATCTTGGAATCAATGGATCTGATCCTCTGCCACACAACCGCCGACTTTGACACGCTGGGGGCAGCGGTGGGCCTCGCCCGGCTGCTGCCAGGTGCGCGGATTGTCCTGTGCGGCGGCGCGCATCCTGGTGTGCGGCAGTTTCTGGCCCTGCACCGGGACGAATACCCGCTGATCGAAGCCCGTTCGGTCGATCCGGCAACCGTGCCGCATTTGATCGTGGTAGATGCGCAGAAACGCGATCGGCTGGGTAACTGTGCCGCCTGGCTAGACCTTGGGCCGCCCGAGCAGCGCATCACGATCTACGACCACCACGTCGGTGCACAGAGCGATATCGCTGCCACAGACCGGCAGGTGGAAGCCGTGGGCGCGACTTCCACACTGATTGCCGAGCAGCTACAGCTGCAGAACCTCCGTCTGAATCCCTACGAAGCCACGGTGATGGCGCTGGGCATCCACGTCGACACAGGCTCGCTGACCTTCGACCACACAACTGTGCGCGATGCCCAAGCGCTGGTCTGGCTGATGGCGCAAGGGGCCAGTCTGGCGGTGATCGGGGAATATGTCCAATCCAGCCTGTCGCCCCAACTACAAGATCTGCTTAGCCAAGCGCTAGAGACGCTAGAGCCGGAGACGATTCACGGCTACAGCGTGGCACAGCTCCTGCTCCACACCGAAGGCTATGTGAGCGGGCTGTCGGGGCTAGTCACCCAGGTGCGCGAGCTGACCGACCTAGATGTGTTGCTCCTGGGTGCGGCCTACGACGACCGGCTGAGCGTGATTGGTCGTGCCCGCAAAGATTTCGCCAACCTGAATCAGCTGCTGGCTCCCCTCGGCGGCGGCGGACACCCTCGGGCCGCCTCAGCCAGCCTGCGGGGCGTGGACCCAAAACAAATGCTGCAGGCCCTCTACGACCAGCTCAAGGCGCAGATCCCCCAGCCGCCGCAGGCCAAGCTGCTGATGTCGTCGCCCGTACGCACGATCCGCCCAGACACCTCGATCGACGAAGCCCGACGCGTGCTGTTGCGCTATGGGCACTCTGGCCTCTCGGTAGTCGATGCGCAACACAAATTGGTGGGCATCATCTCGCGGCGGGACCTGGACATCGCCCTGCACCATGGCTTCGGCCATGCACCGGTGCGGGGCTACATGACCACTCAGGTGCGCACGATCGCACCCGAGACCTCGCTGCCGGAGATCGAGGCCTTGATGGTTACCTACGACATTGGTCGGCTGCCAGTCCTGGATGGCGACGAGCTGGTGGGCATTGTGACCCGCACCGATGTCCTGCGACAGCTGCACGCGATCAATCGCCCTCTCCGCTTACCCCTGGCCCTGATCTGCCAGCCGATTGCCGAACAGCTGCAGCAGCACCTCGCCCCTCGCCTAGGGCACTTGCTCAAAGATGCAGCACAACTGGCCCAGCAGCGTGACTGGCAGCTCTATCTGGTGGGCGGCGCGGTGCGCGATGTGCTCCTGGGCCGCGAGGGGGCGATCACCGACCTCGATCTAGTGGTGGATGGCGACCATCGCCGGATGCAGCAAGGGGCGGGAGTTGAGCTAGCCCGAGCGCTGCAAGCGTCTTACCCTGAGGCAGACCTGCAGGTCCATGGGCGCTTCCAAACCGCTGCGCTGCTCTGGCCTGCCCAATCTGAGCTAGGGCAGGTCTGGGTGGATATCGCCACCGCACGCACGGAGTTCTATCCCTACCCCGCCGCCCATCCCGAAGTTGAAGCCAGCTCGATTCAACAGGATCTTTACCGCCGCGACTTTACGGTCAACGCCCTGGCAGTCCGCCTGAGCGAGCCACGGGCCGGAGAACTGCTGGACTTTTTTGGCGGAGTGCTGGATCTAGAAGCCGGTCGGGTGCGGGTCCTGCACGCTAATAGCTTTATCGAAGATCCCACGCGCATCTATCGGGCGGTACGCTTCGCCGTGCGTCTGCAGTTCCAGATCGACCCTCAGACCGAGCGCTACATTCGCCACGCGCTGGAGAGCGGCTTGCACGATGCGGTGGGCGGCGACCGGCTCAAGAGCGAGTTGCGCTACATCTTGGAAGCTGCCTACTGGCGTCCGGCCCTGAAACTGCTCTCGGACCTGGGCGCTTTGCGCTGTATCCACCCGGACCTGCACCTAAGCGCCCGGCTTTGGCGACAGGTCTGCCGCCTGGACCGCTGGCTCAAGCGTTTCGACGGTCGCAGCCAGCAGCTCAGCCACTGGCTGCTGGTGCTGGAGACCCTAATCGCCTCCCTGGAACCGGCGCAACGCGGGGTAGCTGCCGAAAAGCTTCATCTGAGTACAGACAGCATTGAACGACTGGCGAACCTAGCTCAGACGGAGGCCGACCTCCACCAGACCCTAGCCCGACTCAGCCACCCTAGTGAAATCAGCCTTCACCTGCGACCGTTCGAACTCAGCACGCTGGTGTTGGTATTGGCTCGCAGTGATCGGCCTCTGCGCCGCCGCCTGTGGGCCTATCTGGCTATCTGGTCTCAGGCCCGCCCTTTGCTAACTGGAAACGACCTAAAGCGTTTGGGCTACCGGCCCGGTCCCAGCTTCAGGGCGATTCTAGATGCCCTCCTGGCGGCCCAACTCGACAGTGAAATTACCACGCCCGAGCAGGCCGTTCGCTTCCTGGCGGTGCACTTTCCTCGGCCCTAGGAGTTGCTGGTCTGGGCAGCGAGCATTTGCTTGAGCTTCTCTAACTCCTGCGCCCAGCGAGGATCTGGCTGGACGGCTTCAGAGGGGGGATTGCCGGTATCAGCAGCGGCGGGTGCTCCCCGCTTCGCCTTGCCACCACCACCGCCACCACGCTTGGGGGGAGGATTGTTGGGTGCAGGGCTCGCCGCCTCTGGTGCTGCCTCATCCTTGCCTTTCGGGTCTCGGGGTTGGGCTTTCTCCACCCGTAGCGCCTGGTCAGCAAACAGTTGGCCGTTGAACTTCTCGATCAACTGGTCAGCCTGCTCATCAGTGCCGACTGTTACGAAGCCGAAACCACGACACTTATTAGTCTTGCGATCGGTAATCAGCTTCACCGAGATATTATCGCCTTCCTGGGTGAACAAAGCCTCCAAGGCCGGGCGATCCACATCTTCAGCCAAGTTGCCAATGTACAGACGAATAGACATGCGAGTGACCTCCAGGGTACGGATGAAAATTAGGGCTCACGAAAAACTACAGCTCAGGCAGGGGGGGTTGCAGGTGCAGTGGCCTTGGCAGGCTCACCCCTGTGAAGTTCAGTCTGGGGTGGGTGGGAAGCCGGAGTCTGTTGTCAACTTGAGCCGCTTGCATTGCCATAGATGCATTATCCTCACCTCCGGTGTCTCCCGACTCACACCGCCTTGGGACCGGCTCGAATTTCTCTGGTTGCCTTCAGCCATCCGCGCAAGCTTTCCCCTAAGCTCTCCGCGATATAGCCTTTTTTCCTAGATCCAGTCCCAGACTCCTACCTCAGAAAAAAGCCTTGACGCGGCCTTCTACCTATTTATGCCATTCACCACCGTACCACGCTCATCAGGCAGGCTGTAAATAAAAGCCAGCCGCTGGCTTCGGCTGGCAGGTGCTTGCTGTGTTGGGAGGAGGAAAACCCTTCACCACCTCTGGCGCTGGCCCAAGATTCGTGCAGGGCGCAGAGCCAACCTTCACACTGCTGCCTGGCCAGCTTAGTCTTCCTGTTAAGGAATGTAACACGACTCTCGCCAATTCATCAACACTTCTTAACCAATGCCAAGGCGATGGCTCGAACATTGCCGCAGCCTGACGGTGAGGCTCCAAAACTGTAACAAATTTTACAAAATGCCGGACTGACTCAGCGAGAGCGCTAGGCTACGCGTAGAGACTCAGTTCGCGGAACCGCCGCGATTGCGAGAAGGATTGTATGGTTTCAACGTCGTTGCTGCCGCTGGAGACCCCATCGCCAGCCTACATCTGCCCTTTTGACCAAGCTTGCAGCTATCTCAACCAGGCAGCCCGCGCCCTGCAGCTCGATTCGGGCTTACTGGCGATTCTCAGTAGCCCGCGCAAGGTGGTTACGGTTGCTATTCCGGTAAAGCTCGATAGTGGTGAAGTGCAGGTCCTGGCCGGGCACCGCGTACAGCACTGTAACATTCTGGGTCCTTACAAGGGGGGCACCCGCTATCACCCGGCGGTTACGCTGCGCGAGGTGTCCGCCCTGGCGATGCTGATGACCTGGAAGTGTGCGCTGTTGGGCATTCCCTATGGTGGCGCAAAGGGGGGAATTGCCATTGATCCGACTCGCTACAGTGTCGGTGAGCTAGAGCGGATCACCCGCCGTTACACCAGCGAGCTGATCAATGACATTGGCCCGGCGGTGGACATCCCCGCGCCGGACATGGGCACCTCCGCCCGCGAAATGGCCTGGATGATGGACACTTACTCGATGAACGTCGGCCATGCGGTGCCAGGCGTGGTCACCGGCAAACCGTTGTCTATAGGTGGCTCCCGAGGCCGAGAACTGGCGACCGGGCGCGGCGTGATGATTACCGTACGCGAAGCGCTGGCTGAGCGAGGCCAGTCGCTAGTGGGTGTGCGGGTGGTCATCCAGGGCTTCGGCAACGTGGGCCGGGCCGCCGCCAGGCTGTTTCACCAGGCCGGGGCCAAAGTTCTGGCGGTGTCGGGGGGCTCGGGCGGCATTTACGCCGAAGCGGGTCTCAATATCCCGGCAGTGGAGGTTTTTGCCGCCCAGCACCGCAGCCTTGTGGGCTTCCCGGGAGCCGCGCCCATCACCAATGCGGCGCTGTTGACCCTGCCCTGCGATATCTTGATCCCAGCAGCACTGGAGAACCAGATCACAGAAGACAACGTGCATCAGGTTCAGGCGAAATTGGTGGCTGAAGCCGCTAACGGGCCGGTGACCCTACAAGCAGACCAGGAGTTGGAAGCACGTGGAGTCACAGTGTTGCCGGATATCTTGACCAATGCGGGGGGCGTGGTGGTCAGTTATCTGGAATGGGTGCAGGGGTTGTCCTACGTGTTCTGGGATGAGGAACGCGTCAACCGCGAAATGGAAAGCCTGATGGTACAAGCCTACCGCCAGGTTAGTCAGCAGGCCAAAACGCGGCAGGTACCGTTGCGGCTAGCGGCCTACACGCTAGGGGTAGGCCGTGTGGCTCAGGCCCTGGCTGACCGGGGGCTCTACCCTTAGGCCTTGAAAGGAAGTGCCCTTAAATCCAGGAAGTCAGCCACATGCGCAGGCGGAAGGCTTCGTAGGTCAGAGGCAGCCCCAGAAACACAGGCAGCCAGAACAGCAGTGCCAGAACGACCGCCCCGATCACGGTTACACCCACAACCCACAGCTGGCGATTGTGCCGAACTAGGCTGCGACTCTGCCAATTCAGCTCTGGCTGACTAAGACTCCAGTCCACCAGCCAGGCTAGGGCCAAAAAGCTAAATATCGACGCCAGCATGTAGTGGTAGATGAAAGTGCAGCGGCCCACCGCACTCCAGGGCAGGTAATTTGCCCCGTAGCCCAGCAAGATATACAGCGGCCCCCAGGGCACGGTGGCGGCGGCTCCCCGCCGAGCGTTGGGACCGAGACACCAACGCACCCACAAACCTGCGAGGACCAAAACCGCCAGCGATGAAAGCCACCACAGTAAAGGGTTGCCCATACCGTGCAGGGCATAGACTATCTCTGGCGTCGTCGTCTTGACCGACTGGTAGTAGTAGCTCATGGGCCGCAGCAGCAGTGGCCAGGTCCACCAAGCCGAGCAGTACGGGTGGACTGGCTTGCCGTCAGTCTGGCTCTGGCCCAAATGTAGATGGTAGTCCAGCATCTGACGGTGAAGTCCCAACAGCCCCGGCTCCGGGTTGACCTGCATGTGGGGAATCCATAGCAGCAGGTACAGCCCCACGGGGATAGCGGCAAAACAGAGCAGGATCTGGCTGACGCTCAATTCCGTAACCCGCATCAGCCCGCTGGGGTTGGCCCCCCGGTCCCAGCGCAGCCAGCGCAACAGCCAGGCCACTACCCATAGCAGCAGCATCGCGAACGCCACCCCCAGCCCGTTCCACTTCACGGAGATGGCTGCGCCTAAACTAAGCCCCGCCAGGGCCAGCCAGCCCCAGCGTCTGCTGCCCTCGGCCCCCAAACCCACCAGAAACAGCCATTGGCTCAGAACGCCAAAGAACACCAGAAAAATATTGATCAGACCCAGGCGCGACTCGACCAGCAAGAGGCCATCAGAGGCGGTGAACAGGCCAGCCAGCAGTGTGAAAATCGGCCTGGGTGCAATTTGCCAGGCTAACCCCATTACCACGACGGGTAGCAGCGACCCGAACAGCGCCTCGGTCCAACGGTAGGCGACCGGCGCAGCCCAGCCCAGGCGATCTGCAATCCAGAGACCCCCAGCAATGATGTACTTGCCCAGCGGGGGGTGGGGGTCGAACAGCTTCTCGCCATTGAGGTAATTGCGGGCGTACTTAGGATAGTAAACCTCGTCGAAGACCAGTTCTTTGAACCGGCCCAAGTCCCAAAAGTGCAAGACAAGCGAGAGCAGAAGAACCCCTCCAACCCCTGCCCAGAACCAGCTTGGCAGGGGCAGGGCGTGGCTGGAAGCACGGCTCCGAATGCCACTTGACAGTGGGCGATGTTTCACCATAATCCCCTGGGCTTGTTGAGTCCAAGACAGTTCTGCACAGGCATTCTACTCCGGGGCTCCAGGGCTTGCAGGACGTGACTCGGCCTGAACGCTCAGGTCTCAGTTCTTTTCCAGGGACACCCAATGTAAAACAATGTTGCGGTTTGCTCGCAGATTGATTACACTGCTTAACATAAGCGAGCGCAAAGGAGTTACACGATGGAAAGCGAGAATCGCAACGCCTGGAACTGGGGCTTCACCGCTGGTGCTGAGAATTGGAATGGTCGCTTGGCTATGATCGGCTTCGTGGCTGCTCTGGTCACCGAGTTTGCAACCGGTCAAGGCGTTCTGCACTTCCTGGGCCTTGTGTAAGCGTCAGGTTAGCTGAGTCTTTGCGGCAGGCGAGGTCGTCTGCCGATTTTTGTGTGACTATTCTGCGTGGGTTTCTGCGCTGGCTAGTGACTGTTGACTAGCAGTTACCTGAGCGCGGAGCAAAAGCAGTGGACGATCCTGGACGCCAAGGGCCAGCCTGCCTGCGCAATAAGCTGTTGGAACAGGCTGGCTTCGAGGTCAGCACGAGTTAACGACATACGGCAGCCTCCGTCTCTGGAGACGGTTGCACTTGGAGACACTGGGCAGCGCTCCAAGACTGCATCACCAACAGAAGCGTAACTTTAGCAAGAGTATACAGAATGAATCGCGGGCTTAGTCAGCCTGCGCCTGCTGAGACGCGCTCGCAGGGCGCTGAGCCCGGAGGCCAAATTTTAGGCTGACCCTCAGCTGCTACTGCCACCCACAGACGTCAGCTCCTGCTCATCGTACTCTGCCTCAGCTTGATCTCCAGCAGGAGCAAGAACCGCCAACTTCGGTGGGGCAGCAGGGGGCACAAAGAGAGTTGGCATCCTAACAGCGAAATTCAGAAACTCTGTGCGTAGCAGCTGCACGGTTTGAGGCACGCTGTGGGCAGGCGCTTCCTGGACTCGCAGCAGCGGCAGGAGCGCCACCAAGCGGAGGACAGTCGACAGCGCAAATAACCCTAGCAATCCGCCCACAAACTGACACTGCCCTAGGTATCCTCCCAAAGCGGCTCCCAGCGCTCCAGTGATGCCGCTTACTGCTGCCGCCACGGCGAAATAGGCCGAGTTTTGAGTTCGCGGCGCAAGATTGAGCTGGATGTTGTGCGTGCACAGATCCAAAGCAGACGTGGTTGTGCCGCTCAGGATGTATATCAGCGGCAGCCACAGCCATACAGACCAATACCCCTGCCCAGTTCCCAGCCAGAGCAGAGGGGTCACTGCCACCGCCAGTCCCGACAGCCAGAGTAGGGGCCGGTTGCCCGTCCGGTCGGCAATCCGTCCCCAGAAACGCAGAGTCAGAATGTTAGCGGCGGCGCTCAGACTACTGTAGGCCGTTACCCAGAACAACCCCAGCGATAGGCTATCCAGTAGGTACAGCGCAAAAAATGGGGCGCTGAGGTTGAGCGCGAAGGTCCAGAGGGCGTGATACCCCAAGAAAACCCGGAAGTTCACATCTTGTAGGGGTTGAGCACTGGCGGCAGTGGATTCTAGAACCTGGCATTGCTCGTCCTGCGGATTGACGTCTGCCATGTAGCCCTGAACTGCGATGCTGGCCAGACCCGCGACCACGGCCAGCAGTAGCATGACGCCGTAACCTTGAAACGAACCGCCGGGCCAGGTGTCTACAAGCCAACCCGCCAGAGGTAAAAACAGCAGGGTGGTCAGACTCACCGCCGTGTTGCGAGTGCTGAAGTAACGCCCCCGCAGCCGTGTGGGTACTAAAGCACCAAGCCAGCTAAACCAAGACGCGCCGCCCAGCGCCGCCAATAGGCTAGAAACCAGACACAGAGCCAAGACAAGCTGAGGACTAAGGTGCCAGTGAGACCAATGGGCCAAGAGAATCGCTGGAAGGATCAGCAGCCATAAACTGCGCGCCCCTCCGAAGGTGAACAACCCGTAACGCCGCCGACTGGTGGTGCAGTCGGCCCAATGAGCTCCCAACGGCTGCACCACGTTCACCAGCATCGGGATCGCTGCCAGCAGGCCGATTTCAAAGGTGCTGGCTTTCAGCTGCAACATGAAATCGCTCAGCAGGACGCCGCTGGTGAGGCTGGTGAAAACTGCGGCTAAGACGCCATCCAGAGTTGAAGCGTTCAGGCTGGTCCGAACGGACGCTTTCGAGCGCGCAAGACTCATCCAATCCCCCAAGTTTTGCTGCTTGACTTGAGTGTGTGGGCCAGTTGCTCAGAACCTCCCGAGCCCCTTAGTCTACACAAAAATTCAAGTTCTGCCAGCTATTATCGCAAGGGTAATTGGCGGGAAGGGTTACATCCCTAAACTGGCAATCGGAGAACTGGGGATCGGCTGAGGTGCCGATGCGGTTGGGGTGGGTGGAGAGCAGTTGGCGCTGCCGCTCTGTGAGGCTGACGGGGACATCTGGGGCGATGCCCCGATGATTGATATCCAGCCCAGCGGGCGTGAAGTAGTGTGCAATCGTGACCTTCAAATAATGGCAAGTGGGTCAGGGCAGCGTGGTCAGCACGCAGCTCTTCTGAGATGCCATTGCGATCCACAGTGCGCACAATTTCCCCGTTGTCTAACCACATCCGGGCAATATCAAGGGCCTGGTCCACTAGGCCCCCTGGGTTGCTGCGCAGATCCAGCACAAATCCGTCCACGTGTTGCCTGTTGAGAGCTTCAATGGCCTGGCGCATCTGCTCGGCGGCATGGTTGCCAAATTCGCTGAGGTGAATGTAGCCAATTCGCCGCTGACCTTCGAGGCGCAGGGCAGAGCGCACAGTGGGCACCTCGATGTGTGCCCGGGTGAGGCTAACCGCCAAGGGGGCGGTCCGGCCTTGGTGCTGGAGTAGCAGTTGCACCGTCGTACCAGCAGGACCCCGAACCAGGCTAGCTGCCGTTTCTATCGACATGCCTCGGATGCCGCGTCCGTTAGCTCCCGCGTTGAGTAGGACTGCGAAAGCAGGCTGCGCCGGACTTGTAGCCAGTCCACCTGATTGAACTGAGAATCTACGTAGTCGCGGTTCACGATTTGCCAGGCTTCGTCGAGCACGGCTTTGGGGCTATCCCGAAGGTTGGCCCGCGCCAGATTGGTGAGTGCGCCCCCTCACCAGTAGGGCTGCCGCGAGCAGCGTCAGCGCCCCCGCAGAACACGCCGCACCGGGCAAAAGTTGGAACTTGAGACGTTCTGAGACAGCGTTCTGGTCCCTATCAATTCCAGCTAGGTGTGACTTGTCTATCGCGGCCAGATGGCAAAGCCGTGAAGATCGAGTCGGATGCCATAGGTGTCAACTGAAGGCTGAAACGCCTCAGACTTTCTGGGTCAGCGGGTCCTGGCCGCTGCGTCGCTACCCCTTCCGTACCCTCACCATGCAAAACTGCGCTTCCCAAGCTCGGAGCCCGGAGCATTGAGTTCCCAACCCCGCAAGTCGAGCAATCAGCTCCAGACTTCGAGTTCGGCACTCGGTCTCCCGAGCCCCCAGCCTCGAAGGTCGAGAAAATAACTCGGAGCTCCGAGTTCCAGACTGGAGGCTTCGAGTGCTCAGCCCAAGGCGGCGAGTTCCAAGCTCAGCAGGCCGAGTGGCCAGGTGCAAGCGAGTCGGAACCACAGCGACGGAGTTATGACCTATCCCCTCATCTCCGCCGCCGTCAGCACCTTCGGAAAACGGTGCTGAATGTGGTCTGGGTGCTGACGGTCTTTCTGGTGGGCGGTCGCAGCATTCTAGAGTTTTTCGGGATTTCGCTGGGAGTGCTACGGATTGCTGGCGGCTTGTTGGTCGCCCATACCGCCTGGGAAACGTTGGTCAGCGGCCCTGGGGCAATTGGAGTGGTAATCGGCTTGGCTGCCAAAGTGAGCCAGGTGAGTGGTTGGATCGGCACTACTAGGCATCGCCCTGGTGGGAGTGTTGTTGTACTTGTGTCTGGTCTTAGGAGAACCCCTGATCAAAGCCTTAGGTCAAAACGGATTGGGCGCGCTCAACCGCGTCCTAGGATTTTTCATCCTGTCAATTGCTGTGCAGTTCATTGCAGATGGAGTGTTTACGCTCCTCAAAGTAGAAATGTCTGGCTTACTTTGACAGCAGGGAACCTAAGCAACTGCACTAACTTTGGGCTGAGCAGAGGCTTTGGCATGGGGTGCAAATTTACTCAGACCATGAACCGTTTTCTCCCAGTGAAACGGCTTGCTGAAAAGCTGCCACAAAGCCATGTAAGCAGCTATTGAGTGCAGCTGCCAGTAAAACGGGTTTAGCAGAGCATAAGGCAAAAGCTGGTAATAGCGACGACGGAACACGGCGATCATGTTTAGGTAAATTCCCATGCCGTTGCCGATTACCAGATTAAACAAGGAGATGTAGAGAGCCCAACCTGGAAAAAGGCTCTCCAACCAGAAGGCTTGGGTGACCACCCAGTAGATAAACAGCAACCACATGATGGGGGATGTTAAGAAAGACAGAATCGTGCCACCAATGAAGAACTGATAGGCCGCCCAGTTTTTAAGCCCCAGCCTTCTAATGGACTTGAGAGGATGGCGATTGTGCACTAGCCAGGTTTGCATATAACCTTTGATCCAGCGAGAGCGCTGCCGAATCCAGTTCTTAGTCTGACAGTTGGCTTCCTCATAGGTAGTAGAGTCAATCACGCCAACCGTGTAACCGCGTTGACTTGCCCGAATCCCCAAGTCCGCATCCTCTGTAACGTTGAAGGGATCCCATCCCCCTAGTTCTCGCAGCCGGTCTGCCCGAAAATGATTACTAGTTCCCCCCAAAGGAATCGGTAACCTCAATGCCTCTAAGCCAGGCAAGAGGTAATCGAACCAATAGGAGTATTCTAGACAGAACATGCGAGTCAAGAAGTTCTCATCTCGATTGAAGTAATTTAAGGCTGCCTGCACGCAGACCAGGTTTTTAGGTCCTTTTCTGAACGCGATTATTGACTTCTTCAACTGATCTGTGTCGGGAATATCTTCGGCGTCATAAATGGTCAGATATTCCCCTCGGGCGAACGCCAAGCCATAATTACAGGCTTTGGGCTTAGTCTTGGGCTGACTGTCAGGAATATAAATGAATCGGACGTAGCCAGGAGGTTTAGCTGCCTGAGCCGCCTCAATCGTGACTAAGTCTTTCTCCTCTAGCAGCAGCAGAACATCCAACTTCTCATGAGGGTAGTCTAACTGCTTAAGAGCCTGGATCAAAATAGGAATGACATCAGGCTCATTGTACACCGGAACCAGGATTGTGTAGATCGGCAAAGAATGGTCGTCTACAGCTGCCACCTCGGCACTAGTTATCGGTTGCTTCTGGCTTGCTGCTCCTGTGATGCTGAGAATGAGCTTAAAGAGGATAGAGGTCACGAAAAACAGATTCACTGTTACCACCAAAAAAGACAGAGTGAACCACCAATTGAACACCAAACTCCAGAGGAGCAGGGCAAACCCCAGATAGCCCACTACCAGCTGAGGCAGCGTAAAAACCCGGGCTGCAGATTCTTCAGGCGAACGCGCGAAGAGCTGGTGCACTGCTCGGTGGATAAACTCTTTTTGATGGAAGTTGTCGAGCAGTTTGGTGATGTCTGCTTCGGTTCCTAAAACCTTATGGATGGTGCTGCCTGGGAAACAAGTGTAAACGGCGGTCTCCACCGCCTGGTCATGGGGATCTTGAACGAGAACCAAGAGCGTATCTTCATCCAATCGGGTCAAAGGAAAGAACAGGCATTTCATCATCTCTTCCGTGTCAAAGTGTTGGAGGAGTTGAGGGTCAACCTGCAAAAAATCTGTGCCAATCAAGCGAGAGAAGATCGGCAATCCGGTTAAACGGCTGAGTGATTCCAGATAGGCCGTGGGTTCCAAGAAGTCTAGACGAGTTAAAACCTGACTTAGGGTAGAACCTGTTCGCTGCCGAATCGAATCAGCTTCCTGTTTCTGGTCCAGCGTCAGCGCATTCTCCAGCTGAAGCAGAACCTTTCGGTCAATTTCCCTATAGTGAAAGCTGTCGATGAGCTGGGCAACGTCGCTTTCGGTCCCCAAAACTTTGCTGATGCCAACCCCTGGAAATTGGGTGTAAATTATTGCTTCTGTGACTAAGTCTGTAGGCTCCTGAACTAGAAACATGATGGTGCGCGGGTCTAGCCAGGTGATGGGGCAAAACAAACGCTGCAGCATCTCTTGAGGCTCAAAACGTTGCAGAAGCTGAGGATCTACCTGCAAAAAACCTGTGCCAATGAGACGCGAGAAAATCGGCAATCCGGTTGCATAAGAGAGCGTTTCTAGATAGTCAGAGGGGCTCAGCAGTCCGAGATCTGTTAGAGTCCTCCCTAGAGAAAAGCTAGTGCGTTGGCGCATGGCTAGTGCCCGTTGCCACAGGTCAGGAGCCAGCTTGCCTTCGCTCAAAAGTCTGACTTCCAGCTCTTGTTCGACAATTAGGCTCTGAATTTGGCCTTCTGTTGCCAACACTTTGCAGTAATGGGCATGCGGCCAGATCCGCTGGAGCGCTTGAAACACAATTGGATTGTCTGGCTCTTCTACGGCTACAACCAGTGTGTTATTATCCCGCCAAGCACAGGGAAAAAAGGAAAGCTGATTGAGATAAATAGGTTCGTAGTTCTTAGCCAAGCTGAAGTCAATCGTGTTGCCCGGAGCGATCAGCCATTGGGTCAGCAGAGGCTGCTCAGTGACGGCTGCAACAACCTGTAAAAACTCCACCTGAGTCATGAGATCCAGGCTCCAAAGTGCTTTACTCAAGGAGCAGGATGTTTCGGCTTGTATTGCCTTCGCCTGATGTAGCTGCTGGGATGTGAAATACCCGGACTCCAGAAGATGATCTTCCAACTGGGTCTGAAATGCTGAGATGCTCATGAGGGTTCAACTTCTTTGACAGGCGTGGAAACCGGAGTGGCAGATACAGGAGGACGGCCCAGCCGCCGATAGATTTGCCAGGTGACTACGGCTCCCAGAATTAGACCCAGGGCAATCAAAAGGCTGCGGTAGCGCCGGACAAGGCTGCCTGCGCCCAGGCTGTCTGGATTGCTGACTTTGAGGGCACGCTCGCTTAAATCCCAGGTTTGGAGCTGGTTTGGACCTGTTGCTGTGACCACGTTGCCGTTCAGTTGATTGGCCAGAAGCGTCCGGGGATCAGCCAGAGCCTGACTGAGTTCCTCGGCCATCTTGGCCTGGGGCCCCCACCAGGAAAGCCAGAGAGTTGGCGTTTGCTGGTAGGAAAAATACTGCAAAATTCCTATAGAATCTGTCGGTCGAGCCTTGAAAATTTGCTGTTGATTCAGCGGATTATAGATTTCGAAGCTCTGCTGCTCCAGATGAATCGGCGCTGGGAAAGGGGTCTTTTGAGGGGCGAGAGCCACTAATCGCCAGTCTGGGGCCTTACCTGTTTGATCCTTGGGAAGGTTGGACCAGTCGCCAATTGTCTTGGCGTCTATCAATTGAGGCAAGACCGGTTGCCGACCCAGGCGGCTGATCACGCCCAACAGATAAGCCGTGCTGGCAAACAAAGTAGGCTCCTTGAAGTCTACAATCACCTGTCCAGACTGAAGGAAACGGTGGGGCAGATCACTCAAATCTCCAGTAGGTCCTTGATAATCGCTCCAGGAGAGATTAGAGTCCCCATCAATTTGAATGGTTGTGTTGGTTGGGGCCGCCTGGCAGCTTCCCTCACTGGGGGTGTACGTGAAGACAGTGTCCAGATTATTACTACGGCGCAATTTGGCCGCTGGCAGCGCCAGTGTATCTCGCAGTTTGGTCTGATCGCCCAGGTTGTAGGTTTGGATCAGATTGCCATTGAGGTAAATCTGTGCATTGAGGCGCTCGCCCCGTGCAGGCTCAACTGGGGTAAAGGTCGAGTTTAGCGATAGCGTCAAATCCTTGGGCCGACCGCCTAATTGAGCCAGGTCAAAATTTAACCGAAACGCTTGAGCACCAATTCCTCGACGAGGGCTGTCGTTGAAACCAAGTTCTTTAAAGGAGCGATTTTGAGCTGGCTGCTCGGAGTCTATCCTCGGCTCAATCTGGGCCGCCTCAACCGTTAACCCCCGGCCTACCAGGGCGGGTTGGGCAAATCGGGTGGCTAAAGCTTGAACTGCCTGGGGGGTGGCCTTCACCCGCAAAGTCGTGCCATTGTACTCAAGGTCAGGTCCAGAGCTTTGAGTGTGCAGAATGACCTGAGCTGAGTTTTGAGCCGGGGAAGACTGTCCCTGTTGCCAAAGAATCGGAATCTGACGGGTTCCAAATTGATAGGCCAAAACGCCATATAACCACAGAGCCGACTGAGCTTGGCTCTGGTTGAGGTTAGAGGGAACCGTTAAAGTAACCTGGCTGTAAGAAGACTGAAAAAAGCCTACGATACTCTGATCAGAGGCTTGTGGAACCAACTGAAAAAAACTATCTTTCCCAATCGTCAAAAATAGGTTTCCACTCTGTAAATCCTGGCAAAAATTGCGGCTGATAAACAAGTAAGGTTGAATGGAGAGGTCAACAGAACCGACACCAGGTGGCAGGGTCGGCAGGGGCAGCGTGACGGTGGGCTCAGCCCGCAGCGATTTAACAGAGACAACCTTCACTGGCTCCCCATTGAGTAACAGCCGCACGGATGAGTCATCATTCAGCGAAGGCGAGGGCTCTAGGCGCAGGCGAACAAAACTAGCGCCCGGATCCAAGCCAGCCTTCGGCTTCGGAACATTAACGCTAAATTCTGGTGAAATTCCATTTAGAACAACCGAGCGGCTGTAGCCCAGTTGCTCGAAGGAAATAATTTCAGGAGTTGCAGCTAAAACTGGAGCACTACTGATAAACGTAATGCACAGAGTAGCTAGCTTCGGAAAACAAAGACCACGAATAAAATTGTTCACTTTGGTCAATTTTCTCTCATTGTTTAGATGCATCAGGATGTCCCCATTGCAACGACGAGGCGACATCAGTCACAGATCTCTAGACAGTCTACACAAGATACAGATTCAGTCAATCTCAAAGTCAGGCACAGGCGACACCTTACCAGTGCAAGACCGAGGATTCTATGTAGTTTTTACGGAAATCGCGAAGAATTAGCTCAAGTTCTTAGGAAAATACCCTGAGGGTTCTAGCCAAGCTTCCGCATATTCTCGGAGGACCTGTATGTTATCAGCCTTGAGAAGTGACTCTGCTGTGCTCAACCCTCGCATGATCCGTTATCCAAACTGGCTTGGTGCTGGCCTGCTGGCTCTCGTGGGTTTAAGCCTGGCGCTAGTCTGGCTGGATCTCAGCGGCTACCTAGGGCAAGAGCTAACGTTTTTGGGAGCCAAGGCCCTGATCGCTCGGTATGGTCCAGAGCCACGTTTGCAAGCAATTGGTTCTGTTTTTCCACCTGTGCTGCTCTACGCTGCAGCGGTAGTCGGATCACCGCTGATCTTGCAAGCTTTGCTAGGTGCTTTCCTGGTTGGCTTGTTGATCAGGCAGATCGGCAATGTAGCTGTCGCTTGGCCTTGGCAGTGGCTCTGGACAACCTTGATTGTCTTACATCCTGCCTTTGGTTTGATGCTGCTGCGAAGTCCAAGCGGGATATTGACAACTATTCTTCTAATCTTGAATATGTCATTTCTGCTTGCCCTAACTAAGCTAGATAGATTCAAGGATTCATCTTCATCGGTTTTTTTACTAATTTTGCTAGGGCTGGGGCTAGCGCCCTTAATGCTGACGTGCTACGAAGCCTGGTTCAGCCTGCCTTTGATCGTAGTCATTTTAGGGGTTCTATTCCGTAGGGAGACGCGGGAATTTAAGTTTTCAGTCTCGTTTGTAACTCTGTTAATGAGTTTGGTATTCATTGGCGCATGGCTGTATCTGAATTGGCTCTCAACAGGGGATGCCACCTATTTTCTGAACAGCTTAGACAGCGGCTTACGATTGCCGGGGTTAGAATCCTTTTGGCAACGCCAAGGATTTTGGGGCAGCTGGCTTCAAAGCTTACTATGGATTATCTCGATTGTTCCAGCTTATCTTCTAGTGAGTAGTGGCGTTTTTGCCAATAAAGATCAGTGGCACTCTGTGGCTTTGGTCTCTATGCTCCCTATAGTTTTACTGGTAGCGGCTTTCTGGCAGGGACATTTTTTGCCTGAGTTGAGCCGCTTTGGAATCTTCTTAGGGGTTTTACCATTGATTTTGCAGTATGCTCAACCCTCAAGGCTTTGGCAGCGCTCAGCTCTCACGGTTGTCTTAGTCATTAGTCTGCTTGCAGGTGGAGCTTTTTTACAGAAAAATCAGGCCACTCCAGAAGAAACTCTCTTATGGCAGCGACTTACTCAGCAAGTCTTACCCTCCTTTTCCTCTACCCAGCAATGGTTGGATCAGGAACTAGAGCAGCGGCAGGTTGCCAAGGTTTTGTCTGAAATATTGCAACCAGGTCAGCGTGTTCTAATGGATGACGCTGTGAATTTTCAAATTGTTTATCTAGTCAACGATTCCCGCTGCTTCATCCTGCCCTATCAATTTGAATTTGGACCAGCTTTGCAGAATCCAGCGCAGCTAGTAGATTTTGTCCTGGTTTCGAGTGAACGCTCTCCATTCATAGATCGAGACCGTGTGCTCTCGTACTGGAAATCGCTAGCTAGTGGCGAAGGTCGGTCACGAGCATTAGCGATCTCAGGTTTTAAACAAGTCCTAGAGACCCCCAACTATCAGCTCCTAAAACGTATCGCACCTCTATGACTAGCTATTCTCGTCGCCAGTATTTGCAAGGTATGCTCGCCACCTCTTTACTTCTGGCCCTATACCAATGCAATTCTATGAGTTCATCGCCCTTGGTTGAGGCTGCAGAGTCAAGGCGATGGCAATTGGGGATCGGTGCTGATCCAAGCAAGTTTTTGACAGAAGTCCGAATGGACCCAGCGGTCCATGCTGTCGCCCAGGCATGGACTCCTCAGTTTCTAACAGGTTGGCTGAACAGCTTCGACCATCGCCAGGGAGATCTCAGCTTTTGGCGACGCTGGCACCAACAAGATCTGCTATCAGCCTGGTTTTCCCAGGGGTACAGTCTCCAGATCGTCACCTGGGAAGACGATCAAGTCAGGCCAACTGGGGAGTATCACATCTCCCCACAATATCTAGAGGATCTCGAAGAATTGGCTAGGTACATTCGCCAAGCTAATCCTCAAGGGCGACCCACCTACTGGACATTGGCAACAGAGTTTTCCTTCTGGCGTTTGCCCGCAGATACTTACAATTCCGCAACCGCTGAATACTACCAGGCACTGATGCAGAACCTGCTGCGTGCAAAAGCTGTGATCAAAAATCAACTGCCTACGGCTTGGGTCGCTCCCAGTTGGGGGGGGTGGATTGTCACTTTTGATGACTCATCCTCGGGAGCTGGGCGGAGCATGATTCCACCCTTCGCAACTTTTTTGCAGGAGATGGATGGAGTGGCTTTCCAAGCTATGCGACCCAAATCGGCAGGAGAATACAACGTACAAATCCAGAGCGCTGACCTTGGAAATCCAGAACAGATCCGCCAGTGTTGTGAAGTTTTTTCACGCTATCGCCCTTCCCTAATGGTTTCTCATTATGAGCCTGCCATCAAGGAATTTCACCCGAATGGTGGTCGAGCAGATACAGCTACTCAAGATTTCCTAATAATGATGAGGCCTACATGGATGGAAGCAGTGACTCGCCTAGGGCTGGATAAATTCTCTCTAATGCATTATGGGCTATACAAAGGAAATCCTTACAACGCCTTAGCCGCCGCGCAAACTTTTCAAGAAATTACGCAAAGGAAATCATGTATACCTGGGTAAGCAAACGCACCAGAATCATTGTCCAGTTAGGACTCAGTGGCCTACTCACCCTCTGGAACACACTACCAGCAGCGGCCGGGGGGTATACTCAACTTCAAGGCGACACCTTCACAAGCGTGACATTTCGCACGTTGGACTCTGGCTCTTTCCGTAAGCTGGAACTTCAACTCTATCTAGAATATGGTCTAGAAAATGACATCACACTGATTTTCAAGTCCCCCTACAATTGGCTAGAGCAAGGGGATAGTTTCAATCAAGGCTTCGCTGATCAGGAAGTCGGTGTGCGCTGGCGCTTCAATCAGGATCCGAATCTAGCTACATCCCTGCAGGCAATTCTGATTGTGCCGCCCGGCTATGATCCCAACGAAAACCCCGCCCTGGGTAGAGGCATTGTAGGAGCAGAGATACGCTTGCCAGTTACCGGCACTTTTCGGTTCGGCAGGCGGAACGGTTACTGGACTGTCGAGGCAGCCTATCGTGACTACCTCGGCCCTCAAAGCGACGAAATACGTGTGTTTGCAGAAGTCAGTCAAGAGCTTGCAGAGCAGGTGGCAATCGCTATACAACTCGACCACATCAGTGATCTGGGGAATAGCCAACGCTTTCGAGAGGTGGAAACCGACCTGACCAAGCTAATCGGACAGTTGCGCGTCAGGCTTAATAACGGCACAGCTCTAGTTTTTGGGGGCTACACCAACATCACGGGGGCGGAGGGGAGCGGCCTAGAGTTTCAAGTCTGGTATACCTTTGGGCCTCGCCGTTGACAGATGAGACAGCGACGCTCAGATTTTTAAAGATCTGAGCGTCGTTTGGGTCATTCCACTAGTGAAATGGTTCTCTAGGCTGAATCAGCCCAGTCTTTGGCCCATTTCAGAGCCTGCTGAACTCGTTCTGGAGTAGCCGCTTCGCAGTATAGCCGCAACACTGGTTCAGTACCGCTAAAGCGAATCAGCAGCCAGCTTTGGTCGGCCAAGTAAAATTTGTAGCCATCGGTGGTGCAGCAATCCAACACAGGCTGACCAGCGACCTCTTGGGGAGACTGGGTTCTCAGCTGTTCCAGTAAACGTGAGCGTACGTCCATACCGGCAAGCGGCAAATCGATACGGTCATAAGCCGAGGTGTAGCCAGTCCGGCGTTGTAAATTGCCGTAAAGTTCGCTGAGGCCAAGGCCAGACCGTACCATTGCTTCCAGCAGGTAAAGCGCCGACAGTAGGGCATCTCGTTCTGGAATGTGTTGACTGTAGCCAATTCCTCCTGACTCTTCACCCCCCAGCAAAACCTTTGTCTCTAACATGCGCTCAGCGATGTATTTGTAGCCAATAGGCGTCTCAAAGATAGGTAACCTATATAAAGCAGCCACACGGGAAATGAGGTCGGAACCACTGATCGTTTTTACAACCTCACCGATCTGCCCTCGTCTTGCTACCAAGTGTTCAATCAAGACCGGAATTAAAACTTGTGAACTGAGAAAATCTCCCTGCCCACCAACTGCTGCCAGACGATCTGCATCGCCATCGAACACAATCCCAACCACCAAACCGGAAGTCGTATTTTGATGAGCTTTTAATGACTGGAACAGGTGTGACAGGTGGCAGGGCAATGGCTCCGGCGAACCGCCGCCAAATAGAGGATCTCGCTCGCTATTCAGCTCTCGAATCGAGGTACCCAGCAGTCGAGCCATCCCTCCTGCTGCTGCCCCATGCATTACATCCGTGAAGACCGTCAGGCTACCTTGGGAGATCGCGTTACGGATCGCATCAGTATCGACTCTTTTGCGCAGCGCATCACAGTAATGGGGCCAAGGATCAAACGGCTTCAAGCTTCCAGGTATAGACGCTGAAGGCAGACTCTGAGTTAGGGCGATTTCGATTTGACGGGTTACCTCAGGAGGCACTGAGCCCCCAAATGCTCCCTTCACCTTTAGCCCTGAATAGCGCCCAGGATTGTGGCTCGCTGTGATCACAAGCGCTCCCAGGGCATTCTGCTGCTTGGCTGCCCAGCTAAAAGCAGGGGTTGGGGCGTAGGCTTCTGCAAGTAACACCTCAAACCCCATATCTCTGACAGATTCCGCTGCCGTATAGGCAAAATCTTCGGACAGAAAGCGCCGATCATATCCCACGATAATCTTGCGACTTCCTTCAGTCATATCGCTGTAAATCCGAGCCAAAACATGGGCAGCTGCACGCGCCACTAGGGCCACACGCTCAAAGGTGAAATCTGCTGCAATGACGCCGCGCCAACCATCCGTACCGAACTGAATCGGACCCGCAATTACTGGCACAGATGCAGATTGAATTATCATAGAGTCTGCCTCACTCAAAATAGTGAATTTTCAGGCGACCATGGCTCCCGTACAACCTCTTTTCTAGGATTCGGAGGCCGCATTCGCACTTAGCAGAGAGCCACAAACCAGGAGAAAGAACTCTAGAGATTATTCCCTTTTGACTAGAAATCTAACATCATAGATTTCTGAACATTGAAGCTGTTTGTCATTGCGCCTGAAAGCACGTGGAAGTACATAAGCAAAAACCGTGGAAATTCAGTACAAGCACAGAGGTTTTAAGGCCGCCAGTCACGTGTAATGTGTGTTGGAAATAGGAACAGTGCATGTTCCGTCTGCCGACTCAAGATAGCTCTAACGGAAGGATATTATGTCTCAGCTTCAAGAAGTTTCTCAGGTCCCTGCATTTGCTCTGTCGATGGCCCTTCAGTCTGAGAAAGATGCCACCGTAGAGCCCCGACCTTGGGGTTCCTTTACCATTCTTGAAGAAGGTCAGGGATACAAAATCAAACGGATTGAAGTGAAACCCGGCCATCGCCTCAGCCTGCAGATGCATCATCACCGCAGTGAGCACTGGATTGTGGTCTCAGGGACAGCTAGAGTGACTTGTGATGACCGAGAGGTACTTCTAAGCAGCAACCAGTCTACTTATGTGCCGCAGTTCACGATTCATCGCCTGGAGAATCCTGGAGTGATTCCTTTGGTGCTGATTGAAGTTCAGAATGGACAGTATCTAGGAGAAGACGATATTATTCGCTTTCAAGACGACTACGCCCGCAACAAAGCCTAGAGCTTCAGACCCCTACCATTCGAAAGTAGCACAAGTTCTCACCCCTACTCTCCTGCTTCTAGAGAATTTGCAGAAGGGCTAGGGGTGAGAGCCTAAACATATCTTTAATTGAAAACTAGTTCGTAAATTATTCAACGAGAATTGTACTGCTGTTCCAACTTACGCCTCGCTGTCTCGCGATCACCGCTTGGGTCGGGGTGTCAAAAACTTTGTTACGCTAGAGTAGTTCAGATCCAAAGCCATGCATTCCCTGGCTGGCCCTCTTGGAGCTGACAGAAACGATCCTATGCGAATTTTGAAACCATCATGCTGGTGCAAAAGCTAGAGCGACTCAAACGCCTATTTGCGGACATGGAACGGGCTTTGATTGCCTACTCGGGAGGCATCGACAGTACCCTAGTCGCCAAAGTCGCCTATGACGTTCTCGGCAGCCGTGCCCTGGCGGTGACCGCAGAATCGCCCTCATTATTGCCAGAAGATCTGGAGGATGCCCGCATTCAGGCCGTCACGATTGGCATCGCTCACGAGGTGGTGCAAACGCACGAAATGGAGAACCCGAACTACACGGCCAATCCAGTCAATCGCTGCTATTTCTGCAAGAGTGAGCTGCACGATACGCTCAGACCCTTGGCGCTGGAGCGCGGCTATCCCTATGTGGTCGATGGCGTCAATGCCGATGATTTGAGCGACTATCGGCCCGGCATTCAGGCCGCGAAGGAACGGGGCGCACGGTCTCCTCTGGCGGAACTGGGCGTGACCAAGCTGGAGGTGCGTGAACTCTCCAAGCAATTGGGCCTGCCCTGGTGGGATAAACCGGCTCAGCCCTGTCTCAGCTCCCGCTTTCCCTATGGCGAGGAGATTACAGTGGGTAAGTTGCAGCGGGTGGGTCGGGCGGAGCGCTATCTGCGCAACCTGGGCTTGAAGACGCTGCGCGTGCGCTCTGAGGGGGAGACAGCGCGGATTGAACTGCCCTCAGAGCAGCTTAGGGAGTTTGTCGCAACCACAGACCTGTCCGCGTTGGTGGCCGCCTTGCAAAACTACGGCTTCGTCTATGTCAGCCTGGATCTAGAGGGCTTCCGCAGCGGCAAGCTCAATCAGGTTGTCCTTCAGGCAGCGGCTCAGCCGTAGCATCCCATCCCATCCCACCCCAGCCTTGGCCATGGGCTGGCTTCCACAGTCGGAGTCCGCCCTGCGCCCGTAGTCTCTCCGGATAGGAACCTTGCTTCTCGACTTAGCAACTTTGCGGCTGAGCTCAGCAACTTCGCTGGTTCGCTCAGGAAATTCAGCTCTCTGATCAGCAAAGTTGCGGAAGGGCGAGGGGAATATCGATTCGTAATCCACTCCCGGTACTGTTGAGGCGAAACCCTGCCACCCTCAGCTTGAGAGAGAATTCCAGCGGCTTCGTCGGGTCTGCGGTTGAGCAGCGTCGTTGCATCCGCCAGAGCCCTGAACAAAGCATTAGCAAAGTTCGGGTACTGATTGTAAAAACGCTCCAATACAAACACGCTGCCAGCGCTGGTTTTGCCGAAAATCTCTTCACTGCGCAAAATTACTCGTCCGCCATCTCGAACTTCTTGGAACTGAAAGGGCGGCGAGGCCAGGTGCGCGGCAAGCTGAACACTCTGAAGTGCCTGTACGCCCAAAGGATGCGCAATCGCAACTAAATCCGTCCAGGGCCCGAGGGTCGCCCAACTGTCTTTGAGCAGCGCGGCGTAGCACTATAGCCTGATGCGAATCAGGTGCCGGCAATCCAATTTTTTGATCCGGCCTGAAATCCTTTAGGCTTCGAATCTGAGGGTTCTTGGTCACCAGCCAGAGATCCAGACGATTGAGAGAGGCCAATATTTTCCAACCGACCCCCCGATCCCAACCGATCAGGAAAGGGCCAATTCCTCCAGCTCCAACCTGGATTTGATTGGCAGTGATCCCATCACGCACCGCAGCGCCACTTGCCAATTCCCGCCAATCAAACTACGTGTTGGGAAACTGCCGCTCTAAGGTTCGCTGTTGCTTAACGATACCAGTTACGCGATGCTTATCACCAGCTACGAGGCCGCCTCTACTCCCAAGCAGCCTGATCTGCGATAAACAACCAGATCTTAAAATACGGTAATTTGATCAAAATAATGTACTTCAAAGACTTCAGGAGAGAGTGTTGCACAGCCCAGCCTGAAAAAGCAAGAGCTAGGACCGGCTCCTGTCATCTGCCAGACAAGGGCGCTGTTGCTAGATTCCCGACCCGTCGAGGAATTCTTCAACCAGGAGGTTGGAATCGATCACCGAGCGCAATGCCAGTTCCCTAAGCTGCGTTTCGGGAGATAGGCTCCATTCCGCTTGCAAATGGCTGATCTCCTGCTCCAAACGCTTGATCCGCTCAAACAAAATCCGAATCACCTGAGCTTCGGAGTCTGGCAAGTGCGAATGTTCTAGAGGCGAAGCAGGATCACCTGCACGACGAATCACTCGGCCAGGAACACCAACCACAGTGCAATCGGCAGGAACGCTTCGCAAGACGACCGAGCCTGCACCAATCCGAACGTTATTGCCAATCTGAACGTCACCGAGCACCAGAGCACCAGCTCCCACAATCACATTCGTGCCCAGGGTCGGGTGCCGTTTACCAGATTTGTTACCTGTTCCACCGAGGGTAGAGCCTTGATAAAGCAGAGCGTAGTCGCCGACAACAGCGGTTTCTCCAATCACTAATCCTGCGCCGTGATCAATGCAGATGCCTCTGCCAAGCTTGGCCCCAGGGTGAATTTCAATGCCCGTCAAGAAGCGGCTCAGATGGGAGATTAAACGAGGCAGCAGAGGCATTCCCAGGCAATAAAACCAGTGAGCAAGGCGATGGCTGAGAATCGCCTGGAAGCCGGGATAGAAAAAGAGAACCTCTAGCCAGTTTCGCGCAGCGGGATCGCGCTCGAAAATAATCTGGAAATCTGCAACTAACGTACTCAGCACGCGCAAAAGTCACCTCTCACAAACAAGGAGCAGCAGGCCGAGGCCACAGAAAAACGGTGCCTCGATCGACTTACCGTTGTTTGCTGGCAGTTTCTCACAGGCAGTCACAGAAATCAAGGGTGAGAGGATAACTGAAGCCTGAGCAGCCGCTCCCGGGCAGCACTCAGAGTTGCTGGTGCTTTGCTGAAACAGAAGCGAATGAATGAGCGTCCTGCCTTTGGATTGCTGAAAAAACTAGATCCAGGAACCACAGCAACCCCAATTTTTTGAATCAGATAGCTACTGAATTCAACGTCGGTCTCATAGTCAAAATTGGAGATATCTGCAAACACATAGTAGGCTCCCTTAGGTATAAAATGCCGAATGCCAGCTTCTGTCAGTGTTCGCAAGATATAATCGCGTTTTTCCTGATAAAGATTAGCTAAATCTTCATAATAGTTGGCAGGCAGTTTCAAGGCTGTAACCCCTGCTCGTTGTAGGGGGGCTGGAGACCCAACAGTGAGGAAGTCATGAACCTTGCGGATCGCTCCGGTTAATTCCGGGCTGGCCAGAATGTAGCCGACTCGCCAGCCAGTTACACTGTAGGTTTTAGAGAGGCCATTGATCGTAATCGTCCGCAGGCCCATGCCAGGCAGCGACGCCATGGCAACATGCTTAGCACCATCATAGAGAATATGTTCATAGATCTCATCGCTGAACACCAAAACGTCCCACTTCTGGCACAGCTCAGCAATCAAAGATAGCTCTTCAGCTGTGAAGACTTTGCCGGTTGGGTTGTGCGGCGTGTTGACAATGATTGCCTTGGTTCGTGAGTTAAACGCTTGACGCAACTCGCGTTCATCGAAGCTCCATTCAGGAGGATGTAGAGAGACGTAGCGGGGAGTCGCACCGGCTAGGACTACATCGGGACCATAATTTTCGTAGTAGGGCTCAAAGACGATCACTTCATCACCTGGATCGACTGTGGCCAGCATTGTGGCAGCCATGGCTTCAGTTGAGCCACAAGTCACCGTGATCTGTGTTTCCGGATCCACGGTCAAGCCCAAATACCAGCGAACTTTTTCTGCAATCGCTTGACGGAACGGACGATCTCCCCAAGTAATCGCGTACTGGTTAACGTCCTCCTGGATAGCTCGATAAGCTGCCTCTTTCAGTTCAGATGGACAGGGAAAATCTGGGAAACCCTGGGCCAGGTTCACTGCGTTGTAGCGAAGGGCCAGTCGTGTCATTTCTCGAATGACAGACTCTACGAACTGATCTGCTTTGAATGAAGTCTTTTTCCTGCCAAGGTCGCTCATTCCTTTGCTACTCAGTGTAAGTTATGATCACCTAATCTCTCGGTAGCAGACTTTTGCCAGGACCGAGTCAAATACAATGCTTAGCTGATCTTGCTTTTGCTTAATGCGATACTCACTGCGTTACTTTACTGCATGGCCTCCTGGCAAAACTGGTTCAAACTTGAGTCAACAGAGCGGGCTGAGGCACTCGACCGATTTCTGTTGCTTCTGGTACTTCGATGAGCTTGCCAGTCTTGACATCATAGATGTAGCCGTAGATCGGAATCTCACGAGGAACCAGCGGGTGAAAACGGATGCGTTTGACATCCTCATAGACGCTTTTTGCCAAATCGCTGAAGGTTAGCCAATTAATATAATCACCCTCAGTTGATCCGGGTCCTTCACCAACATCGCGCCAGCCATTTTCATCAATAACAGCTGTTTGGAGGCTGTTGGCCAATAGTTGACGGATCACCGTATCTGTAAAGAGTTGCATCCCACAATCGCTGTGGTGGATGACAAACCACTCTCGGGTTCCCAGCAGTTTGTAGGAAATCACCAGCGAGCGAATCGCATCGTCGCTAGAACGACCCCCGGCATTGCGAATCACATGGGCATCCCCTTCCGCAAGCCCTGCCAGTTGAGCCGGAACGATGCGAGCGTCCATACAGGTCAGAATGGCAAACTGACGTGCAGGCGGCAGAGGCAGTTTGCCTTTATCCCCAAAGTTTTCAGCGTAGACTGCATTGGCGGCTAGAACTTCTTCCAGAATTTTGCTCATCGCTCCAACCTTGGATCAGAATTTCAGTGGGCGGCGCTCAGATTACACGACTGCATAGGCAACAAGGTCGCTACCTTGAGACTTAAACTACGTCAAACCGATCAAAATACCGTAATTAGCTTGAATTAGACATGAGTATGACATGCTCTCCTGCCAAAATCAAGCCCGTACTCCTCTAACGAACCGTGCTAGGACTTCTACGCTAACAGGAGTAGGGTCACCGCCCAGACACCAGAACTGCCACAATTACGAGCAAGGCTCGGCTGACCCATCTCACATACAACCATGGCCACTTATTCCCTTTGAGCGTGGCTTGCGTTCACACGCGGCTGAGGCTTTTGAGACCTAGATGTTCGCGCAAAGTGCCGCCGGTATATTCCTTGCGGAACAAGCCTCGCTGCTGTAATTCAGGGACCACCAGTTCGACGAAATCTTCAAAGGCTCCGGGCAGGTAGGCGGGGGATACGACAAAGCCATCGCTACCGCCATTGAGAAAGATCTCGGCCAGTTGATCAGCGATCTGGCCAGGGTTGCCGACAATTTGCAGCACTAATCTGCTCTGGCCATAGCGCTTGCCAATCTCGCCGAGGGTCAAGCCTGATTCCTGGCTCAGGTTCACAATTTGCTCAAACATGCTCTGAGCTCCCTGTCGGAATTCGAGACCCTCAATGGGTTTGTCTAAGGGGTGCTGCGAAAGGTCGTAGTTCAGCACACTCGACAGGGAGGCCAGCCCAACCAGTGGGTGAACCAGTTCGTTATGAAATGCTTGCTTTTCTCGGGCAATGACCTCGGTTTCACCGACAAAGGGCATGACCGCCGGCAGGATTTTGCAATCCTCTGGATCACGCCCATACTTGGTCATGCGCGACTTCACATCTTGGTAAAAGGACTGCATTAACGCAGGCGTCATGGGTGAGGTGAAGATCGTTTCTGCCCAGCGTGCGGCAAATTCTTTGCCCCGTCCGGACGAACCTGCCTGGATAATCACTGGGCGGCCCTGGGGAGAGCGGGGAACGGTCAGGGGACCTCGGGATTTTAGCCACTGACCCGAGTGATGAACGTAATCAACTTTGGTGGGATCAGCGAAGATACCGTTTTCCTTATCGAGTACCAGCGCTCCCTCTTTCCAGCTATCCCAGAGTTTGAGCACTACCTCTAGAAATTCATCAGCCCGATCGTAGCGCGTATCGTGCTCTAAATGCTTGTCCAGGCCGAAGTTTTGCGCAGTTGCGTCGCCGCTAGAGGTCACTACATTCCAGGCTGCCCGCCCTTTGGAAAGGTGATCCAGAGTTGCGAAGGCCCGAGCCAAATCGTAAGGGGCATAGTAGGTAACCGAACGCGTGACCCCAACGCCAATCGAGCGAGTCGCGACAGCCATCGCCACGGCGACCAGCAGCGCATCCAGCATGACAGCTCCCTGCGAGCCATATTTCACGCTAGTTTCAAAGCTGCCACCATAGCGATCTGGCATTGCCAGGACATCGGCAAAAAAGACCAAGTCAAACTTGCCACATTCCAAAATGTGAGCGATGTTTTGATAGTATTCCGGTTGCAAAAAGTCTGATTGGGTCTGCGGATGACGCCAGAGAGCGTGGCTGTGAACCACCTGCGAGGCGTGCATGAAGCCTGCTAGATGCATTTGCCGAGTCATGATGGCAATTCCTCAAATCGTTCAGCTCGCTACTGCTTTCTTTTGTTCGTAGAACTGCGACATTTGCTGATTAGCTGTTGAGGTCTGCTGCAAAGATTCGGTCAGTTCGGCTAACGCCTGGCGAGGAAGCACTGCTAGCAGACGATCTTGGGCGATTTCAGTAAAGGTTCGCATTCCTATACAGCCTAGAGACAGCACCGTTGTGCCTCGTTGCAAGGCGGCGGGAATCGCAGCACAAGCCGGGCGTCCAAACGTTGGCGTGCCAGAATTAGCAGCCCAGGCAGTGGCTTTTGTGGCCTCCTGCAGCAGCATGGCCTGGTAGGGGGTCACCCAAACCACAACGACATCGGGCTCTGTCTCCAGCTGCGCCAGGGGACCATAGACGATCTCTGATTTTTCACCGGACACGGTTGGAATGTGAGGAACTTCAGCCCCGTCCAGATAGCAAAATTCGCCCATTTGAACGACCAGGCCCATCAAGCTTGACTGGGTTTCAGGGGACATTGGCAAACCCATGGTATGAACCCCAACCGGACAGTTCACATGATCCGATGCGTCTGTATAAAACGTGCTCTGTTCGGCTTTACGCCAGAAGACGCAACCTGCTGAGACCACACCCTCAAACTTCGGAAGATGCTCAGGAGATTTTTGTACGAACTGGAGAGCGATGGGGGGGCTTTCGAGTTGAAGAAACTCGACTAGTTTTTGGGCTAGCTCAGCATTACTCATGGTTCTCTCGGTGATCTGGTGGACCTGAAATCATCTTGCTGAAGTGGCAAGAGGGGATGTGGCTTGAGGCAGGGAATTCGGCAGCGGCGCTCGTCGATGCCGCCAGCTCAACAGACGCTGTTCGAGCTTGTCTGCAAGCGTCGCTAGAAGCAGCACAAAGATTTGAATGAGCAGAATGATCGATACCATCAAAGAGGCGTTGTAGGTGGTCTGCGCGAAGGCCAGCAAATAGCCTAGCCCCCGTTTCGAGGCGACAAACTCACCCACGACGGCACCCGTAAACGCAAATCCCAGCGCAATTTTGAGAGTGCCCATGACCCAGGCAGTGACCGAGGGTAGATAGACTTCCCTGAGCAAGACCCAGCGGTCGCCGCCCAGGGTTACAACCCGTTCGATCAGTCGTGCATCTACCTCTCTGACGCCGCTGTAGACTGCAAAAAACACCAGCACCACCACCAGAGAAAAGGACAGGACAATTTTGGAGCCTAGGCCAATGCCGAACCAGATCACAAATAGCGGGGCCAGAATCACCCGAGGCGTCGCGTTGAGCAAAGTCAGGGCAGGCTCTAAAATCTCCGAGATCAAAGGGGTAAAGGCCGCAGCGAAGCCCAAAACAGCGCCGATGCCGAAGCCGGAGATCAACCCCAGCAGGGCAGCGGTGAAACTCGCCTGGATATGCGCCCAGATCTCGGTTCCGGAAAACAGCGAAATCAGGGTCCCAATGACCTGGCTAGGAGAGGAAACAAAGAAGGGGTCGATCAGCTTCGTGCGCGTCAGCACCTCCCAGAGGGCCAGAAAGGTGAGCTGAGCAACCGTCTGTCTAATCCTGCGATTCATACCCGATTGCGCCTTGAGGCGACGAGCTCCAGTGACCAAGCTCCAAACTCTAGACTCCGAGTTCCAACCCCCAACCTTTCAGCTTTGAGCCGCAAATCCCGAGCTCCGGGCCGCAAATCCCGAGCTCCGGGCTGCAAATTTCGAGTTCCGGGCCGCAAATCCCGAGTTCCGGGCTGCAAATTTCGAGTTCTGAGCCGCAAGTCCCGAGCTTGGAACCTCATGCTCGTGCCTCCGCAGGCATCACCTCGCTCGAAAGGTCGCGCCACAGGCGGGCCAGCAACGGCGCGAAGTCCGGTTGGGTGCGCGTCTTGAGCGAGTCGCGGGGCCGCGCAAAGGGCACCGGGTAACGCTGACGGATGTAAGCCCGAGGACCTTGCGAGAGCAGGCAGACTTCATCCGAGAGGGAGAGGGCCTCCTCCAGGTCATGGGTGACCAGCAGCACGGTAAGCTGTTCCTGCTCGACCCATTGCAGCAAGTCTTGGGTCACGCGGTGACGCACAATCGCGTCCAGCGAGGCGAAGGGCTCGTCCATCAACAGCAGCCTCGGCTTGAGCGCCAGCACCTGGGCGAGCGCTACCCGCTTGCGCTGGCCACCGCTCAGCTCATGCGGGTAGCGCTCGCCCAGACCCACCAGTCCCAACTGCAGTAACCAGGTCTCAGCCGCCTGCCGCGCTTGGCGCACTGAAGCACCCCGAATGCGCAGGCCCAGAGCCACATTATCCCGCGCTGTCCGCCAGGGCAGAAGGGCGTCGTCTTGAAACAAAAAGCCGATGTCCTGCCGTCCCACCATCAGGTTCAAGTCGCCAGACTCGGGCGTGTGCAATCCCATCACGGCCCGTAGGATGCTGCTTTTGCCGGAGCCCGAGGGGCCGACCAGGCTGACAAACTGGCCGGTTTTGACCGTTAGGCTGACCTCCTTGAGCACGGGTTCTGCCTCATAGGAGAGCGTTAGGCCAGAGATATTAAGCACTGGAGCCTCCGACAACGCTCAAGTCGAAGGTGTCCTTGAGATTGACCTGACCGGGCTGGATCTTGCCGACGAAGGTCAAAAACTCCAAAGCTCGCTGAGCCGCATCCGGCAGAATCGCCAGACTCTCGGGGATCAGCCCCTTGCGGTCGCGCTCGATGCTCGCCTCAAACACATCACGCCGTCCCCCCGCGATCAACTCCTGGGGCACGGCATCAACCAAGGTAGCGGCGGAGGCAGTTCTCATGAACGCCACGCACTTGTCGAGCGCCCGTACAATGCGCCTCATTTCGTCGAGACGCTGCTGCCGCTGCGCCGTTCGCACAGCCACACCCATGCCCTCATAGCGACCGCCCAGGTAGCGCTTGGCCACATCAGGATCTGAAAGATTGACCAAGGCCCGACTACCCGCCTGGAGCAGAAGGGTCGTCGCCGGTTCGGTGACCATTGCCGCATCGACCTGGTTCAGGCGTACAGCATCGTAGATATTCGGCCCCAGCAGGGTGAATTCCACGCGCGCCGGATTGGCCCCGGCGCGCTTCATCATGTAGGTCACCAAGTTCTGAGCGCTGCCGCCCAGTTCGCCAACCCCGACGGTACGGCCCTCCAAATCGCTGAGCTGGTTAATTTCAGTTGCGATAGACGCAGAGGTGACCAAGGTGGTGTGCGGCGTGTTGCTGGTCGAGACAAAGCGCTGGATCTTGGCCCCCTTGGCCGTCGCTTGCAGCACCGCATCGTACGAACCAGCGCCGTAATCCACAGAGCCCCCGACCAGCGCCTCAATCGGAGCCGCGCCGCCGCGCAAATAGATCAAGTTAACCTCCAGCCCTTCTTCAGCGAAAAAACCCTGCTTGCGGCTCACCTCAAATGGGATCGCGCAGATCAAGTAGCTGCAAAATCCTATGTCAATCTTTTTGAGTTGACGTTTGGATGACGCCTCGCCCTTGAGCGGGGACGGCTCAGTTCGACAGCCGACGCCCACGCCCAGGGCAATCGCTGCCCCGGCTAGACCCTGTAGCACGGTCCGACGTTTGACGCCAGGCACCACGACCAGCCGTCGCTGCGAGCCTTGGCGCACCATAAAATGCTCAAACTCAAAGGCTGCAATGCTGCCACGGAGTCTAAGTTGAAGCACTCGCGTCTGGTGGCGCTGAGGCTCCGGCCTAGAAATCGTCTGAACGCTGCTGCAACAGTCCATACCCCCTCCTGAAGGTTCTAGTTCGTCTCTGGTTAGCCTTTACGAATAAGCCGTTACCGGCGGGGCTTGACGGTTCAGCACCCAGTTGCCGATATCGTGAATTTTGTAATCCAGCGGATCGTGCAGGGTGAAGGTGCGCAGGTCTCGCCAGTAGCGATCCAATCCGTAGGTTTTGGCGGTCGCTCGGCTACCCGTGAGTTCAAAAATCCGGTTGGTAACCTCCAGCCCCACCCGCGTCGCGAACGTCTTGGCCGTAAACACAGCAACCAGAGCGTCTGCGCGTTCTTCAGCCGTCAAGGCCGGGCCTTTTGCCGATGCAGCCTGGATCGTCTGAGCGGCATCATCGGCTAGCTTGGCTGCCGCTTGCAGCCCCACCCAAAGCTCACCGTAATGATGCAGGATGTAGGGATCTTGCGCAGCCTTATCCACGCCCGAGGTCATCCAGGCTCGGCTGGTGGTGCGGGTGTAGTCTTGGGCGACGGCAAACACCCCCTGAGCGATCCCCAAATAGACATTCACTTTGATCAATTGCGCAAAGCCCGAGCGGAGCGTCACGATCGGCGCATCGGGCGGGTAGGGCGGCACAAAGATTTCATCAGCCTCAACGAGCACATGGTCGAAACTGACACTGCTGCTGTCGGTTCGGCGCTGCCCCATGTTGTCCCAGTCATCGTTGACGGTCAGGCCCTCCCGACTGGTTGGAATGGCAGCAAAGATCCGGGTTGTCGCGTCCTTCTCGCTGACTGCCCCTACCATCAGCACATCAGAGACTCGGGCTCCGGTACAAAAGCTTTTGATGCCCTTGAGGCGAAAATGGTCCCCTTCCGGCTGAATCACCAGCCTTAAGTCACGGGCATTGGCCGCATTGGCCCAAAACCAGTTGTGCTCAACCGTGGCTGCACAATACTTTTGCTGCTGTTTGGGGGTTGCGGACTTCAGCGCTGAGGTGAGATTGTTGTGGTTGCCAAATAATTGGCCAACCGAACCATCGGCTTTAGCCAGCTCACGAATGATCCGATAGGCTTTGGGCCAAGAGGTTTCGCCTAGCCCACCATACTGTTTCGGCACCATCAATTTCAGCAGCCCACTCTGTCGCAGGCACTCGATCTCGTCTCTGGGACTGCCCCCTTGAATATCGCGCTCTACCGCTGTTTTGGCCAACTCTTGAGAGAGATCAATCGCGATTTCGAGCGGATCTTGCGAGATCGCTTTGTCCAGAAGTTGTACCATTTCCCATCTCCAAGAAGTGGACGTTGGCTGACAGGCTGAGATCAACTAGCCTGCCAGCCTGAACCAAAGGCTACGAGTATTGGGTCACTAGGGGCAGTTCATCATTGAGCAGCCAGTTGCCGATATCGCGCAATTTGTAATCCAGTGGATCGTGCAGGGTGAAGGTACGCAGGTCTCGCCAGTAGCGATCAAATCCGTACCGGGTTGCAGTGGCTCGGGTGCCAGTGACCTCAAAGATTCGGTTGGTGATGTCAAGCCCGACCCGCGTCGCCAGAGCCTTGGCCGCAAACACGGCAACCGCAACTTCGCCCCGCTCCTCAGCGGTGAGATCGGCTTCCTTTTCCCAGGCTGCCTGCACCAGGCCTGCGGTCTGGTCGGCAAGCCCAATCGCGGCGTTTAGCTCAGTCCAGAGTTCGCCGTAATGGCGCAAGATGTATGGATCCTGAGTGGCTTTTTCAACCCCTGATGTGATCCAGGGTTTGGTAGTGGTACGGGTGTACTGTTTGGCGGCCTCAAACGCCCCTTCCGCCACTCCGAGATAGACATAGGTTTTGGTCAACTGGGCGATGATCCCCAAGAAGGTGGCAAACACACTGTCTGGCGGGCTGGGCGGCCCCAAAATCTCATCAGCATGCACCAGAACCTGGTTAAACGTGAGACTGCCACTAGCCGTGCGACGCTGGCCGATATTGTCCCAATCATGATTGGGAACCAGCCCCTCTCGCTGCCTGGGGATTACCACGAACAACGGCTCCTCAACCTCTGCTTGCAACGCGGCAAATACGGCGAGGTCGGCAACCGGAACCCCAGTGCCAAAGCTCTTAGCACCATCAAGACGATAGTGATCGCCCTCCGGTGTGATGCTGAGCCGTGTGTCTCGGGTGTTGATCGCATTGGCCCAGAACCAACTGTGACGAGCAGACTCGCGGTAGTACTTCTCTTTTTGGGCTGGGGTCCCAGCAACGTGGCCCAGCGTGGTCAGATTCAGATGGTTGCCATACAATTGACCGATCGAGCCATCGGCTCTGGCCAGGATCTGAACAACTTTCAAGCCTTGCGGCCAAGTGCCACCCAGGCCGCCGTGCTCCTTCGGAATCAGGAGGTTGAGCAGGCCCACTTCCCGCAGTCGGGCAATCTCCTCCTCGGGGTTACCTGCTCTGAGATCTCGTTCGACAGCACTCTCCGCCAACTCTTGGGACAGAGAGGCTGCGGTAGCCAGATAATCCTGCGACTGTTCAACGGCTAGCAAGACCATATTCAATCTCCTTGAGTACTTGGATTCAGAGATGGCATCAGCAACCTCATCTAGGGCTGCAGTCCAAAAATCTACGATAAACTGATCGACATACAGTGTTTTACAGAAGTTGAGCAGGAGTTTCGCACATCAAACTCTGAAAAGCAAGTCCATTTATTACGCTGAAGCAGTTTGGCTCAAGGCCATGCATTCTCTGGCTGACTGTCTTGGGGTTGACGGGGGGTCCCATGCCAGATGTGGAACGGGCTTTGATTACTAGCTAAGACGTTGCGTCTGCGCTCTGAGGACAAGACAGCGCGGATTGAACTGCCCTCAGAGCAGCTTAGGGAGTTGGTCGCGACCACAGACCTGCCCGCGTTGGTAGCTGCCTTGCAAAGCTACGGCTTCGTCTATGTCAGCCTGGATCTAGAGGGCTTCCGCAGCAGCAAGCTCAATCAGGTTGTCCTTCAGGCAGCGACTCAGCTGTAGCGCATCCCGGCTCGCCTCAGGTTTGGAGCAGGGTCGGTTGCTGCCACAGCCTCTCGCGCCAGCAACCTTGCCTGCGCAGATAGCAACCTTGCCTCCGCGCATAGCAACCCTGCATCTTAGCTGAGCAACTTGGCTTGCTTGCTCAGGGAATTTGGCCCCTCGCTTAGAAAATTTGCTGACGGGCGCGGCAAACTTGACTGCCCCACTCAGAAAATTTGCTGACTTGCAAAGGAAGCGGGCTGATCAACTGAGCAAATTGGCTTGTTGAGTGAGGGAGTTTGGCTCTTCGGTTAGGCAACGGGCTACTCTGAGCAGGAAATTTGGAGCAGCCAGAGGCACAGGTCGCTGTGGCTGGTTTAGCTCAGCGTTTCCGGCGTGGCATAGTTTAGCTGACTAGTTAGCTGTGACGCTGGTAATCGTCACTCTGGCTCGCGCCGAGGTTGTATTGTCCCCCATAAAAACCAAGTTAGGAAAGGTATAAGGATTGGGATAGCCAGCGGGAGGCGTGAACTGGTACTGGCGCAACAAACCTCGCAAAATCGGCCTGGAAACGCCATTGGCAAACAGCTGATATCGATTTCCCTTCACCCGCAACCGATAGCTGCGCAGAGCACTTTGGGTATTAAACGCAACCGATTCTGCCCGCCTGAAACTTGTGTTCTGAGCGAAAATACTATTTTGCCAGAAGCCCAGCTCAAGACCAAACGGTTGCGTTTCACCGGCCAACTGACTGCTGATGACGATCAGACTCAAACCAGCACGGTTTGAGTTGGAGCCATGATCTTCAGAATTCACCTGAATGGTGAATCTAATTGTGTAGCCAGTTGTGCGATTTAGAGTAATCGGTGGTTGCTTGAAGTAACCTGCCAGATTGAGAATATTCCCCGTTGTATCTAACACAATGCCATTGCCAACCGACACCTCAAAGGGTCCTTGGGGCAGAGAGGTATTCTCATATCGCCAGCCCTGATCAGCAGGTCTTTTATTGGTCAATGAACCATCATAGAGGGCAACCGCACTGACAGGCGTAACCGCCAGAGTCAGCGCCAAACTGGCCGTCATGGCCGTGAGCAGTATTTTCACAGTAGGTGTTTCCCTTGGCATCAACGCCTGAGTGAGTCTGTGCGCTCAATCGCCGTCGAAGGCCGGCAGACTTGAGCTCTGAAACAGTAGACAATACAAATACTCAGCCGTCGCGTTGTTCTCCAGAGGACTAACACTAAATTCATGCTCTGGACGATTTAGATAAAGCTTCCATGAATAGCAGGTTCTGGGTCTGGCGCTATTCCAATCGCAGGTCGGCTCCCCGCGAGTCTTGCGGCACGAAAGTTCGGTCAGAGGGCAGAGGAGCGACCGGTTCGCTGAGCAGGAATTGCCCCGCCTGGATCCAGGTTTTGAGTTCCTCAGCCACGGCTCGCGATAGCGGTATGCTGGCCAGCGGGGCCGTGCGCACCGTCTGGCCATCGATCGTGATCCGCCCAGACTTGAGCTGTGCGTAGCTAACCAGGCCAAAGCTGGGCCGCACTCGGCGCGGGATCGAGAAGTCCATCACCGGGGCAACCAATTCCTGATCGCCCACGGCGGCCTGAGCAACGACGGCTTCATCCAGAACCGGCAGCGGCACCCCCACGCCCAGCATCAGCGACGGGCCGTAGCCCCGAAAGTAGCAACCCCGTACCCAATGTGGATGCATCTGACGGGCATCGCCAATCAGAGCCACAGTGGCAGCTGGGCCGACCGGCGTGCGATTGGGCAGACGCTTCTGCAGGGGAAAATGTTGGGTGCCCTCCCAGGCGACATAGCCAACGCCGCCGCCCAAAAAGATGCGGCTGCCAATGCCCACCAGGCGCAGGTCCGGGTCATTGAGCAGCGGCGAGAGCGCGCCAGGATTGGCGTAGACCGCATTGCCCAACCGCGGTTGCAGCGGCCCCAGATAGGTATAAAGGGGGCGGTCGCCGCCGTTCACGCCAACAATAAAGTTCTGGTAGAGATTGCGCGGGTTGAACAGGTAGAACTGGTTGATCGTGTCCTTGCTAATCGTGGTTTCAAAGCTGCTGCGCGGGTAACAGTCGGTCGGCTGAGCAATGGCCCGCAGGTTCACAGGCTTGCCCGCAACTAAATCGGCGATCACATGACCACCGCCCCGCCGTCGCTGAGCGCCGTCCTCTCCCTCCACTTCCTGGGACGCGCCCAGATAGAGGTCGACCGCGCCAAAGCCCGCGTAGGCCAAGACCCCGTCTAGCCAGCAACTGCGGATCTTGATCGGCGGATCGGTCTGGCCCAGGTTCAGGATCGCCCCCGAGGACTCCATCGGCTCAAAGGTGCCGGTGGTGATCACATCCACTTCGCGTGCCGTCTGGGTGACCCCGACTTCGCTCACCCGCGCCTTTAGTTCTTCGACGGTCAGCACCCGTGCCTTGCCCTGCTGAATCCGCTGGTTAATCTCTGGGATCGTCGCCATGAGAAACAGCGTACTCGCTGACCGCTGGCGACCGCGAGAGCATAACCTAGCCTCCACGCTCCGCTTCCTAGCAACGCCGCCCCAGCCGTGTTAAGCCGCACTGACAATCTTGTGCAATCCGGCCTTAAATTGTCTAAATTGGTTGTATAAGATACAAAAATCAACCATGTACTGCATACTTAAAATTCCGGAGCAAGAGCAGGCCTATCTCTGCGAGCGCAATACCGAGGGAGTTCTGCGCATCTGGGATCGCGAGGGCCGGGAAGTCGCCGCCTGCTGTGCGCCCATTACTCTGACGGTCGTCTCCGAGCTCGTACGAAATCACCAAGTTGCGAGCTTGGCGCAACACGGCGACTGGCAATCCCAAAATTTGTGTCCACCCGAGCCGCGCCTTGGGGGTAGCTTAGCGGCGCTCAGGCTAGTTCTGCTTAGCTTGGTGACCCTAGCTTTCCTCTGGCAGGCCCAGCCTCGAACCGACCTAACGCGGCAGCAAATGGCGTCGCCAACGCCACAAGAACCTCGGGCTACGCCGCGATAAGTTGCGCGACGACTCTCTCTCTATTTCACCACCCGAAGCCGACCCGTCTGCAGCCTCTCAAAGAGGCAACTGATCTTTCTGCGTTCAGTATCGCTGAGGGCAGTTTGGGCTAGCAGTTCAGACATCAATTGTCGCTGGTCCGCGCGGCTAATCTTGCCCAGGGCAAGGATCTGATCCAGAAATTGTTCAACGGTGTTGTGGGGTAGACCAACCTGAGATTGCATACGTCCGACTTCTAGAACCCTGTCAGTCTGATATCTGGGAGCTGAATGGGTCGCCTAGTAATCGAAGTCGATGCCAGTTGGTAATTCTCAATCACTCGGGGCCACGAAGCAGCGAGGGCGTTTTAGGCAGGAATCTGTCGATTCTGGATTGCGATGCCAGTAATTTCTACACTTTCTCGTCCGTTGCTGAGGCAAGGCAGAAAATTAGTTTATAATCCCCTCGGCTTCTCTCCCTGAACTGAACCCATGGCTGACATCGTAGATACCGCGATTAACGCAGGCTCCTTTGGAACACTGGTAACCGCTCTCAACACGGCTGGCCTGGTAGAGGCGCTAAAAGCCCCCGGCCCATTTACGGTCTTCGCGCCCACCGATGAAGCCTTTTCCAAGCTGCCCTCTGGTGCCGTGGAAGCCCTCCTCGAAGATGTGATTAAGCTGAGAAAAGTTTTGGAGTATCACGTCATTTCCGGCCAAGTCTTAGCCGCAGATGTGGTCAAACTCAGCTCAGCTGAAACCGTCGCCGGTCTGCCCGTTCAGATCACCGTCTCCGAAGGCGTGGTCCATGTGAATGAGGCTCAGGTGATCACGCCCGACGTCGTGGCAGATAACGGCGTCATCCACGTGGTCGATACGGTCTTGATTCCCGCAGAGTAAACCCTGGACCTGCAAGAGTCAGAGTTGCTGACTGATCTCCAGCAGGCGAAGTTTCGGTGGGAACCGGCCTTCATCTTTGACCTGTTGGAGGTCAGTGTCGGGGATAGACCAGCCCAGTTTGTCGGCCAATACTCGCATCACATCCCCTCGGTCAATTAGTCCCTCGACGCCGCCGGCGGGTGCGAGGACGACCAAATGCTTCACTGATTGGGTTTCTAAGCAGCTAATCACCTCTGCCAGCCTGTCCGTCGGCGCGACGGTTGCCAAATCACTCATCGGCTGCAAGATTCGCTCCAGGGTTTCGCTCTCCCACAAACTGCGCTCAACAAAGTAGAGATCATCAGCCGTGACGAAGCCTTTGTAGCGTCCGTCAGCCGTGACAAAGTAGAGCGGAGCAGGCTGATGTGCCAATAGATAGTCGTCGGCAAAGCGGCGCAGGCTGAGGCTGGCATCCAGGACGCGAATTTCGCGCCGCAATGTCTTGGCGGCGGTGGTTTCGCTCAAAACCTGCTGTAAGTCGGTAAAGCGATTGTAGGCTGAGGCGTTGTTGAAAATAAACCAGCCGACCAACGCCACCCAAAAGCCCGAAAAACCGCTCCACAAATTCAGGCTGTCTGATAGCAGACCCGCTCCCAAGCTCAAGCCAATTGCCCCCAATCCCAGCCCTTGCCCGACCCGAGCCGCCCAGCGCACGCCGGTAAAGCGGCTACCCGTGACCTGCCAAACCGCAGACTTGAGGATCTGTCCCCCATCCAGTGGCAAGCCCGGAATTAGGTTAAATAGGGCCAGAATCAGATTGATGTGCCACAGATGATCGCTCAGTTCCCAGGCCGGGGTGCCCACGGGTAGCCACTGCCACACCAGCCAGCTCAGCAGCCCCAGGACCACGCTGACCAGGGGTCCCGCCACCGCTACCTGAAAGGCGCTAGCCGGTGTGGGAGACTCCCGATCAATAGCCGCGATGCCGCCGAACAGGAACAGTGTGATTGAGTCCACTCGCAGTCCCTGAGCGCGGGCTACGAGGCTGTGCCCCAACTCATGCAGCAACACCGAGCTAAACAACAGCAGTGCCGACGCTAGCCCAGTGCCCCAAGCCAGAAGTGGCGACCACTCCGGATAGGTCTGAGACAAGTCCAAACCATAGGAGAAGGTCACTAGGCCCAGAATCACAAACCAGGAGTAGTCAAGGCGTAAAGGGATGCCGAGCAGCAAACCCACTCGCAGGGAATTCTCAGAAGCCATAGAAACTTAACCTCTGCCACCCAACGCAGTGGCACCTTTCAGCAAAACAGCGGCCTAGAAGTGGACAGACAGGGGACCAGGCGGACCGGTCAGTTCAGGAACCAGATCATCTGCTGGGGTCGGGGAAGGACGATTCGACGGCTGGCCGAAATCCTGCTGGATTCGGTCGTAGAGCTTCAGCGAAGCGCCCACAGTGACAAATACCAAAGCTGCAAAGGAGATTGCTTCCATCCTACTGCCTCCTAACCAAAAGCCAATCGAGCTTGGATTTTCTCGAAGTTGTAACGACTATGAGTTAATTATGGCATCGGCGGTCGGCGGTTGACTAGCTCACCACGGAGCTGGCTCCCAGTTGCAGAGCATAGAGGTTGGCGTAGACACCCTGCTGGGCAATGAGTCCACGGTGGGTGCCATGTTCCACGATCTGGCCCTGCTGAATGACTAGAACCTGATCGGCCTGGGTGACGGTGCTGAGGCGGTGGGCGATCACAAAGCTGGTGCGACCGGTAAGCAGGCGGCTGATCGCGGCCTGTACCAGGGCTTCAGTACGCGTGTCGATGCTGCTGGTGGCCTCATCTAGGATCAGGATGCGAGGGTTGACCAAGACGGCACGGGCGATGCTGAGCAACTGGCGCTGACCCTGGCTGAGGTTGGCCCCGCGCTCACCCAGGGGCGTCGCGTAGCCCTGAGGTAGCTGCGTGACAAACTCGTGGATATTGGCGACCTGAGCCGCCGCCTCGATCTCAGCTTGGGAGGCTTGCGGGCAACCGAAGGCGATGTTCTCGGCTACTGTGCTGCTAAACAGCAGGTTGTCCTGCAAGACCATACCAATTTGACGGCGCAGGCTGGCTTGGGTGACACGGCGCACGTCGTAGCCGTCGAGCTTGACTGCGCCACCCGTTACGTCGTAAAAGCGCATGATCAAGTTGATGATTGTGCTTTTGCCCGCGCCGGTCGGCCCCACCAGGGCGATCATCTGACCTGGCTTGGCCTGCAGGTTCACACCCTTCAGCACCAACTGCTGAGGGGTGTAGCCAAACGTAACCTGCTCAAACCGGACCTCGCCTTCGAGTGGGGGCAGATCCACAGCGTCAGGAGCATCCTGGAGTTGGTTAGGCTCATCCAGCAGTTGAAAGATGCGCTCGACCCCGGCCAGGGCCGACTGGGCCTGCGTGTAGAACTGACTGAGGATCTGAATGGGGCGAAAAAACTGCTGGACATAGAGCAAAAAGGCAGTCACAGTGCCCACCGTGGCCGCTCCGGTCACCGTCAGGTAGCCGCCGTAGGCCAGCACCGCCGCCGTCGCCAGGGTATTGAGAAAATCGATCGAGGGCAAAAAAGCAGCAGTGATCGCCACCGCCTGTACATTGGCATCACGGTTGGCGGCATTCAGAGTGCTGAACTCTTCGATATTGAGCTGGATCCGATTGAACGCCTGCGCCTCCCGAACACTGCCGATGTCCTCTTCTAATTTGGTAGAGAGGTCGCCAATGGTCTGCCGCGTCACGCGAAATCTGACCCTGGCCCAGCGCGCAAACAGCCCGGTAGTAATCAGCATCAGCGGCACGATCAGGTTGCTCACCACGCCTAGGCTCAAGTTGATGAACAGCATCGCCAGGACGATGCCCACCAGACTGAAGAGGTTGCCCAACATTTGCGCAATTGTCTGACCGAACGCCTGGTTCACGACACTGACGTCATTGAGCAGGCGGCTCATCAGATCCCCAGCTTCGCTGCGGTCAAAAAAGCTGACCGGCAGGCTTTGCACCTTGGCAAAAATGTCCTGGCGCAGCTGGGCCAACAGGCGCTGCATAATCCAGCCCACGCGCTGGATCTGGGCGCGGATGGCCTGGATACCCACCCCATAGATCACCACCAGCAGGCCCAGCATCAGGAGCAAGCCCCGCAAGTTGCCAGGGCGGATCAGATTGTCCACGGACCAACCAATTAAAAAAGGGCCAATTGCCTGAGTCGCAGCCCCCGCAGCGACCAATGCGAGCGCAACTGGAACCTCCTTGCGGTAGGGGCGCAGATACTGTAAGAAACGCAGCAGCGTGGAAACTTGTCGGGTCGCCTTCTGGTCTGGGGCGACTACGGGGCCGGGGGTTCTCATCTAAGGCTCCTTGGCGCACGCAAACAACCGCTTATGGCCCCAAAATTCATGCCTAAATTCACTTCTGAAGTTCATTGGCCAGGAGCTGTTCTTGATCCCGCCTGCGCTTTTTCGCGTAGAAATGGATAGAGGCGGCCATCGCAAACACTAGACCGGAGATCGTGATCGTGGTCAGATCCAGCGGCAGGCTGTCCTTGAACACCGCCAGCAAGACGATTGCCACTAAAAGCACGGTGGGCGCTTCATTCAAGGCCCGTAACTGCTGACTGCCCCAAGTACATTCTCCAGCAGCTAATTGGCCAAGTAGGCGACCACAGTAGACATGATAAGCAACCAGGAATACTACCAGCAGCAATTTGATGTGTAACCAACGATCGCTCAAAATTTCCGGCTGTGTTTTCAGCAAACCAGCTGCCATGACAATGGTCACGATCATGCCCGGGGTTGTAATGATTTTGTACAAGCGTTTCTCCATGATCTGATATTGGTTTTGGAGAATGCTGCGCGCAGGTTCCGGCTGCTCGTCGGCCTCAACATGATAGATAAACAGACGCACCAGGTAGAATAACCCAGCAAACCAGACCACGACTCCAATGATGTGAAACGCTTTGAACCAAAAGTAAGCCATAGAGAAGACCTCAGCTTGAGAGAGACCTAACGTTTCTCTAGCCTAGAATACAAGGGCGGCAGAACGGCCCCTGAGTGCTCAAGCCCGCGCGGAAACGGACTGCTTGACCTGCGACTCCAGAATCAAGCCGTAAAGCGGGCTACTACGCATCAGCTCATCGTGGCTGCCCTGGGCAACCAGCTGACCTTTGTCCATTAGCAAGATGCGATCGGCGTTGCGCACCGTGCTGATGCGCTGAGCGATCACAAAAGAGGTGCAGGTTTTGCGGCGCATCAGGTCGTCGAGAGCGGTCTGGATCTGGGCGGCGGTTCTGGCATCCACAGCAGAGGTACTGTCATCCAGAATCAAGATGCGGTAGTCGGTCAGCAGGGTGCGGGCGATGGCGATCCGCTGTTTCTGCCCGCCAGACAGGCCAACGCCCCGCTCACCGACTATCGTGTCGTAGCCATCGGGCAGGCCGAGGATGAAGTCATGCATCTGAGCGGTTTTTGCCGCTTCAATCACCCGCTCCAGGGGGGCATCGGGTGCAGCGTAGGCGATGTTGTCGCGCAGGCTGCCGGAGAAAAGAGTCGTCTCCTGGAACACAATGCCGATCTGCTTGCGTAGGCTTTCCAGAGTCAGATCACGCACATCATGGCCGTCGATGCGCACAGCTCCCGCCGTGACATCGTAGAAGCGCGGAATTAAATTTATGATCGTGCTTTTGCCGGAGCCGGTGATGCCCAAAATGGCGATCAACTCGCGGGGCTGAGTCTCAAAGGACACGCCTTTGAGGGCTTTGATTGTGGAGCCAGGATAGCGGAAATGAACGTCTTCGAAGGTAATTCGGCCACCGCAGTCTCGCATTGGCATTGCCCCCGGTCGATTGCGAATTTCGATTTGGGCATCGACTACTTCATACACGCGATCAGCGGACGCAGCGGCCTGCGCGATCACCGGAGCCGCGAAGCCCAACATCAAGATCGGTTGCAGGATGAACATCAAATAGGAGTTAAAGGCCACCAGTTCGCCGATCGTGAATCGTCCAGCGATCACCTCAATGCCGCCGTAGCCAACGACGGCTAGGGTGATCAGGTTGCTGAGCAAAAAAATCAGCGGGAAGGTATTGCGAATCGCGAGAATCGTCTTCATGTTGACCGTCACCAGCTCATCGTTGAGCTGGGTGTAGCGCGAGGCTTCGACCGATTCGCGCACGAAGGCCTTCACTACCCGAACCCCCGCCAGGTTCTCTTGCAAAACGGCGTTGAGATCTCCCAAGCGCTCTTGGGCTTGGCCGAACAAGCTCTGGTTTTGGGTCAGAAAGCGAATCAGGATCAGCGCCGCAATCGGCACCATGGCCAGGGTGATCAGGGCTAGCTGCCAGTCCATCAGCAGCAAAATCGTGGCGATCACCAGCAGCGTCACCACCGAGCCGACCACCTGGCTCAAGCTGGTGCTGATGAAGGTGCGGATCTGCTCGACGTCGCTGGTGATGCGGGTGAGCAACTGCGAAGTCTGCGCCTGGTCGTGAAAGCTGAAACTGAGGTTCTCGATTTTGGCAAAGATGCGGTTGCGCAGGTCGTAGGCAACCCCTTGCGAAGCTTGCTCAGCCCAGAAGCTCTGACCGAAATTAAACAGCCCGCGCCCCAGCGCCACCAGGACCATCACCCCGGCGCTGGAGAGCACGACGCGCAGATCCTGGCGGCTGATCCCCTGGTCGATGCCCCAGCGGAACAGTTGCGGGGTCACGGCATTGGCGGCGGTCAGCAGCAGTAGGCTGGCCCCGGCTGCGCCCACAATCAGCCAGTAGCGCCCCAGGCTCGCCAGGACGCGCTTTAGAGATTGCATAGGTTGATCTTGCCCGACGATCTTGACAGAGGGTTATGTACAACGGTACCGCACTGTCTAATGCACACTCTAATGCACACTGTCTAATGCAGCCTGGGAGGTAATGAACGACTGTGAAATTGATCCTGGCAACGCAGATTGCTGCCGACATCGAGCCCCATCTTCCAGCAGAAGTTCAGGTCGTTCATGTGGACGATCAAGGCCAACTGGATGGAGACGCCAGCGAGGCGGAGGTGTATGCCTATTCCTGGTCACTGCGGCTGATCATCGACAAGGTGCTGAATGCCGCGCCGCAATTGCGCTGGCTGCATACGCCCAGCGCAGGGGTGGATCACTTGCTGACACCGCTGCTATTGGAGCGCGATCTGCTCTTGACCAATGGCGCGGGGCTGCACGCGATTCCGGTCGCGGAGTTTGTCCTGGCTCTCCTGCTCAACCACGCCAAGTTGCTGCCGAAGCTGCAAGTGGCTCAGGCCGAGCATCACTGGCTGTGGGACCTGAAACCGCTGGAGCTGCAGGATGCCACCCTGCTGCTACTCGGCCTGGGCGGGCTGGGGCAGGCGATAGCCCAGCGGGCGGCGGCGTTTGGCATGCGCATCTGGGGCAGCCGTCGCAACCCTGAGCCGTTGCCGGGGATCGAGCGGGTGGTGGGGGCTCAGGCCTGGCGCGCGCTGCTGCCCGAGGTGGACTACCTGGTGGTCACCACGCCGCTCACGCCTCAGACCCGGGGGCTGATCGACGCCGACGCTCTGCGCAGCCTGCGTCCTAGCGCTTACCTAGTCAACGTCGCTCGGGGTCCGGTGGTGGATGAGGCGGCGCTGATCAGGGCCTTGCGAGAAGGCTGGTTAGCGGGGGCGGCACTGGATACGTTCAGTGTCGAGCCGTTGCCGTCCGATCACCCGCTCTGGTCGCTGCCCAATGTCTACATTACGCCGCACTGCGCCGCCGACTCGCCACGGGTGCGCCAGCGCATGACCGACCTGTTTCTGGATAATCTCGGGCGCTATCGGGCCGGGTTGCCGCTGCGCAATCTAGTCGACAAGCAGGCTGGGTATTGAAACCTGACGGCTGAACCGGTCTTAACAAGTTTCTGGAACCTCGCTACACCGCTTCGCCCCAGACCTACAGCCCTCGCGAGGGTCCCTACACTACTTCGCCAATTTGCCATAGCACTTCGCCATCCTGCTACAACCCTCGCGAGGGTCCCTGCATGGCTACGAGACCTCGCAGCAGCGCTTCGCCCCAGACCTACACCTTCCCCAACCGCTACGGCAGCCCCAGTGGGATGCACCGCAGTGCACCGCAGTGCACCCCCGTGGGAGTCTCACGCCTCGATCAGCACCCGCAGGTTGCCCCGTTTGTTCACCGCCCGACAGCTGGTAGTGCCGTCGGTGCGCTCAAACTCCAGATCCAGCACGGTTGAGCCCACCCGCAGATTGCGGAAGCTCAGGGTTTCCAGGGCCTCCGGGAGCATGGGGTCGATCACCCGTAGGCAGTTGTTAGGCGCATCGGGCACCAGATTCACCATCGCCTGCAACAGCTGAAAGACGCTGCCCGCCGCCCAGGCTTGGGGCGAACAGGCCACCGGGTAGGGGATCACCTGATTGCGCTCCGTCTGCGGATAGCCACAGAACAGCTCCGGCAGCCGCGAGTAGGGCTGGGTGCGCGCCGCCTCAAACAGTTTGGTCGCCAATTCCAACGCTGGTTTGGTCATGCCGATGCTGCGCAGGCTGCTGATGATCATGCCGTTGTCGTGCGGCCAGACCGAGCCGGTATGGTAGCCCATCGGGTTGTAGGCCGAGGAGTCGCTGCTCAAGGTGCGAATGCCCCAGCCCGAGTACAGGTCGGGGGCCAGCACCCGCTCCGCCACACTGCGGGCGTGCTCATCGCTGAAGATGCCGGTGAACAGCGCATGGGCCGGGTTGGAGGTGATGCTGTCCACTGGCTTGCCGTCGCCATCCAGCGCCAAGGCGCAGTAGTCCAGGTCGGGCACCCAAAAGTCACGGTTGAAGCGGGCTTTGAGCGCTTCCGCGTCTTCTTGCCACTGGCGCGAGAGCCCAGGGTAGCCCAGCAGATGCGCCAGCCCCCCGGCTCGAAGCTTGGCGCTGTAGACATAGCCCTGCACCTCGCACAGTGCGATTGGGCTTTGGGCAAAGCGCCCATTGCGGTCCACGATACAGTCGCCCGAATCCTTCCAGCCTTGATTGACCAGACCGCCACTGGAGCGCCTCTGGTAGGCAAGATAGCCATTCCTGGGACAGTTGCGGTCGATCCAGCCCATAGCGGCGATGGCGTTTGGCCAGAGCTTCTCGACTGTGCTCCGGTCGCCCGTCCAGGCGTAGTAGTCGCCCAGCAGCATCAGCCACAGCGCCGTGGCGTCGATCGTGCCGTAATAGGGCGTGTGCGGGAGCTCGTTGCAACGGGCCATCTCGCCATGGCGGATCTCGTGCAAGATCTTGCCTGGCTGCTCGTCGCGCCACTCGTCGTCCTTCTTGCCCTGGTACTCGGCCAGGACCAGCAAGGTCTCCCGCGCCGACGTTGGGTCCAGCACCAAGGTCTGGTTGGCGGTGATCAGCGAGTCACGCCCAAACAGGGTCGAGAACCATGGCACCCCCGCCGCAAAGGCGTAGTGATCGTTCACTGGCTGGCGCAGCAGGTACAGGTCCGACTCCGCCCGCTCGATCACCCGGTTGAAACTCTGGCTGTCGGAGCGGATGCGTGTGACCTGCTCCAGCCAGCGGATGCGCTCACTGCGCGTAGCCGCCTGCGCCTGATGGAAGGTGGGTGGAGCCACCACGACCGACGCCAGTTTCTCATCCAGGTGCATCTCTACGCGGTAGCTGAGGATCTTTTGCTCGTGCGGTCCCAGGGTCAAGCTCCAGATCGCTGTATTGCGCTCGATGCGGTCGGGCAGATGGTGGCCAAAGATGACCTGGGTCAGCCGCAGGCAGTGGTCGAGCCCCTCGTAAGCCAGGGTGATATTGTGGTCGGCCTCGCGCTCGGGGCGCATTAGCTGACCACGCTTGGGGCGTTTCATGCCCCGCACCTCAAACAGGTCGACAAAGTCAGCTTCGAAGGAAAGGCTGAGCGTGAGGCTGGCCGACTCGCGGTGGTAGTTAGTGACCGTGATCTGCTCCAACAGCGCTCCGCACAACGCCATTTCGCGCTGAATACCGATCCGCTCCGGCAACAGGTCCTCACGCCCCTCGCCCTGGGAGATGCGCGGATTGGTGCACAGAGCGCTAAAAAACGCTCCATCACCCGCATCACTGTCGAGCAAGATGGGGGAGCGCCCTTCGATCTGGAGCTCCAAGCGACTGAGGTAGCAGGTGTCTTGACAGAACAGGCCAAGGGAGCTCTCGTCCGCACACTGGGTGATGTTGCCGACCGGATCCGTGACCAGAAAGATGTCCTGATCCTTGAGGGTGAGGCTGGGTTGAGAAACCTGGGTGAGGACGCAGGGCCAGCTATTGAGCGGCTCAGGGCCCTGGGGCACATAACGAGGATGGCCTGGGTGATGCGCTTCGGAACTCTCAGGCAAAGCTGACTCCGGCTGGCTGCTAAGGTCTACCGAGTTGGTCTTAACGTTCTGTTTGGGACTCATGACGAAGCGTGAAGTCTCTCCAGATTACTAGGGTGTCAGCTAACCAGGGATTGTTCCAGCCCTGTCGCTCTTCTAGTGTGCAACGCCTGGACCTCAATTGGCTGACTGACGACCGCCGTAAGCCAGAGGCTGATGGCCTTTGTCCCATTTTTGTTGCCGGGTGAGCCTTGCCTGACCCCGAATCAGTATTTTTACTCAGTCGCTCCATCTGGTTGTGCCCACTCTCTTAGACTGAGGAGGCTTAATGTTGTTAAACAGCATTGAGTTCTTTGCGCCACCAAGCCAATCTCGCGATTGATTGACACCAACAAATACCTCCAAAAAGCAACTATCAAATCAGACTTTCACCGCATCAGCTCGACCCAATGTTTCAGCCTTTTGAGAGACAAGAATTCCCATTTATGGCTGCTACTGTTTTACTCGTAGGGTGTCTTTGGTGTCTGACTAAACGTGTAAATTATGCCGGTGTTGCCAAGGTATATTTCTAGCCGTTTGCCGACTGTCCGCAACCAGAGGCGTTGGGGAGCATCAGATCCGGTGTGACTCAGGTTACAGCTTTTTCCCATTTCTCCCCCGACAACCATTAGGAGACTTGCGGTCCAGAAGCCGATCTGTCCTAACTGTGTGAGCGAGTGCTACCCCCAGCCTACGATTGAACGTTTCGTGTGATCTAAATCACACTTCGTTTCTCGGATCTCATTTAAACACAAATAGGAGAATCACGATGCGAATCGCCCAAGTTGCCCCACTCTGGGAGCCAGTACCGCCCCTGGCTTACGGCGGCACTGAATTGGTGGTTGGCTTGCTTACAAATGAGTTGGTTCGGCGCGGTCATGAGGTTACTCTGTTTGCATCGGGAGACTCGGTTAGTCTGGCCAAACTGGAGTCTGTACATCCCCGGTCCTTCCGTTCAGATCCCACGGTAAAAGAGCCTGCAATCTATGAGCTGTTGCAGTTGAGTTGGGTGTATGAGCGAGCCAATGAATTTGACATTATTCACTCTCACATTGGCTATCCGACACTGGCGTACGCTGGTCTTGTGAAGACGCCTACGGTCCACACGCTCCACGGTATCTTCACGCCAGATAACGAGAAGATCTTCGTCCATGCTCGTCATCAGCCCTTTATCAGCATTTCCAACTCGCAGCGTGAGCCGAGGCTGAACCTCAACTATGCCGCGACCGTCTACAACGGCATTGACCTATCCACCTACGAACTTAACCTCAAGCCCGAAGAGCCGCCCTACCTGGCATTCCTGGGGCGGATCTCGCCGGAGAAAGGAGCACACCTGGCGATTGAGATTGCCAAGCGTGCGGGTTGGCGCTTGAAGATGGCCGGCAAGGTCGATGTCGTGGATGTGGACTACTACGAGCAGGCAGTGAAACCGCTGATCGACGGCGAGCAAATTCAATACCTTGGGGAAGCCAATCACGTTCAGAAAAGTGCGCTGATGGGCGGGGCGGTAGCAACCCTGTTCCCGATTACCTGGCGCGAGCCGTTTGGGCTGGTGATGATTGAGTCGATGGCGACGGGTACGCCGGTGATCGCCCTGGAGTTGGGCTCGACGCGTGAGGTGATCGTCCCCGGCAAGACCGGCTTCCTGTGCCACAGCGTTGATGAGGCGGTGGCTGCGGTCGCTCAAGTCGGTGCGCTCGACCGCAGAGCCTGCCGTGATCATGTGGAGGCACACTTCAGTGTGCAGCGCATGGTTGATGGCTATGAGGCGGTCTATCACCAGCAGCTGGCAACGCGTTTCAAGCAGAATGGCTACACGCGGAGCTTGCCTGGCTTGGCCACACAGCCGCTGTAAGTTGGTTCACAGTCTGAGGTAGGGCGGCGGATCTGATCCAGATCCGCCCCTTTTTTGCAGACTGAGGTCTCAAAGTGCGCTTTAGGGCGGGTATTGCTATTTGCCCTAGAGACTCTCCAAAGGCTCTCCAAAGGCTCTCCAAAGGCTCTCCGAAGCTCTCTAGAAACTCTCACGAACTCTTGAAGGCTCTTGGAAGTTCTCCGGAGACACCTGGAAACCCGTCGGTGACTGGGACAGAATCTCCAATGACCTACACCACAGGAGTGGAGGTTGTCGGTGCGACTCGCTGGCCACTCGGCCTACCGAGCCTGGAACTCGCAGCATTCGGCTGAGCACTCGAAGCCTCCAGTCTGGAACTCGGCTGTGCGAGCTGAAGGCCCGGCAGGTCGAGCCATTTTCTCGACTTCCCCGGCTTGGCGCTCGGCAGGGCGAGTGCAGAACTCGGAGTCTGGAGCGGGTGGCTCGACCTGCCGGTCTGGGAACCCGACGCTGCGGGCTCGGAGCTTGGGAAGCGCAGCGGTAGCGGCAGTTGCAAGCTGGCACAAGGAACCCGCTAGAGTGGTAAGCCTGGTTGCGGTGCTGAGCAGGTAAAGTGATGACATGCTTACCCCAGACAGGGTCTCCCAAGTTGACTTTGTAGACGACTTTGCAGACCAAGCACCGTTAGCTCAAGTCGGTATCTAGCGTGATCAAGACGCCATGCGACGAGGCGGTGATCCGAGCCAAACCCTGTCGCGAGCCTTGCGCCAGAGAGCTGGGTCCGTGGATTTTGGCGGCGACAATCCTCGGCTCAAGCATGGTTTTTATCGATGGCACAGTGGTCAATGTGGCGCTGCCGGTGTTGCAGACGCAGTTGCAGGCAACGGTTACCGATGTCCAGTGGATTGTTGAATCCTACGCACTGTTTCTTTCGGCGCTGATTCTGGTGGGCGGGGCATTGGGGGACCGCTTTGGGCGGCGACGCGTGTTTGCCTGTGGTGTGGTCTTGTTTGCCCTGGCCTCTGCTTGGTGCGGTCTGGCCCCTGATGTGACCCACTTGATCCTGGGTCGGGCAGCGCAGGGGCTGGGCGGGGCCTTGCTGACGCCCGGCAGCCTGGCGATCATCAGCGCTTCGTTCAGCGGCGCACAGCGTGGACGGGCAATTGGCACTTGGTCGGGGTTCACGGCGATCACCACCGCCTTGGGGCCAGTGCTGGGAGGCTGGCTGATTGAGGCCGCCTCTTGGCGTTGGGTGTTCTTTCTCAATCTGCCCTTGGCTGTGATCGTGTTGGGCATTGTGTTCTGGCGCGTGCCGGAAAGCCGGGATGAAACGGGAGCGACCCGAGTGGACGTCTGGGGGGCGCTGCTCGCAACCTTGGGTCTGGGGGCACTGGTGTATGGGCTGATCGAAGCGTCCAACTTGGGCTTGAGCCACCCGATCGTGCTGAGCGCCCTAGGGGTGGGGATAGCCGCGTTGGTTGCGTTTGTGCGCGTGGAGATGCGCAGTCCGGCTCCGATGATACCGCTTAGCTTGTTCCGCTCCCGGACGTTTAGTGGGGCCAATCTGGTGACGCTGCTGTTGTACGCGGCGCTGGGCGGGGTGCTGTTCTTCTGGCCCTTCAATCTGATTCAGGTGCAGGGCTATTCGCCGCTGGCTGCGGGTTCGGCGTTCCTACCGTTTATCCTGCTGATGTTTTTGCTGTCGCGCTGGTCGGGAGGATTGGTCGGTCGCTATGGCGCACGGCGGCCGCTGACTATTGGGCCAAGCGTGGCGGCAGCGGGCTTGGCCCTGTTGGCATTGCCGGGGATCGGCGGCAGTTATTGGACGACTTTTTTCCCAGGCATCGTGGTGCTGGGGCTGGGCATGGCGATCAGCGTTGCGCCGCTGACGACAACGGTTATGGGCGCAGTTGCGATGCATCAAGCGGGCATCGCCTCCGGTATCAATAATGCTGTGTCCCGAGTTGCGGGTTTGTTGGCGGTGGCGCTGTTGAGTCTGGTGGCACTGGCCACGTTCAATGCGGGACTCAATCGGCGGCTGGCAGTGCTGCAAATTCCGCCTGAGGTGCAACAGTTACTTGCCGACCAACGCATCAAATTGGCTGGGGCAGTCGTGCCTGCGGGGCTACCGGAACCCATGCGCGCTGAGCTGCGCTGGGCCATTGCCCAATCGTTTGTAGATAGCTTTCGCCTGGTGATTTTGATTGCGATTGGGCTGGCGCTAGCCAGCGCAGTGGTCGCTTGGTTGATGATCGAGGATCGGCAATCCTCGCAGGAGACACAGACCGATTAGATCGTGACCACTACTTTGCCAAAGTGCAGCCCTTGGTCCAGGTACTCAAACGCCTCTCGGGCCTGCTCCAGAGGGAATATTTTGTCAATCACTGGCCGAATCTGATTAACGGCGATGGCCCGGTTCATGGCTTCAAAGTCACGGGTTCCTCCCACTTCCATGCCCTGAATCGTGGCTTGTTTGACCAGTAACGACAAGGTGTTGATGCGGGTCTCGAAGCCATCCAGTAAGCCCATAATCGAGATATGTCCACCCATGCGCAGGGCGTTGATCGATTTTTGTAGGTTCTGTCCGCCTACGGTTTCGAGCACTAGGTCAACGCCTTCACCACCTGTGAATTCAAGCACAGTTGCGTCCCACTCAGGAGTCGTTTTGTAGTTGATAGTGCAGTCAGCTCCGAGTTGCTGCGCGCGGGCCAGTTTTTCATCGCGACTGGAGGTGATGATCACACTGGCACCCTGTGCTTTCGCAAATTGCAGGGCAAAAATCGATACGCCTCCGGTGCCGTGCAGCAACACGGTATCTCCTGCCTGAAGGTTGCCGTATCGCAGGGCATTCCAAGCGGTTAGGCCTGCAATTGGCAAGGTAGCAGCCTCGACTGAAGAAAGATTTTCGGGATATCGGACCAACTGGTTTTCCTGAAAGGTTTTGTATTCCGTCAATTGCCCTGGGACACCACCCAAGCCCTGTCGTGTGGCAATGTCAACTGTTGTGGGGGTCGGTTTACCACTCAGCCAATCTGGCATAAAGGCAGTCACCACTTTGTCGCCCACCTTGAAGTGACTGCCCTCTCCGGCCACCTGTTCAACGACACCAGCCCCATCACAAACGGGCACGTAAGGCAGGGACAGATTGGGATTGATCAGCCCTTTAATGAGCAGTAAATCTACATAATTGAGGGAAACTGCTTCTAGTCTTACCAGTACTTCGCCTGGAGCTGGAATTGGTTTGGGTTGCTCAATGATCTGGAGGTGATTGAGGCCAAACCCTTCGCGGAGTTGAATAATTCTCATCAGGCTATTTCAATGCTGTTAACTCGATCATGGAGCTCTGGAGGAGCCTTGTCCAAGACCTGTTTTAAGCTACACTGATACCTGAAAAGTATCAGCGACGTTTATGGAGCTGCGCCATCTCAGGTATTTCGTCACAGTTGCGGAAGAGCTGAACTTTCGGCGCGCAGCTGAGCGGCTGCACATGGAGCAACCTCCCCTCAGTCGTCAGATTCGCCAACTGGAGTCAGAGTTGGGCGTCGAACTCCTGCACCGAAGTAAGCGGGGGGTATCGCTCACGCGGGCAGGGCAAGCCTTTTTAGATGAAACGCGCCTCACCTTGGCTCAGGCAGCGCGAGCTGTTCAAATCGCCCAGCAGATTAGTGGAGTCCAACAGCAAAAACTGGCGATTGGCTTTTCGGTCTGCATCTTTAATCAGCTTTTATCTGGCTTGATCCAGTCATTTCGCCAAACCTTTCCGGAGGTGACTATTAGCCTAAGGTAGCTGAGTACCCCCTTACAAATTCAGGCCCTTGTCGCGGGAGAGATCGACGTGGGTTTTTTGGATTTGCCTATCACTCACGATGATATTCTGACTGAAACTATTCTCAATGAGACCTTGGTCGTGGTGCTGCCGCAAGGGCATCCCCTGGCATCATTGCCGGAAATTCCGCTCCAGCGGCTGGCCCAGGAGCCTTTTGTGATGTGTCCACAGCGGGTGAAACCTGAGCTGTATGCGCAATTCCTGGCGATTTGTCAGCAGGCAGGTTTTCAACCCAATGTGGTGCAGGAAGCGACACCGCCAGAAGTGGTGATTAGCTTTGTCGCAGCTGGGACAGGTATTTCTTTGGTGGCTTCCGGTGCACAAACTCGGCACACTGGGGGCGTGGTCTACCGAGCGATCGCAGAATCTACTCCCCTATTAGAAATCGCTGTGGCCTGGCAAAAGGGACGCACCTCTCTTATCTTGGATCAGTTTTTGGACGCGGTGAGACGAGCCTGCTGAGCCTGACTAGAGAAAGCATAAAAAGAGTGTGGTTACAGAGCCATTGCTGTTGATAAAACCCAGAAACCCTTTGATGGCTCCGAAAGACAAATGGCACTGACTCAGGGGTGAGTTGGGGAAGGCGTGGGTGGTAGAGAGAACCCGGAATGGGGGGCGTTTGCCCCCCACCCCCCCCCACTGGGGGACGAAGCGCCTCCCCCAGACCCCCTGCGCAAGGGGGAGCTGGTTGAAGTTCGGAGGTTGAGTCACTGACCCGACTCAGCCTCCGAACTTCAGCTGTCAATTCTGGAACTTGCCGCTCGCTGTTCGCCACTCGGACCTGGCAGTTTAGAGCTTGACCGGCCCAGCTCAAGGCTCCAAAGGTCGAGAAAAAAACTCGACTAACCTAGCCCCAAGCTCGGCCCGCCAAGTCGCAAGCTCGAAGTGTGAAGTTGAGATGGCGGGGGGCCGAGCCAGGAGCCGAGAAATTGGAGATGGCAGCGTGGTTGCTGAGCTAGTTGGCTGGGTCGTTACGGTCGAGAGTGTAAGGGAAGAGCGAAGTCAGTAAGCCCCAGGCAAGAGTTTCCACCCCTCGCCAACCTGCGGCTAAATCAGTCAGTCCCCCCTTGCGCAGGGGGTCTGGGGGAGGTGCTT
>JANNOU010000029.1:0-24707 GCA_031399305.1 Leptolyngbya sp. SOY_34_metabat_272
AACCCAGAAATGAATAAACAGATTGCTTCCCTAACTGCTCTCGGTCGCGTGGGTCTTCCAGATGATATCGGGGGCGCGATCGCATCACTCCTATCCGAAGACAACAAATGGGTGAATGCCCAGCGTATCGAGATCTCCGGCGGTCAGTCGATCTAAATGTAGATCGTTGGGCGGCAGCGCATGGCTTGGCTGTGTGCAGTAGGTTTTGATGAATAATCGAGTAATTTTGTCATCCCAATTGGATAAAATATAGGAGAAAAATGAAAGCAATCGTAATTAACACATACGGTAATGAGGACGTTTTGAATTACGTCGATGTCGAACGTCCAGAGCCGAAAGCGAGCGAGGTTTTGGTGAAAGTTCACGTCGCGGCGGTTAATCCGGCGGATTGGAAAATCCGCAATGGGATGGGCGAAAGCTTCGGACTCAAACTTCCGCTCATTCTGGGCGGCGACATCGCCGGAACCATCGAAGAGGTGGGCGATGGCGTTGAGAATTTCAAGCAGGGCGATGCGGTTTATGGAATGACCGTGTCCGGCGGCTTCTCCGGTGGTTACGCCGAATACGCGGTTGCAAAAGCGGACGCGATCGTACTCAAACCGGACGACCTCAGTTTTGAAGAGGCTGCGGCGATTCCAATCGGCGCGTTGACTGCGTGGCAGGCAACATTCGATTTGGCGAATCTGAGCAGCGGGCAAAGAATTTTGATCACCGGTGCGTCGGGCGGAGTCGGCTCGATGGCGGTTCAGTTGGCCAAAGCCAAAGGCGCATTCGTGATCGGCACGGCTTCGGGTAGAAACGAACAGTTCGTCCGCGATTTGGGTGCAGATGAATTCGTTAATTACACGCAGCAACCGTTTGAAGAAGTTGTCAAAGACGTGGATGTCGTTTTCGATACGGTCGGCGGAGACACGTTGGAGCGAGCCTTCCAAATTCTAAAAAAGGGCGGCTTTCTGGTCACGTCGGCGCAGACTCCGTCCGAAGAAAAAGCAAAAGAATTCGGCGTAGAAGCCGCGTCTGTCTTTTGTAAGCCGAACGCGCAGCAATTAACCGAAATCAATCGGCTGATTGACGAAGGCAAATTAAAAATACACATCGAAACGGTTCTGCCGCTCACAGAAGTGAAAAAGGCACATCAACTTTCCCAAAGCGGGCGCACACGCGGCAAAATTGTTTTACAGGTCAGAGCATAGTCAGGATTTGCGCATGGGGCACACTGCAATACTCTATGTAAGTCCTGATGGAGTTGAAGAGACAAAGTAAAATTCAGGAGAAACCTCAGAAAAATGAAAAAAGCACTCATCACCGGTGCCAATAAAAGTATCGGCTTTGAAACAGCCCGCCAACTGTTGCAAAAGGGATATTACATTTATTTAGGCAGCCGTAATCTAGAGAATGGTTTGGAAGCAGTAGAACAGCTCAAAGCCAAAGGGTTAAACGAAGTGGAAGCCATCCAAATAGATGTCAGCGATGATGAATCGGTAAAGGCAGCCCGTGCTGAAATAGGCAAAAAAACCGAAGTGTTGGATGTGCTGATCAATAATGCCGGGATTAGCGGAGGTTTGCCGCAATCAGCGACTGGTGCCAGTATAGACGCATTTAAAAAGGTATTTGATACCAATGTGTTTGGCGTAGTCAGAGCTACCCAGGCTTTTATGGATTTGCTGCAAAAGTCACCCGAACCACGCATCGTAAATGTAAGTTCGAGTCAGGGTTCGCTTACCTTAAGCGACGATCCAACCAATTCGTATTACAACCATAAAGCAGCCGTGTACCAATCCTCAAAAGCCGCTCTCAATATGTATACCATTAACCTGGCTTACGAACTACGTGATACACCATTTAAAGTAAATGCCGTTGACCCCGGCTTTGTCGCAACCGATTTCAACAATCACCGCGGAACCGGTACCGTCGAGGAGGCTGGCGCGCGTATAGCTAAATACGCCCTTATTGACAGCGACGGTTCAACAGGAAAGTTTCTTAGTGAAGAATACAATCCAGAAACGGGAGAAATTCCTTGGTAGTTTCAGGTGGCTAACAACGCTCATTGCGTTCGCGTAGCGTCTCGTAGAGAGGAACGAACCATTGGCACCCCCTCACTATGAGGAATTAATAAAGGGAGATGCAGCATGAGTAGTTTGCTAACCAACATAAAACCACCCGTTCAGTTTTACCCAAAATTTCTCAACTCGGTAGATGACTTCGATTGGTTTCAAAAATCCCAGAACCTCGAATGGACTCGGAGCGAAATCAGTCTGTATGGAAAGTTAATTCCTACACCACGTGATGAGTCTCTATTTGGCGACGACCTGCATTACGAATATCATGGCACCCAGATTGAGGCTGCTCCCTGGCCCGACTTTTTGTTAGAAGCCCGCGATCGCATTCAAGCATTGAGCGGCTACCAGTTCAATTTTGTCGTCGGTAATCGCTACCGAACCGGCAAAGATTCGATTGGCTGGCACTCCGATAATTTCCCTCAGATCGGTAAAAGACCTGCAATCGCTTCTTTAAGCTTAGGGAGCACTCGCAAATTTAAGCTGCGGCACAAGGACAGCGGTGAAACGGTTGACTACCAGCTAGAGAGCGGGTCTTTGTTGATCATGCTCCCCGGCTGTCAAGACGACTGGGTACACGCGGTACCAAAAACCGCTCGTCCAGTTGGTGATCGCGTCAACTGGACGTTTAGACCCCATGTGGAAGCGATTGGTAATACTGATCGTCACTCAGCCATTTACTAAAACTTTGGGCTTAGGTCAAGTCTAAGCAATCGCTGGCGGCATTTTAGTAGTTATGGACTTGGGTTCCGCAATTAAGACCCAATTGCTTACTTTGACCCGCCCTCGCGTATAGAAAATAAGATTCTGCACTTATTCAATACTTCAAATATCATGGCTTCCGACCAAACCTTTACACCACAAAAAATTGTGCTGGTTACTGGCACGACCAACGGTATCGGCAAGGCAACAGTGCTCGAACTAGCCAGACAGGGCTACCAAGTGCTGATAACTTCGCGCGATGCAGACAAAGGACAGCAGATGCTCCGAGAGCTTCAGGCGCAGGACGGCAATAGAGTCCCCGAACTCTTCGTCGGCGACCTCTCTAGCATGGCTGACGTGCGCCGCATCGCCGCAGAAGTTCTTGCCCGCCACCCCAAACTTGATGTGCTGATAAACAATGCAGGCGGACTCTTCGATAGGCGGCAGCTCACGGTAGACGGCTTCGAGTACACCTTCGCCTTGAATCACTTGGCCTACTTTTTGCTCACCAGCCTGCTCCTGCCCAGTCTCAAAGCCGCCGGGAAGGCTCGCGTAGTGAACGTCTCCTCTAGCGGCAACCGTCTGGCTCGGATGCGCTGGGATGATCTTCAATACCAGACTGGCTACTCCGGCTGGATGGCTTATGGGCAGAGCAAACTGATGAACGTGCTATTTACTCTGGCGCTGGCGCGTCGTCTCCAGGGTTCAGGGGTAACCAGCAACGTGTTACATCCTGGCGTGATTAATACGGGCTTCGGCAAAAACACGACTGGTCTGAACAGGGTCGTCGCCTGGGCGGCCAATCTGGCGGCCATCTCGCCGGAACAGGGTGCCCAAACCAGTCTTTACCTCGCCACTTCACCGGCTGTGGACGGTGTGAGCGGGCAATATTTCATCAAGCAGAGGGTTGCCCGCGCCAACAACGTCGCCTACGATTTGGTTGCGCAGGAGCGGCTATGGGCGCTGTCAGAGGATCTGCTCTCTCCCTGGCTGGCACGAGTATAAAGGTAGTAGGGAAGAGCGCAGACCACCGAATGTCCTGAACTCCTCTGTTAAATTTCAACTTGGGTTCTTCCCCACTCTCTTTGGCGCAAAAGCCATATGTGACTAGTCATTAGCACTATGCCGCTTGATTACCTTCTCACTTCCACCCAATCAAACCACGCGAAGCGAAATATTTATGAAAGTTACAGTAACAGGTTCGTTAGGAAACATCAGCAAGCCACTGGCAGAGGAGTTAGTCCAAAAAGGTCATACGGTGACGGTGATCAGCAGCAAGGCGGAGAAGCAAAAAGACATTGAAGCCTTGGGTGCCACCGCCGCCATCGGCTCATTGAAAGACGTTGAATTTTTGGTGTCCACTTTTACAGGTGCAGATGCAGTGTATTGTATGGTGCCGCCAAACGACTACTTCGATCATAGCCTTGACCTAATCGCGTATTATCGCAGAATCGGCAATAACTATGCCCAAGCCATTCAACAGTCGGGCGTAAAGCATGTAGTTAACCTAAGTACCATTGGCGCTCATCTAGAGAAAGGTTCAGGAATTCTATTTGGTGCTCACAATGTAGAGAAGATTCTGAATGAACTATCCTCGGATGTAGCCATTACCCATATTCGCCCAACTTCTTTTTATTACAATTTATATGCCTATGTAGATATGATTAAAAATCAGGGCTTTATTGCAACAAACTATGGTGCAGACAAAATCATCCCGTGGGTTTCTCCAATAGATATTGCGGCTGCCATTGCTGAAGAACTCGAAACACCGCTTGTTGGCAAAAAAGTGCGGTACGTAGCAAGTGAGGAACTTACGGGCAACGAAACTGCAACTATTTTGGGTGCGGCTATTGGAAAGCCGGATTTGAAATGGATTATTATTCCCAGCGAACAAATGCAAAGTGGTTTAGAGGCGGCCGGAATGAATCCACAAATTGCTGCTGGTTTGGTTGAAATGTATGCTAGTCTTCATAGCGGTTTATTATCAGAAAATTATTACCGCAATAAACCAACCGTTATGGGCAAAGTAAAGTTGGCAGATTTTGCAAAGGAATTTGCTGCTGCTTTTTAAAAAGGTTGATTGTTTTTAAACAATTGTTCTTGCAAACGATGTTTATTCATGATCGAGATGCAAGACGAGCGTGACTGGTTTAAAAGTCTTCAACAGCCGCCTAACGTTAGGCGGCTTGAGTCCTTGGTGGAGGCAGTTCTTGTAGACTATTTATTGATGTTCGAGGATAATTTTCCTTGAGGCAAGTTGGTCAGAGTAGCAGTTCAATCTTGCCGCTGAAACTCGTGAGATGGTTCAGGCGTTCTATGAAGCAGCCTTAGAAGTAGGTGGTCGAGACAATGGTGCTCCGGGTCTATGAAACCCATTATCACCCCGATTATTATGGTGCCTTCGTTTTAGATCCAGATGCACATAACATTGAGGCAGTATGTCATGTACCTGTTTAACCGCAACCTAACAAGTCGATGAAACGGATGGGCGAGATATATTGGTAGTGATGCCGAGATTATCTGCCGCTGCTTATCTTGGTCATTAGACCGCAATCTATCGGCCTGAGTGGCTTAGAAAGTTAGCAGCAAGAGAATGATTGCTCTTATCCTCGTCGAAAGACTGGGTGAGCGCTCTGGATTAACAGCATTACCCTACAAAGAAGATACAGCCCAAAACTTCGTGCAGTGCTTCATTCGACATCCGCTTTCATCAAGGTTCTACTTAAGCGCGAACACATTGCACCTCACAGAACAGTGGCGGAGTTTATCTCGCTTGAGTGGACTAACGAGCTTCTGTACAATTTGAGCGACCTCCCACCGTTCCACTGAGTGATTGCCCGGTATAATACAGAGGTTACTAGCGGCGGGTGATGGGCAACGCTAGGTGGCCCGTCCTACTAGTGCTGGCCACGTTTCACAACAAAAAGGAGGACATCAAATGCCAGTAATCAAGCACAATCCCAAAGGAGTATTTCCTCCATATCGCTGCTATAGCCACGCAACTGAAATTCGCGGCGATGCGAGGCTGTTGATTGTTAGTGGCCTCAACGGCTACCTCGCCGATGGCAAGACCATGCCGGACTCTTTCGAAGAACAGGGCGAGATCATATGGCAGCATCTTCGTACGATCTTGCAGTCTGCTGAGATGGACTATGGAGACTTGGTCTCACTGCGAACATACTTGGCAGATACTCAGTACGATGAAGCCAACGTGCGCCTCCGAGTAAAGTATTTAGGCAGTCATCAGCCAGCCTCAACGGTTGTCTGCTGCCAGTTGCTCGACCCGAAATGGAAACTGGAAATCGAGGCAATGGCGGCAAAATGACCGATGAATGCAACGAAAGGTTAGGCTGCCGAGTAATCAGGGGAGGCAGTCGCCTAAAGGTTATTGATCAGTGTTCAGCATTGAATCTTCATAGATTTCTCAACGAGACCACCAAATTGAGTAGGCTTGGTAGCCAGATGATCGTAAAACCAGAACTCTTGATAGCCATTGTGTCAGGGATATTAACGTTGTCAGCTTCTTTTTTCGTAGCTATGTATCAGGCACGCACAGAGTTCCGAAAAATGTTCAGGCAATTAGAGCAGAAATATACAACATCATTGTTCGATAAGCGGCTCGAAGCCTATCCATTACTTTTCAAGATACTGCATGACCTAAACAACGAAATTGAATACAATACTCAAAACAAACAACAACTTGTTGAGCTTCAGAAAGAGTATGATAGTTGGATATCATCTCACGCTATTCTTCTTACTCCTACAACAGCCAAATTGGTGTGGGGTTATCATCACTACTTAATTGATATTTTGGAGCAGTACCCTGATGATTCCATGCCAGAAGAACAATGGGTAGAGATCCGCAACATACAAGCCACTATTGGCAAGTTTTTGCGAACAGAATTAGGGGTGTATGATACTGAAGCAGCGGGTGCGCCCGAACTCGAAAAGCCTTACATCAAGGCAATAACCGGAAGATTGCATCAAAGCTCAAGAAAAATCCGCAGTAGGTTTGGCTACTGAGAGGTAGTATTTTGAGGAACAAGTTTATGTAGAGATAAGCTTACAAAGCCAACTTGAGTTAGGTGTCTCAGCCTAACAACGTCCCCACACCCAACTGAGAAGGACTCACAATTTGTAATCATAGATTCATCGCCTTTCCCTGTTGAAGGCGATGAATCACTTTAGTGTTAGCGACTGATGAGTCCAAAAATTTGGGAGTCGCATCAGAGGGTTAGGTATAGTGAGGCGAGTCCAAGAAACTGCACGATGTACGAGCCGGGTCCTATGCGTCACTCATTGAGCGTTTTGCCCCGCCCTGCCAGATAGCAACCTCGTCGTCCCAGCTTAGAACTCGACCCACCCAGCTTTTTGCTCCAGTGTCCCAGCGCAGAACTCGACTCGTCGGGCATTTTACTTCTGCGCCCAACCTCAGAACTCGACCGGTCGAGCCCAGAGGTTCAAGGGTCAAGCTTTCGGCTTCAGCCAGCGAGCTTAGAAGCGAATAGCCGTGACTGAAGAGTCGAGCCGGTGGCATCAGTCACCAGATTTCGGGAGTTGCAGCCATCGGAACCCGCCTGAAGCCAGCGCCACTCGTCTCAGAACCAAGTAGCACTGGCTTCAGCATCAGTTCAGTGATCCTTTGCGCAGGGGGTCTGGGGGAGGCGCTTCGTCCCCCAGTGGGGGGTTTGGGGGGCAAACGCCCCCCATCTCCGGGTTCTTCGCAACACTTCCGACTTTCCCCTTCAGCTCCCAAACTTAGTGCCGTTCGTTTCCGAGACTCTCGCACGAGAATCGGAGGTTAGTTCAAGAAGTTCCGAGGCTCAGACTGGAAGACCAGATCCGCTCAGAAATAAGCAATCAGCCGACCACAGACCAGCACAGCACTCCAGAGCCCCAGCGAGATCACGGCGACCAACCGAGCCGTCCCCGGAGCCACCCCCTCCCGGCCCCAGACCGGCAGCGACCGAAAAGGACCAGCATAGAAAGCAGCGGCATTGAGCCCCGCCAAGACAATCAACCCCAACTTCAGGCGAAAAGCGGGATTGACCGCGAGCTGCGCCGGATCCGTGGCAAACAGCAAGAAGCCAGACCCCAAGACCAGCACAAAGCTGACATGCGCCCAAGGCAGCAGATGTCCAGCCAGATCCGCCACCGACAGGCGACGCCCCCAACCGAGCAGCCGCAAATCAAACCCGAACAACGTGCCCAGCAGCAGCGCGAAGCCAAAGATGTGAGCGATCTCGACCAGGGGATAAAGCCAGGGCAACTGGCGCATAGACTGGCTCAGGCCAGAATTCTCCAGCCAGAGCCAGCTGCCAAGCGCCTCGGTCATCGCAACTCCACGGTTTTATCGCCGAGCGTGATCCGCTCCGCCCGCAGTTCATTAGCGGTGCGCTGATGCGCATAGCCCACCAGCCGAACCGTCTGCCCCACTCTGAGATCCGACATCGGCAGCCCCCGGTTTTGCATCCGCCCCGGCGGCGCGAGCACCGCCAGCCAGGTGCGGTTGCCCGACCGCAACCGCACCGTGACATGCGGGTTGTCGTAAGCCACCGACTGGATCTGGCCGGTGAGCGTCATCGTCTGATTGTTGTTGTATTCGCTCCAGCCATGGTGAGCCCAAGCACTGCTCGCGCTGAACATCAGTAGCGCAGCACTAGTCACAGCGACCGTTCGGACCTGTTGCAAAATATCCCTGATCATCAGTCAGCCTCTTGCCGGGTTTGCTCGTTTTGGGAGGTCATCGATTAACCTGGAGTCGGCCTAGCCACCCCCGGTGCGCACGCGAATCGTCCGGTTGCCAGGCAAGGTGAGCGCCACACCGCCAACCTCATTGCTGCGATCCCGAGTGGGCCAGCCAACCACCGTGATCGTATCGCCCACTCGTAACGCTTCTCGGGTTAACCCCAAGCGCTGCGCCCGTGGCGGCGAGGGCAAATCAACCGCCCACGTCCGTCGGGGATTGCCCGGCACTTCAAGTTGCAGCCGCACGTGCGGATTGCCGTAATTCACCTGGCGGATCACCCCGGTCAGGTTGATCGTCCGGCTGCTGTCGTAATTGGTGCTGTAACTGTGGTGCGCCAGCGCCCTGCCGGGCAAGGCACTGACCGCAAGCAGCCCAGCAACGACTGACGTCGCGATCAATCTCTGCAATTGTTTGTCCATGTCCAGATGCTCTGTCGAGGGGCATTCTCAGAAAAGGACGCGGGAGGTTGGCGTTGCTTCAAACACTCAAAGCCCTGCGCCGGGTCTCTACTCTGTAACCACTATCCCGCGCCTAGCTCCTACCGTAAACTGGGTTTCACCGACCTGGGCTGAAACTTCGATGAGACCTCTCTCAGATTTGTCGTATTTCTGAGATCTTTCTTAGCCTAAGCACTCAGATTCATTCATAAATAGAACCTCTGATCCTCCTAATCAGGTTTCTCAATTAGAAAAAACCGATTGATCCTGATATTGTTTGTTACCTTGAGTAAGTGCAGAAACGCACAGACACTTGAGGAGGAGTTTCGAGGTTATGGCCGCGTTTGTTCGACGCCCGCGCGAGAAGGCTGATCTCTTGCGCCCAGTTCGCGAATGGCTAGATGAGGTAGACGTGCAAAGACCAGAATTGGCACGGTTGATCTGCAAACTGATCCCCTCACAATGCCCATTCGAGCGAGACGTGACCCTGTTTGGACATACCCTTTTCCACATCCCCCCCCTGTGCAAATTGAACCCTTTATATGAGCAGACGATTGGTCTGCGCCTTCGCGCCCTATGTTACCTGGCCGATGAGTGCGGCGAGGATGTCACCTGCTACTGCCAGTGACACACTCAGTGGTTCGGCTCAGGCTACCGCCAGGTTATTCAGGGTAATTTGCTGTTTCACGCGGGTGATCAGGCCTTCTCTTTGCAGTCTCGATAGAGAGCGTGAGAGGGTTTCCGGCGTCAGGCCGAGTTCGCTGGCGATATCTTTGAGGGGGCGATCAAAACTGACTGTACTGGCCTCGGGGGGCTGAGCCACATGGCGAAGATATTGCAAAACGCGCTCATGGGCAGAACGAAGGTCACGCAGTTCCAGCCGAAGCTGCAGCAACTGAATTTGTTGAGTCAGCAGTTCCATAAAACTCTCGGCCAGATCGGCGTGATTGCACAGAGCTCTCAGTAGAAACTGCTTGGGATAGACAATCACCCGCGAGGCAATTTCAGCCACGGCCTCCTCAGAATAGAACTCGGTAAACAAGGCCGTTTCTGCTAGGCTCTGGCCTGCCCGGGCAACCTGAATCGTGACCAATTTTCCCTCGCTGGTATTCCGAGCTAGCCTAAGCCGACCTGTCTCTACCATGAACAAAGCTACAGCCGGATCGCCCGGTTGAAACAACACCTGTCCCGCCGTGAGATCTCGGCACGTTAACACAGCGCGTAGGTCAGAAGGAAGGCAATCAAGAACCAGAAGATTCATACAGAACGTTGAATGCAGGGTGCGAAAATCGGGCACTAATCTGGCTTAGCTCAAAGCTTGCACCTTGCCCTCAGCAACGAAACCTAGGACGGGTGCAAGCTCTGAATCAACGAACAGTAGCTTCAGTCAGTTGCAAGGGGACTATTCAGACGGCTCAGGCCAGATCGAACAGCAACACTTCTGAATCAGCCTGAGCACCAATCTGAAGGTTAGCTTCGTCGCTCACCGCAGCGCCATCGCCCGCATTGAGCTGCGCACCGTTCAGTGTCACTGCACCCTGAGCGACCTGCACCCAGGCGTGACGATTCGGCTTGGGCGTGTGGGAAACCGTTTCGCCTTGAGCAAGCACCGTCGCAAATAAATCAACATCCTGATGGATGGGGATCGCACCGTCCCGACCGTCCCTGGACGCGATCAGACGCAGTTGGCCGCGCTTTTCTTCGGGCTTGAACAGGCGCTGGTCGTAGCTGGGCTCGATACCACTCACCTGCGGCAGAATCCAGATTTGCAGAAGATGCACCCAGTCTGATTGCGAGTGATTAAACTCGCTGTGGGTAATCCCAGTTCCCGCGCTTAGACGCTGCACTTCGTGGGCACCGATGACCGAGCCATTACCCATGCTGTCCTTGTGTTCCAGTGAGCCTTCGAGCACATAGGTGAGAATCTCCATGTCGCGATGGGGATGGGTACCAAAACCCCGACCGCCACGCACCCGATCCTCGTTGATCACTCGCAGGCTACGAAATCCCATCTGCGCAGGGTCGTAATAGTTGGCAAACGAGAAGGTGTGGTAGCTGTCGAGCCAGCCATGATTCGCATGACCACGTTGTTTACTGGGCCTCAGGGTAATCATTCAGGACTCCTTCGCTGCTCTGAGTAGGGGTTGCCACTCAGATAGTTCAATACTCAATTATCTTAGCACAAACATTTTGCCAAAGAAAAGTACGTCCCCTTAGCTAACCTTCGAGGCACTCGGCTCGGCCCAATTGACGGCACAGGCGGGCCAGCGCCTCCTGCTCAGCAGCCGTGAGCTGGCCCATCTCCTGGACAATGGCAGCGACGTGGCGGGGAAAGATCGCGCTGAACAGCTGCTGACCTTGCTCAGTCAGCGAGACGAGCACGAAGCGGCGGTCGGCAGTCTGGCGTTCACGCTTGACCAGAGCCCGCTTTTCCAGGTTGTCGATCACGAGGGTGATGTTGCCACCCGTTTTGAGCAACTTCTGGGCGAGGTCGCGCTGGCAGAGCGGTCCCAGGTGAAATAAGGCGTCGAGCACACCGAGCTGGCTGAGGGTCAGGCCGGTTGGCGCGAGGTGGCGATGGATACGGGCGGTCACCGAATCGGCAGCCCGCATCAGCTTGATATAAGTGTTCAGGGCTCTGGCTTCTTCAGCGGTGCCCTGGTAACGAGTTCCCACAAGACAGTTTGAGTTGGTTCTGTTTAATCTTAAACTACTGGCCAGGGGGTTGCAGGACACGGTGGGTAGCGTTGCTAGATACGCAGATACAATGAAGGCCTAGCGTTGGAGAGCGTCATGTCTGAGTCCACCTCGAACCTGGCCCCTGATGCCAAGCCAGTGCCGCTCAACCTATTCCAGACCCTGCTCGGAGTGGGATTCTCGGCAGCGATCGCGGTAGGGCTGAGCAGGTTAGCGTTGAGCACTTCCCAGAAGTTGGCAACCGCTCCCCTACCCCACGGCAATGCCACAGCAGTGAATGTGGCGATGGCCGTGCGGAGCCTGCTGCTGGGGTTCTGCGTGATGGGCGCGGCGATTTTTGGGATTATTGCGACCGGGGTGCTGGTCTGGAAGCTGCAGCAGATTTTCACCCGCGTAACCCAGGTGGCAGAGCGCTAGCCGGTTCCTCGCGGACAGGACGCCCCCTGCGCGCAAGGAACACCCCTGCCCTCCCCTGCCTAGAACCGATAAGCGAAGGTCTGGACGACTGGTCCCTGAGCCGGCAGACTGGCGGGTGTCAGGCTGATTGAATCTCCGTTGCCTCGGCGGACGGTCTTGCCCTGCATCAAGCTCAGGAAAGCGTCGAGCCCAGCAAGGTCGCAGGTTCCCTCTGCTGCCGCTTGGGTGCGGTACTGAGTTGGCATCACCAGTTTGGGCTTGAGGCCGTCAATCGCCTCTACGGCCTGCTGTGCGTTATAGGACTTCGGCCCGCCGCCCACGGGCACCAACAGAACATCAGGGCTGCCGGTGAGAATGCGCTGCTCTAGGCTCAAGGGAGCCGCCGCACCGCCCAGGTGCAGAATCGAAATGCCGCCCTGCGTCCAGCGCCAGGAGACATTCTCGCCAAAGCGCCGCCCGCCCTGCAGGTCGTGGGGAGACCGAATGCCCTGGATCGTGAGCCCCTGGACGTTGTAAGCCCCCGGCTCAAACAGAATTTGCGGGTTGCCGGGCACCGTATCCACCGCCCCTTCGTCCAGCAAGCGCGAGCTGATCAACACCAAATCTGCCTGGATCGCAGGGGCGCGATAGCCCCGCGTGCAGCCAACCGGGCGGAAAGGGTTGACCAGCACCCGCTTGCCGCTGCCGCTGAATAGGAAACACATATGCCCCAGATACTGGATGCGCAACTCGCGTGCGCCCTGAGCGCTCGACGCCTGCGCCCACAGCGTCCCCGCCGCACCCAGGGCAAACCACGCCCCCGCACCCGCCCCGCGCAACACCTGTCGCCGTCGCATAGCCTTTGACCTCACACACCAATGCTCTCCAGGCCAATACGATACCTGAAACTAGGCCCGAATTAACCGGCCTGCCCCTGGTCACCGATGTGGCGCACAAATTCTGCCACCCCTGCGAGTAGAGCTGAAGCCAGGATCAGCACCACACTGAGCGCATTAATATCGGGCGTGACGCCAGAACGAATCGAGGCATAAATCTGCATGGGCAGCGTGGCCGAGCCCACACCCGCCGTAAAACTGGCGATCAAAAAGTCATCCATGCTGAGCACGAACGCCAGCAGCGCTCCGGACAAAATCCCCGGCAGCAATTGGGGCAAGAGGACCTTGACAAAGGCCTGCGCTGGGGTTGCCCCCAAATCCAGGGCCGCTTCCTCCAGATGGGGGTTGAGGCCTGACAGACGGCTGGAGACCACCACCGCGACGTACGACAGGCAAAACACGACGTGGGCAACGATGATCGTGAGAATGCTGCGGGCAAAGCCCACGGCGGCGAAGAACACCAGCGTGGCCACCGCAATCGAGATATCCGGCACCACCAGCGGTAGATAGCTCATGCCCCGATAGAGAGCCTTGCCGGGAAAGCGGAAACGCGCTAGCCCCACGGCCATCAGCGTGCCCAGCACGATAGCCACCGCCACCGCGCTGATCGCCACCACCAGGCTATTGCGCAAGGCCCCCAGCAAATCCTCGCGCTGCAACAGGCGGCTGTACCAATTCAGGGTGAAGCCCTCCCAGCGGGCAAAGCGCGAGGTGTTGAAGCTGAACACCGCCAACACCAAAATGGGCAGGTACATGAACACGAACATCAGGGCGCTGAACCCCGCTTCCCAGGGGGGAGCTTTGCGGGCTGCGGTCATGCGGGCTCCTCGACTTGCTTGAACACCGGAGGCTGGGCAGCCAGACTTTAGATATCGGCGGCTTTGCGGTCGCCGTACTTGAGCAGCAGCGCGATGCCAATCGCCACGCCCAAAATCAACACCATGCTCAGGGCCGAGCCGAAGCCCCAGTTGCGGGTCGCGCCGAGAAACTGGTTCTGGATCAGCCGCGCCACCGTGAGGCCCGAGGTGCCTCCCAGTAGGTCCGGGTTGATGAAGTCGCCCAAGCTGGTGATGAATACCAGCAAACTACCCGCCGCAATCCCCGGCAAGGTCTGCGGCACGGTGACTCGCCAGAAGGTCTGGGTCGCATTCGCGCCCAAATCGGCAGCCGCTTCAAGCAAGCGCCGATCCAGCTTTTCCACCGAGGCGTACAGGACTAGCACCATGTAGGGCAGGAAGCTGTAGGTCACGCCGATCAGGACTGCCGTATAGGAGTTGAGCAGCTGCACCGCAGGCAGCCCCAAGACCCCCAACAGCGAGTTGAGCACACCCGAGGGCCGCAGGATGGTGATCCAGGCATAGGTGCGCAGCAGCGAGGAGGTCCACAGCGGCAGCACGAAGGCCAACAGGACCAGATTCTGCCAGCGCTTTGGGATGTGTACGGCGATCCAGTAGGCCACCGGAAAGCCAATCAGCAGACACAGCAGAGCACTGTTGAACGCCAACAGCAATGAGCGCCAGATCACCAATAGGTAGATGGGGCTGAACACGTTCAGGTAATTGCCCGGCCCCAGGCCGATCTCGGCCAGACGGTTGAAGTCATCCGGCTTGATGTCCGGCGCCAGGCTCAGCAGCAGGATGATGCCGACTGGCGCGACCAGAAACACGGCCAGCCACAGCCCGCCCGGAGCCAGCAGCACCATCGGCTCCAGCCAGTTGGGCAGGCGACGGGTCGGGTAGGCAGGGGCGGGGGGTGAGAGGGTGGGGGCGCTCATGCACTCTTGAGTTGGGTCCAGTAGTCGTCGTAGATCTTTTGGGTGGCGTCGTCGAGCGGCTCGAGCTTCTCGGTCTTGGCCAGCAGCTCAGGCGGCACAGCCCAGCCGGGGTTGTTCTTGATCTCGTCAGGCAGGAGGGGCTCTACGGTTTTGAGGGGATTGCCAAACAGGATCGCTTCGGTGATCTTGGCACTGTTCTCAGGCTCCATGCTGAAGTTGATCCAGGCGTAGGCGGCCTCTTTGTTCGGTGCGGTCTTGAGCAGGGCCACGGTGTCGTTCCACAGGGTGCAGCCGCCTGCGGGCACGACGTACTTGAGATCTGGGTTCTCTTTGGCCACCTGCAGGGCATCGCCAGAGTAGGCCTGGGAGACCAGCAGGTCGCCGGAGAGCATCTGATCGCGCCAGTCGTAGGAGGTAAAAGTGGCGACCGCAGGCTTGAGTTCGCGCAATTTGTCGTAAGCCTGTTTGATCTGGGCCGGATCTTTGGCGTTGTAGGAGTAGCCCAGCGATTTCAGGCTCATGCCCAGGACTTCGCGCACGTCGTCGAGCAGGGTGAGCCGACCTTTGATCTGGTCTCTGAGCTGCCAGAGCGACTCGAAGTCGGTGGGTGCGCTCTTGAGTTCTTTGGAGTTGTAGGCGATGCCTGTGGTGCCCCAGGTGCTGGGGATGCTGTAGGTGTTGTCCGGGTCGTAATAGAGGCTCTTGAAATTGTCAGCGAGGCCGTCATACACAGCGCTGAGTTTGCTCTTATCCAGCGGCTCTAACAGTCCCAGGTCGATCATTTGTTTGACCATGTAGTCGCTGGGATAGATCACGCTGTAGCCTGCGCCCCCGCCTGCCTGGATTTTGGCGAGTAGGACCTCGTTGGAGTCGTAGGTGTCTGAGGTGATTTTGATGCTGGTCTGTTGGGTAAACGCCTGCGCGACCTCAGGGTTAACGTAGTCGGCCCAGGCGTAGAGGCTCAGGGTACCGCCTGCGGTGGACGCTGCGGTGCTGGTCGCTTCTGGGGTACTGGGGCTTTGCGAAGAATTCGAACCTCCTGCAAAGCCACAGGCCGAAAGGCTGATACCGGTCAGGAAGAAGCCAGAGTTTTGGATGAATCGCCGCCGTCTCATGTTGAAAGGGGACATGTCCTAGCCACTCCTCGCCGTGCGCAAATTCCGCGAACTATTATGCCGCAGTCCCTGGTCTAGAAATGAGTTCCAGGAACAATCTCGGCTCATGCAGCTCAGGATACGGCAGCAACAGCCCGGACGGTTAGCGACTTGGGTCTACGCTTGACCCCCCTAGCCTTCGACCTTTTCCACTTGTTTCAGCCGTTCCAGTGTGGCCAGGAGCTGACCTTCTAGACTGGCTACCCGCAGTTGGAGGATTTGCACCGTGGACTGAAGCGTGTCGATCTCCCGGATCCGTTTGTTTTTGGCCGCCATGATTAATCCCCGCTTGTGGTTCTCCTCACCGGTCTTGCAATTGCTCAGTTTGCAGCCAGGCTGCGCCGCTTGACAGCCTGGCTGCGAACTGACCCCAGCCAACATCTTCAAGATCTCTGTAGCAAAATTGCGCCGCCTAATCCGGACTGTTTCGCTGGCACCTGAAGTCACTACGGTTGGGTCGAGCTTCTGGCCCAAGCGCCAACACCCTCAGGGAGGTTGTTGCTAGCCCTCAGGGAGGCTGCCGCCAAGCTCAAGGAGGTGGTTGTCAGCACTCAAGGAGGTTGACGCCAAGCTTAGGGAGGTTGTTGCTGACCCTTGGGGAGATTGCCGCCAAGCTTAGGGCGGTTGTTGTCAGCACTCAAGGAGACCAGGGTCAGGACTCAAGGAGGTTGCCGCCAGTTGTCGGCAACCTCCTTAAGGGTCAGCAACTATCTCCTTAAGGGTCAGCAACTGTCTCCCTGAGCTTGGCGGCAACCTCCCTAAGCTCTAGCGGAGATAGATAGGCAAGCTTCAGCCCTCGTCACCCCAGACACGCAGCTGCAGCACAACCAACCCCAGCACCAGAGCTAGCAAGACCAGCGCTTCCGCTGCGGCATAGCCGAAGTCAAACAGGGCAAACGCCTGTTGATAAACGTCATAGACCAGAATGTTCGTGCTGTTGAGCGGACCGCCACCCGTCATCACATAGACCGGCTCAAAACTGCGGAACGTGAAAATTGCCGTGGTCACCGTCGCAAACACCAAGGTCGGGCGCAAACCAGGCAGCGTCACATGCCAAAACTGCTGCCTAGGACCAGCCCCGTCGAGTTCCGCCGCTTCGTAGCGGTTGCGGGGAATGGTCTGCAGACCTGCCAGAAAAACCACCAGATTGAAGCCCAACTGCTTCCAGATGCTCAGCAAGATCAGCACCGGCATCGCCCAAATCTCACTGCTGAACCAGGCGGGCGGCTCAGTCACCCCCAGGCTCCGCAGCAGCCAATCAACCGGCCCATCCGGCTGAAACAGCCAGCGAAACCCCAGACCCGCCGCCACCAGCGACACTACCGACGGTAGAAAATAAGCAGTGCGTAGGATAGCGCGCAGCGCCAGCGTCCGTTCCAGAAGCACCGCCAACCCCAGAGGAATTGCCAGACTCGGTAACACTGTCCCCAGCGTGAAATAGAGGGTGTTGCCCAGAACCTGCCAGAAATCGGCGCTGGTAAACAGCCGCACATAGTTGGCTAGGCCGACCCAGCGCACCCCTGCCAGAGTGAGATGCCCCCCGGTCACGCTCAAAAACAGCAGGTAGAGCATCGGCCAAAAAACAAAAACCCCTAGCAGCAAGAGGGCTGGTGCTAAAAACAGCCAGGCTGCCAGGGGTTCAGGTTCTAGAGGCGGCTTCTCGGTTCGAGCTTGGCCTGAGGCCATAAAACTTTCTACGCTGGAGCGCTAATCGATCCCTGTCCAGACACTGTAGCCCTGCTCACCTTGAAGCACAATCGAGCGAACATTCTGGTCAAGATAGTTGCGGCAGGCTCGAATCGCCTGAGTCACCCGTTCCGCCGAGAAGTCCGCCTGTCGCGTGAAAGTCCAATCCCGATAGATCAGGTGATTTTGAACTTCCGGGGCGAGTCTAACATCCCGCTGGGACAAGATAAACATGAGTTCTCTCCTTCCTGCAACTTCAGTTCGGGGAAGGCGGCCAGGACCGCGACACCCCTCACACCAGCTGTCGCCTTGCGGGTGAGGGTGGTAGATCTGCCCCACTTAGTCTTTGTTAATACTTTTTCAGGTCCACGCTCAGCGTGCAGTGATCCAAATCAACACCAACAAATGGTCAAGGTTCGAAGCGACTTGAGGGGTCTCCCCCTTCACTGGCGGCAGCTAGAGTGGGTGACCCCAACCGCTCTCACAACAACTGGCCTGCCCAAGGCTTCTACTCTGAAAGCAGAAGCTTTATGCAAGCCAGTTGACTCGGTTCACCAGATTTTGTCCAAAGGCCGCATCAGGGCCTCAACCTTAAGCGCCAATCACTCGGTTGCTGTTGCCAATTCGGTGCTGCCGGAGTTGCGCCGACGTGTCAGCGAGTTGAACAACATTAGACCCACCGCCTTGATCAGGTTGCCTTCGAGTTCCTTGAACAGGCGCATATTCAGATGGAACGCGTGGTTGGCTTCGGCCACAATCGCATCTGCCTGCTCGGGGCTGACGGGCATCTCGTCGAGCGCCTGACGGTAGGCAGCTTTAAAGGCTTTGGCATCGGGAATTTGATCGAATTCGTAGAACGCGGTGCCTTCGCTGCCCTGCAGGCCCATCGCCCGCACTGCGATGTTCTTGAGGATTTGCCCCCCAGAGAGGTCGCCCAGATAGCGCGTGTAGGAATGCGCCACTAGCAGCTCGGGCTCCGTGTTGGAGAGCTGCCGAATGCGCTCAATGTACTCCTGGCCAACAGGCGAGGGCGCTAGGCTAACCCGCCAACTGGGACCGAAGTAGTAGGCCATATCTTGCTCTAAGCTCTCGCGCCGCCAGAGGACAGGCAGAAAGAGGCTCTTGAGGACCGGATGGTCGCGGTGGCGCTCAAACTCTTCTTCCAGAGCAGAGTAGATGAAGTAGAAGTTCCCCAGGAGCTTGCGGTAGGAATCGCGCTCCACCACGCCCTTTAGGAAGCATTTGACGAAGCCGACATTTTCCGCCATGGTGTGGGCCTTCTTGGTGCCCTCCCGCAGCTTGGTCGCCAAGTTGGCCGCAGGCTGGATCCCGTCTTGATTTTTTGTTAACAAGTCGTTACTCATCTGACCTCTCCATACCGACCCTTCGGGGTCAATCCAACAAGCGAAGTTAAGGACGGTGCACGACCGTCTAACCTGTTACGGTAAGCCATGCTGATGAGAAAATTTATTAAAAATCCTGAAGAGCCGAGCGCAAGGTCAGGCCTAAAGCCTGGTTTTGAAGCCGAGGCTTCTCAGAAACCAGCGGGCGCCTACACATTTCGTCGTAGACGCCCGCTGGTACTGCACCCTATTGTTAAGAAAAGTGGAGCTGACGGGAGTCGAACCCGTGTCCGCACTAGCTCCTGACCTCCCGATCGTTCACAGGCTTAGCTTCTAAACCCTAGAAGCGGGGACCGCCACTTGTCCCGGACGGTGGGATGCTCAGGTATTGTCTTGACCAACGCACTGACCTGAGGCAGTTTGCTGGAGCACCCGTTGGGGGTTATCCACGACATTTAACGGGGTCATGCCGCAGATGCTCGAACCTGACTAGAGGTTACGATCGTTTAGGCAGCAACGGCAGCCTGACGACGAGCGAAAGGAACGATGTTGTTCGCATTTACTTTTTGGTTGAGTCTTTGATTTACGAGAGATGACTCGCTCTCGGCCTGTATCACGGGGCAGTCCCCACTAGCACGTCGAAACCGTTACAGCCCCCTGTTGATCATCGCTTCTTAATCATAGCGCCTTCTCCTGCCATTTGGCACCCAGGGGACAGGCGAAGAGGAACGGGATCTCCTCCGGCGGGTGGCCGAATCGCTACAGCTCGCCCGCGACCGGCTGCCAGAGCAGCCGGCCATGTGGCACACGCGAGGTCTGATCCGGCCTCCGAGGGCAAAGTTGCAGACTTGTCTTGCCCAGATCTAAATTCAGGTGTGGATGGTTTCGTTGCGAGTGGCACTCTTCAACCAAAGCCTGTAGGCGCGTGCCAATGGGACCTGAGAACCTACATGCCTCAGTCCCCACATCACGGCTCCCTCCAAATCCGAGAGGATTTGCTTTTCGGCCTAGTGGAGCAATCAGTGGCTATGGAAACTCAAACTCGCACTCGCTTTCGCAGCGAAACGCTGCGTCGCAAATTCCGTGTCGGCGATCCGGTGACCTGGATTGAAAAACAACAGCAGCACACTGGGATCGTGCGAGCTATTCGTCCCTGCCATATTGCGGTGGAGATCCCGCCCAAGGGACTTTTGAGCGTGGGACCCAGTATCGAGTGGGTGTGGCATCGCTTGTTGCAGTAGTTTCTTTAGTTTGTAGTCGCTGTGTTCCCTGATTCCTCGGAAGCTATGCAGACGACCGCACGTGAACCGTCACGGATTGGACTGCGGATGAGCCGAAGCCGTGCCAGTCGACCAAGATAGGCTTCGCCGTGCCAGAGGCGGATTGTAATCAAATTTGTCTCGCAGGTCAGCGCTGATCACCTGTTCTGTCTGACCGGCTGAGGCTTGCTGAGGGTAACAATAGCAAGTGGGATGCAGACAAAGAAAAAAGGACCAATCCTCGGGGGACGAGGGCTGGTCCAAGCTTTTACTAAGGTGCATCGTCCGACTAGCATAGGGGGTTACACCCTCTGAGGCTGATGTTTGGCATACGTGAGATATAGAGCTTGGGCAATTAGATGAAAGTTTCTGCAATCTAAATTCATGAAAAATGTCAACCTAATTCGGTAGTCAAAAAAGATTTTGGCCACCGAAAAACTGCTTGCTAGCCATGCATTCGCGTACCCCAAAGCTCAAAACGGCAGTCCTGCCAAAGGACTGTAGGCCAACTGTGTGTAACTAGCACGTATCAAGCATCACTCGCTACTCACCCGCTGATCAGTCGCTCGATACCTGGAAATACCAGTATCCCGTATCCCTTTAGAGTCAAACCATTCTATTCATCTGCGGATGGCAAAACTCCCGCCCCACTTGTTGGGCAGGAATGCTGTCAGATCAGCCTACCCGCTCCAATAAGCGAACCCAGGCAATCTGAGCAATTTCCATAAGAGCCTGCTCTATTTCCAGCGCCGCTGGGTTGTTCAAACGGCGCTGGAAAGCTTCAAGGACACTAGTTTTAGTGTGGTTTTTAACGGCGATGACAAAGGGAAAGCCAAACTGCTCGTTGTAGGCCCGATTGAGTCTCTGAAAGCATTCATACTCATCAGGGGTCAGTCGGTCTAAACCTGCTGCTGTTTGTTCCTGTGCAGACACTTCTGCCATGTCCGCTTTGCTGCCGAGATCTGGATGGGCCCGAATCAAGCTCAGTTGGTCAGCCGAGCGCATGGTCTGGACGACATCCATCAGTCTTTGGTGCAGCTCAATCACGTCGGCAAAGGGGCGGTACACCCAAGCCTGGCGAGCAATGTCAGGTGTACCCTCAAACACAGCGCCTAACGCCTCAACGAAGGCCTTTTGGCCCATTTGATTAAGTTCGAAAATTGAGTAGGCCATCAACTGCCCCGATAGGTGCTGTACGCCCAGGGAGACACCAGCAGCGGCACATGATAATGGCTACTGGCAGCAGCGATACCAAACCGGATGGGCACTTGATCCAAAAAAGGTGGCGTCGGACTGTCCAAATACCGGGCGAAATAGTCGCCTACCGCGAATATCAGCTCGTAGACGCCAACCTGCAATTCGGTGCTGCTGAGCAGTGGCTCATCGGTACGCCCGTCGCGATTGGTGATCAGCGTTTTCAGGAGCATTTTCTGACTTGACTGAGCGTCCACAGACCACAGCTCCAAACTCAGTTCGGCAGCTGGACAGCCGTGAGCGGTGTCTAACACATGCGTTGTAAGCTTGCCCATTGTTCTGATTCTCAGCGCAGTGGGCCACCCAAAATGGTCTTGGCAATCGCACCGGTTACCTCGTGGGCATTCTCCTGTCGCAACTGTTCGTACCACTGTTGGGTTACTTCTGGCTCCTTGCCGTGAATCATGTCAGCACGTTTGCGAGCTTTGAGGACAATTGCGTTAGTTCGCTCTTTACGCTCCGCTTCATAACGTTGCAGAGCATCACCAACGCCCAAATTTGTGGTTAGCAAATAGCGGCTCAAAACCTCTGCATCCTCTATCGCCTGGCAGCCCCCCTGTCCCAGGTCTGGGCAGGTTGCATGTCCCGAATCGCCGAGCAGAGCAACCCGGCCACGAACCAGTCGATCGAGGGGGCCAATGTCATGGATATCCAGACGATTGGTGCGCAATGGATCAAGACGCTGAATAAGCAATTGGACTGATTTGGGCCAACCAGCAAAGTGTTCAGCCAATTCCGTCTGATGATGCGTGGGGTTGGTTACGCTGCCCTCTGGCAGAGGCACATCGAAAAAGAAATAGAAACGATTACCTGCAACGGGCATTAAGGAGGCGCGTTTGTGCTCGCCGACGTAAATGACCCAAGTATTGGCTGGAGCTAGGTCATGGCTGGCGCTGACTAAGCCGTTCCAGTTGATATAGCCGCCGTAGCGAGGTTGGATCTCTTGGCCTAGAACATAACGTCGAAGCCTGGAGTGAATTCCATCGGCAGCGACTAAAAGATCACCGCTTGCCCGGTGCCCATCTTCAAAAATAGCAGTCACCTGGTTCTCAGACTCTTCAACCTTGACGCATTTAGAACCAAGCTGAATCGGCTCAGCAAATGCGTCGAGTAGCATTTGTTGCAAATCGGTGCGAGCCACTGGGTAAGGACACTGACCGACCGCCTCCAGCAGGGGCTGTAAGTCAATGTCATTGAGTAATTCATCCGTTTGGCTGCGATATTGCATGCGGTTCATCCGCCCACCAATTTTTGCGATCTGGACTCCTAATCCCAGTCGGTTGAGGACCTTAATCCCGTTAGACCAAAGAGAAATTCCGGCTCCGGCTGGGCGCAGTTCGTTCACCTTGTCAAAGATTTCTACCACATACCCAGCCTGTTTTAGAGCAATGCCCGCTGTTAAACCACCAATGCCCGCCCCGATGATCACGACCTTTAAGTTATACACGTTTTCTCCCTAGAGCCAATTTGCAAATTCTAGACGTCAGGCGGCTTTGGTTTATGGTGTTCGTGCCAGTGGCGAGCGAGGTCAATTCGACGACACAGCCACACCTGTTGATGCTGCTGAACATAGTCCAAAAAACGCGTCAGGGCAGCAGCCCTCCCTGGCCTGCCTGCCAGGCGACAATGCAGGCCCACGCTCATCATTTTGGGGGCGGTTTCTCCTTCGGCGTAGAGAACTTCAAAGGCATCTCTCAGGTAGGCAAAAAACTGGTCACCCGAGTTGAACCCCTGGCTGGTGGCAAAGCGCATATCATTGTTGTCAAGAGTATAAGGAATCACCAGATGCGCTTTGCCATGATCGTGAGTCCAGTAGGGCAAATCATCAGCATAGCTGTCGGCATCGTAGAGAAACCCGCCTTCTTCGACTACCAGCCGACGGGTGTTGGGACTGACTCGTCCTGTGTACCAACCTAGAGGACGGCTGCCAGTGACGCGCGTATGAATGGCAATTGCCGTTTGTAGATGCTCCCGCTCTGTATCCTCGCCAGCGTACTGATAGTCGATCCAGCGATAGCCGTGACTGGCGATTTCCCAGCTCGCTTCTAGCATGGCCGCAACAGCTTCAGGGTTGCGTTCCAGCGCCATGGCGACTCCATAGACGGTCACGGGAATACCCCGCTGGGTAAACAGCCGGTGCAGCCGCCAGAAGCCAGCCCGAGCGCCGTATTCGTAGATCGATTCCATGTTCAGGTGCCGCACTCCAGGCAGGGGCAACGCGCCGACGATCTCTGATAAAAAGGCTTCTGAGGCAACGTCACCGTGGAGAACGCAGTTTTCGCTACCTTCTTCGTAGTTGATCACAAACTGCACCGCAATTCTTGCTCGGTTTGGCCACTTGGGGTCAGGCAAGTTGCGCCCGTAGCCAACCAGATCTCGTGGATATTGCACCGTTCCGTTCACTCCTCAGGTGGCTATGGCTGCACCCGAAAAACTAGCTAGCTTGGCCTTGATTCTTGAACACCTTGATCCGAATGTCAATGGTGTTCATGACTTCTGAATTGCAGCCGACGCAATTTCGATCGCTCGATCCTTTTGCGGATCTGCACCCTGGACATACTCCAACGGTTGCGAAACTAAAATGTCAGGGGTTACCCCCTTGCCTTCTAGCCGCTGATTGCCGTCAATGAACACATCTGCAACTGCGACGTAAAGTAAGCTACCGTCCTCCATCAGAAAGGGACGACCTGCAACCACTGCTCCAGGCGTTTTAGCACCTACGACTGGTCCAATGCGGTACTTTTGAAAGCCGAGCGCAAGAATTTCCTTAGCGCTTCTACTGCCTTCATTGACTAACATCACCACAGGTTTTTGCCATCTCGAGTTGGAGGTGTATCGCCTGCCATCTCGCAGCACGCTGGTTACACTCAAGCCCCGAGCTGTGTAGATGTTGAGAGCAGTCAGCGGCGCGCCGCCCCAACCTTCCCTCAGATCCAAAATCAGGCTGTCGGCAGTTCTGAGATCACCATAGAGCAGGTCTTCTTCCAGTTGTTGCTGGTATTGATCTCCAGCATAGGACCAGATATGAACATAGCCGATTTTCTTGCCCTCACGCTCAATCACCTGAGTGCTGGCTCTCTGGGCATCCAGAAACATCGTGGTGGCATCCAGCTGCTGTGGCGTGACCGTAATCTCGCGCAGACTGCTGGGATCAGGTGAGCGCTGAACCGATAGCCTGACTGGCTTACCCACTTTACCCACGAAAGACTGAATCGGTTGGAACGGACGTCCCTCAACGCTCAGCAGTTGGTCACCGACCTGGAGCTCCGTTTGCGCTGCTGGGCTGCCATCGAGAATGGCACT
>JANNOU010000042.1:0-33800 GCA_031399305.1 Leptolyngbya sp. SOY_34_metabat_272
AATTTCAAAAAATTGGTTTCCAGGCACATCTGGGCAAAAGCGATGTCGAAATTAATGCCCTCGGTTAAGGCTTCTTGCCGGTAAAGCCTGGGCAGATCCTCAAACTGGGGTAGGAGGAGGTTGTTGTTGTTTTTGAGAAACAGCCTCAGCTGAAACTCGGTGGTCACACCGCTGCTGTTAATCTGGTCAAACTGGCCCGGGCACAGGCCGGTGAGCGTGTTTAGAGCCACCGTGCGCGTGCCCGCATCCCAGCCAACTTTGATATTGAACTCGCGCAAATCGACAGCGCGGATGTAGGTGATGCCGCGATAGGTGACCCTGCCAACCCGCCCGATGATTTGCGCCAAGTCCAGGTTGAGCCGGTCCACTAAGTCAATCGGCACATAGGAATTGTTGGAAACCAGGATGCCATTTTCGGGATAGGCCACGCCGTTGAGCATGATGCGGATCTCGGGATATACCGGAGCGGGCGTGGGGCTCGGGCCGTTGTTGGGAACGGGGATGGGGGGAGGCGTCGGGGTCGGCGTGGGGGCTGGGGTGGGCAGCCCCGACACGCTTTGCAAGAAAGCTTGCAAGCCATCGGCTAGGCCCCGGGCATAGTCGCGCCGTCGGGTCTGGATCAGACTGCGGTCCTGCGGGTTAGAGAGATAGCCCAGATCCAGCTGCAGCGAAGGCGGCACCAGATCGCGGCAGAAGGGCAGCCGCCCCATGCCCGTAGTGGTATCCGGCTGTGCGCCCCGGTCAGGTAGGTCGGGCAGATAGCGCAGGATGGCTCCGACCATCTCTGCTGCCTGGCGGCGGCGCTCCTCGTTATTGGCGATGTAGTAGGCGGTGATTCCCCGCGTTGCGGCATTGTTGGCTGCGGCCAAGTGAATTTCCAGCGCCACGTCCTGACGGGTGGCGCGGCGGTTGATCCACTCAAGGGTCCCCTGCAGGCTCTGGTCGTCGGGGACCGACTGGACGGGAAGTTTTCGGGCTCGCAGTTCGTTGGCCAGCTCATCGCGCAGGCGGATCAACTCCGCCGCCTCCGTGGTGCCCGCAACGATGCTGCCTAGGTCGCGCTGGCCACCCTCAAACCCGCCGTGCCCTGCCGAAATAAAGATCTGTCCCATGCTGGTTGCCGCTTCCCCTGCTGCCGAGCCGTCACCGCTGGGCTCAGGCCTGTCTTAGATATTGTTTTCATCCTCTGCCTTGGCCCCGAGGGATGCCACACCTTCACAGAGACTTAAGCTCTGCTTCCAGAAGCCGCTAGAGGGATCGGGCTACTCTGGTGGTTGTGCGCAGGCACTACCTTGGGTAGGTCTGCGCCTTCCGCACATTGCATGAATCGAGAGAGTGGACACCACCCATGACAAAGCAAAGCTTTGGTCTAATTGGTCTGGCGGTGATGGGCGAAAACCTGGCGCTCAACATCGAGCGCAATGGGTTCCCAATCGCAGTCTACAACCGGACCTCCGAAAAAACAGATGAGTTTATGAAGAAGCGAGCCGGGGGCAAACAGGTCAAGCCCACCTACTCGCTTGAAGAACTGGTGGCGACTCTGGAGCGTCCGCGCAAGGTCATGATCATGGTCAAAGCTGGCGCACCGGTGGATGCGGTGATCAACCAGCTCAAGCCGCTGTTGGAGCCCGGCGACATCATCATCGACGGCGGCAACTCTCTCTATAACGACACCGATCGCCGCACCACTGAGCTGGAGGCATCGGGTCTGCAGTTCATCGGCATGGGCGTAAGCGGCGGCGAAGAGGGGGCGCTGCACGGCCCCAGCCTGATGCCCGGCGGTCAGCGTACCGCCTATGAGGCGATCGAACCGATTGTCACCAAGATCGCCGCCCAGGTGGATGACGGCCCCTGCGTGACCTACATCGGCCCCAAGAGCGCCGGGCACTACGTCAAGATGGTGCACAACGGCATCGAATACGGCGACATGCAGCTAATTGCCGAAGCCTACGACCTGCTCAAGAACAGCCTGGGCTTGGGCCACGAGGCACTGCACCAGATCTTCGCCGAGTGGAATACCACCGAGGAGCTGGAGTCGTTCCTAATTGAGATCACAGCGGACATCTTCACCCAGATGGACGAGGCCAGCGGTCAGGCGCTGGTGGAGCGGATCCTGGACGCTGCCGGTCAGAAGGGCACAGGCCGCTGGACGGTGATGACCTCACTGGAGCTGGGCGTGCCGATCCCCACGATTGTGGCGGCGGTGAATGCCCGCGTGATGTCCTCGTTCAAGCAGGAGCGTGTCGCCGCCTCCCAGGTACTCACCGGCCCACAGGGCAAGTACGACGGCGACCCCAAAGCCTTCATCAACGAGATCCGCGACGCGCTGTACTGCTCCAAGATCTGCTCCTATGCCCAGGGCATGGCGCTGATGTTGGCTGCTTCGAAGGAGTACGGCTACCAGATCCATCTGGGTGAAATTGCCCGCATCTGGAAGGGCGGCTGCATCATCCGCGCTCGTTTCCTCAACAAGATCAAAGACGCCTTTGAGCAGGACCCCGCCCTGCCCAACCTGCTGCTGAACGACTACTTCAAGCAGACGATCCTCAACCGCCAGGCTGCCTGGCGCAACGTGATTGCCACCGCTGCGCGCCTGGGCATCCCCTGCCCAGCCTTCAGCGCTTCGCTAGATTACTTCGACAGCTACCGCAGTGCTCGTCTACCGCAAAACCTCACCCAGGCCCAACGCGACTACTTCGGCGCGCACACCTTCGAGCGGACGGATAAACCCGGCGTCTTCCACCACGAATGGTTCCCGGTGGATCAGGAATCGCTCTCTGTGGGCGGCGGCGTATAGGCCCGCCCGTTCGCCTGAAATCAATCAGAAGCTCGGAAGGGGCGCACGGCCGTGCGCCCCTTCCGGTGTTTTAGGCCATCCTTGGCCTTCGCCAGACCTCCATTGAGCCCTGGGAGGTCTGTTGAGGGGACAAACTAGCCCAACTTGGAGCTGGAGGTCAGTAAAATGCGCAACTTGAGGTGGATCAGATCCATCTGCGCCACACCCAGATCGAGATCGCCCTCCAGGACGACGCCAGTGCTGATCAGCCGGTCCAACAGCTCCAGAACTGAGGCCTGGGCTGCCGGTCGCCCCGGATAGTAGCTGCCGCGTTTGGGCAGCAAGCTGCCCGCTTCGCCCAAGTCCAGATTCAGCTGCTCGGGGTCGATCTCCAGGACCTCGCAGAGCTGGACGATCTGCTCCTCAATCGCCCGCAGACTGTTAGCGGCGCGCTCGATCTCTGCATCGCTGAGCTGCCCAGCCTCCATACGGCGAATCACCTGGGCCTCCATCAGCTGACGCAACAGCTCCACCAAGGTCAGCACCAGCGGCGCCAGCCCTGCCTCGCTCTGCCGCAGCTTCAGGGCTCCCGGCTGAGGCGGCAGCGGCACTCCTTGGGGGTTAGCAGGTTCACTCACGCGCTCGGCTCCGCCTCATGCCCATAGGCGAAGTGATAGAGCGGCAGCGGCCCGCCCAGTTCCAGATGCCAGTGAGGATGCTCTTGCTGCCATTGCGTCAGGAGCGTGTCCAGCTCCGGGCGCTGCTCCTCGCGCAGCAACAAATGCAGGCGCACCAACTCTTCGGCCTGCACCTTGCCCGCCTGGATCAAAAACTTCTGGGTCAACGCCTGCACCAATGCCTCACACTCCTGTTGCTGCTGCTGAATTCGCTGCTGCTGAGCCTCATACTGTTGCTTCTTCGCCAGCAAATAGGCTCGCCCGGATGGCTGGGTGCTTTCCGGCTCCAGCTCTGGCCAATCGGCATGACCCTTGACCACGTACTCCCCAGTCCCTTGCAGCGCTTGCAGACGCGATTGATAAGACTGTTGGTTCTGGCTCAGGTGATCGCGCAGATGGTCCTCGGAGACAAACACTGTGCCGAAGCGCAACGGCAGCACTGTCTGGTTCTGGCACAGATGGCAAATCACCTGGTCATGGCGCACTAGTGCTTCTAGCAGACGCTGATCCGACTGCTGCAATGCTTCCAGGGAAATTCCCGGTTCCACCGCTGCCGCCAAGTCTCCAACTACCACATAGTCAATGGCCGCTTCCTGTAAGCCTGGCGGCTTTTGAGGTGGCGGCGGCGCGCTTAGAAAAGCAAACGTGTAGACCATCTCGCCTGGACTGGATGTCAGGATGGGAAAGAACAGCAGCCTGCCTCTAAGGTAGCCCGTTCTGGTCTGGCCCCAAGGGCTTGTGGCTGCCTCCCCTGATGAAAATTTTTGTGTTCGGCTCTCACCGCTCGCGCTCATCCGTCAACCTGCCATGACCCCTACGCCGATGCCGCTTCATGTCTACACCGCCGGTCAAGGCTTTCCGCTTCTCTGCCTGCATGGCCACCCCGGCACCGGGCGCAGCATGGCTGTGTTCACCGAGCACCTGTCGCAGCGCTTCCTGACTCTGGCTCCCGACCTGCGCGGCTACGGCAACTCCCGCAGCCGTCAGCCGTTCCAGATGCGCGATCACCTGGTAGACCTGGAGCACCTGCTCGACAGCCGCGGCATCCAGCGCTGCGCGATCTTGGGCTGGTCCCTAGGCGGCATCCTGGCCTTGGAGCTGGCGCTGCGCTTGCGCGAGCGGGTCAGTGGCCTGATCCTAGTCGCGACCGCCGCCCGCCCCAGGGGCGATCACCCGCCGATCAGCTGGCAGGACGAGCTACTGACCGGCGTCGCCTCGATTCTCAACCGCCTCTACCCGGCCTGGCCCTGGAATATCGAGACCTTTGGCAAGCGATCCCTCTACCGCTACCTGATTCGCCAGCATACGCCCTATGCCTACCGTCGGCTGGCATTCGAGGCCCTGGAGGCTTATCTAACCACTTCACGCAGCGCCACGCAGGCGCTGGTAACTGCCCAACGCCAGCGCTATAGCTGTCTGCCCGAGCTGCCACAGCTCAGCCTGCCCGCCTTGGTCTTGGCGGGGGCCGACGATCGGCACATCAACGCTGCCGCTAGTCAGGAGACAGCGCGTGCTCTAGCCAACGCAGAGTGGCGCTGCTACGCCAACACTGCACACCTGTTTCCCTGGGAGATTCCAGAACAGGTGCGCAACGACCTAGACGACTGGCTAAACCGGCACCCACAGGTGACGGCGCTCACTTCAGACCTGTCTAGTGAAATTGACCGCTAAGGCTGCGAACTGGGGTCGAGCGCTCTGGCAGCTCGGCCATCTCATCAAACACCGTCAAGACATCCGGGTTGCAGCGTTTGACCGCCGCTTGAATGCCCTGAGCCCTCTCGCTTTCGAGATCTTCGACGTAGCCTGGTTTGTGCGCTTCAGCCTCAGCAGAGCTTTGAAAAGGCCCAAAGTAATAAGTGCAACGCGGTTCAGCAGTGGTGATCTCTACCCACCAAGCGGTGCCAAGTCCCTGGAAAAAGCCTTTAAAGATGTCTCTAACGATATCCAGCAGTGCCATGGGGATTTAGGGCGAGGTGTGATGAGCGCTATCAATCCATTCACACTTTCTTATACTTCAGCTCACATCTTTTTTCAAAGCGCTCAAAGATAGGGTCTGGCTCCAGCGCTGGCGGTAGATTTCGTACAACACCATCCCGGCTGCGACCGAAGCGTTAAGGCTAGACGTTTTGCCCTGAAGAGGGATTGACACCAACTCATCGCAGTAGCGCTGGGTCAGCAGGCTCAGGCCCTCGCCCTCGGCTCCAACCACCAGTACAGTAGCCGCCGCAAACTTGGTCTGGTGCAGCGGCTGCCCGTCTTCTGTAGCCGCGCCGTAGATCCAGAAACCAGCCTGCTTTAGTTCTTCTAAGGCGCGGTTCAGATTCACCACCCGTGCCACAGCAAGGTGCTCCAGCGCACCTGCTGCGACCTTGGCCACGGTCGAGGTGATCCCTGCCGAACGTCGCTGGGGGATCACCAGCCCTTGCGCCCCAATCGCTTCCGCAGTCCGCAGAATTGCCCCCAGGTTGTGGGGATCAGTGATGCCATCGGTGGCGATTAATACAGGTGTACTAGTGGCGGCTTTGGCCCGGTCAATCAGATCGCCCAACTCTAGATACTCGTAGGCAGAGACCTGGGCGGCAATTCCCTGGTGGTTGGCTTTATTGGTGATCTGGTTGAGCCGCCGGGGCTCCACTTCGTCGATCACGGTGCCTCCCGCCTTGGCCTGCTCCAGCAGGCTGAGGAAGCGCGGGTCGTAGCGCAGGTGCGGCACGATCCACAGCCGATTCAGAGGGCGCTGAGCCTCTAGGGCAGCAGTTACAGGATGTCGCCCGTAGATCAGTTCGGCTTCTGAGGGCTCCTCGGGGGCACTAGGGCTGACAACTTCGGGCAGCAGTACCGCTTTGGGCTGGGGAACTCGGGCTAGTTCCACACGGCGGCGAGGGGCATCCTGGCGGTTGACTGGGTTCGGCTTGGGCTTGCCCTTCTTTTCAAGCTGCGCCCGCTCTGTAGGCACAGGCTGCGACTTACGCGTTGGCAGAGGCTTATCGGAGGTCGAGGCTTTCCCGACGACTTTGCGACGCACACGGCGTGGCTGAGCGGCAGAAGTTCTGTCAGCTTCCTCGCGGCCTCGACCTTGAGGGGCGAGCGGCTCGTTGCCTCGGCGCAGACGAGGCTTAGAAGCGCGGGGTTTGGGAGCGCGGGGGGGCATGGCAACACCTCGGGAAAGCAGTGAAGTTATTGAGAGATCAGCAGCGCCAGAACCTGGCTCAATCGCTCGCGGTCAGTCAGGTAGAGATAGCCCAGCAGAGTTTCCAGACCGGTTGCCTGCTGGTAAATCGCAGCCTCCAAGCGACGAGGGGGACTAGCAGCGGCATTGCGGCCTCGTCGCACCCACTCGCTTTCAGCTTCGCTCAGGTGGCCAGCCAGGCGCTCCAATCCGAGCGCTTGACTTTCCGCCCGAACCTGAGCGACCACCCGCTGGTGATAGTCGCGAATGCGACAAGGCGGATGGATCAGACGCTGACGCACATGAAGCTCAAAAACAGCGTCACCCAGATAGGCCAGCGCTGCAGGCGAGAGAGATGCGACCTCCGCAGGCGAAAGCTGCCCAGTCCCGAACAGAAAGCTCAGTCCTTGGGAACGTTTTGAACGGCAGTTTCAATCGAAGGCTGGAGCGCCAGAAATTGCTCCAAGCGCACCAGTTTAACGGTCTGAGTTACCCGAGGGTTGCTGATAATTTGCAGCGAGCCCTTGGCAGTCTGGGCCTTCTTGGCCATCTGAACTAGAACACCGAGCCCAGAGCTATCCACAAAGTCAATGGAGGAGAGGTCCAGGATGATGTGCTTGGGGCCATCATCCACGTACTTGCCGATCGTCTTGCGGAAAACAGGCTCGGAGAACGCATCCAGCAAGCCTGTGAGGCGGAAGATCTGGCAATTATCCCTGACCTCATGGGTGCCTCTCAAACTCACGGTCAAGGTTAGCGGCTCCGGAATAATAGCCTCCTACGGGTCCGATTCCCTAAGTCGAGGTTACAGTATAGGGCGTTTGACCAGGGTTGTCTACCAAGTCAAAAGATAATCCAAAGGTGGCTCAGGACAAGGCGTCCAGTGCCACGATCACTACTGTGATGTTATCGCGTCCGCCCCGGTCTTTGGCAGCATCAACCAGCGCGGTCGCTGCTTTCTCACAGGAGCGGATCGACTTGAGCTGGGCAGCGATCAGGTGATCCGAGAGTTCCTCGGTTAGGCCGTCGCTGCACAGCAGCAACCGGTCCCCAGAGCTGAAATCAAAGGCTTTGATGTCAATCGGATCCAGGTTCTCTCGCCCCAGACATTGGGCCAGGACATGTCGCCAGGGGTGGCTGCGAGCCTGGTCAGGGCTGACCTCGCCATGCTTGAGCGCTCGGGCGATCCAGGTGTGATCTTCAGTGATCTGCTCCAGTTTTGGTCCGCGCAGGCGATAGAGCCGCGAGTCGCCGATGTGTGCACACCAGGGCTGATCGCCGTCGAACAGGACAATCACCACGGTCGTGCCCATGTCCGAGCACTCTGGGTGTTCGTGTTGCTCTTTGAGAATTGCCTGATTGGCTGCCTGCAGCGCGCCCTCAAGTAGCGGACAGGGGGGCTTGCCGCTATCCAAATTGGCTTCAAGATAGTCGCGGATCGTCTCCGTGGCGATCCGGCTGGCCTCTTGGCCGCCCGCGTGTCCGCCCATGCCATCCGCAACCACAAAGAAGCGCCCACTGGCATCAATATGGTAAGCGTCCTGATTGGCTAAACGCAGGAGCCCCCGATCCGTTACACCTGTGAACAGTCTTTTCATGGCGTCAGACAGTCGTGCTTCGAATAAGAGGAGTGCTAAAACATCTGCTCCATGCGATTCATCCGCAGCAGCAGACGGATAAATGCGCCCACGGCAGCTACCGCTAGCCCTCCCATGATCATCGCCAACCAACCCTTACCACTCACCAACAGCAGGGTCGCTGAAAGGAGGAATGCTCCGGCTAGAAGCACGTAATTGGTGCCCATCTGGACATTGCCCAGGCGACGCAGAAGTCGCTCGGTCTCGGTAGAACGAACGCGAACGCGGATATCACCCCGCTCTAATTTGTCAATCGTATCCTCAATACGTCGGGGCAGGCTCAGGGCGCTGGTACTGACCTGAGCCGCCTGTCGCCCAAGCTGACTGAGGAGATCGTTGCCGGTGTCCAAAGGAGAGCCATTGTTGCCCATCATCTCTGCTGCAAAGGGTTTTGCAACCTCCATAAAGTTGAAGTCGGGATCCAGCCCTTTGCCCAGCCCCTCCAAAGTCGAGAATGCCCTCAAGACAAAGGTAAATGTCGCGGGGAAACGGAAGGGCTGATTGTAGGCCAGATCATAGAGGTCATCGCTGATCGCCGTGATCGACAGCTCGGAGTGGGTGCTGAAGGGCTGATCCATCAAATTATCCAGCATGTACTGGATCGAGCGGCGCACCGGCCCTGGATCATCGCTGGGCACCAGCGCTCCCAGCTCGATCAGCGACTGCATGACCTCTTCGGCGTTTTTTTGCGCTACGCCGAAGAAGGTGCGCATGAGCTTTTGGCGGGTGAAGGGCTGGATTTGGCCCATCATACCGAAATCGTAGAAAATCAGCGAGCCATTCGGGTTCACCGCCAGATTGCCAGGGTGGGGGTCGGCGTGGAAAAAGCCGTTGCGCAGGACTTGCTGCAAATAGGTGCGCGCGCCAATCTGGGCGATTTCCTTGCGATCAATCCCCGCAACCTCCAGGGCCTCGTAGTTGTTGACCTTGATTCCAGGCGCGTACTCCAGGGTCAGCACACGCGGCGAGGTGTACCGCCAGTAGACTCGAGGCACCACCACCTGAACATCGCCACGGAACTGGCGGCGGAAGGTGTCGGCGTTGCGCCCTTCATTGAGATAGTCTATTTCCTGGTAAAGAATGCGATGGCACTCGTCGTAGATGCCCAGCCAATCACGGCCCTTACCCCAACGGGGATGACGCTGGTAGCGCTGAGCGATTTGCTTGAGGATCGTTAGGTCGATTTCGAATAGCTTGCGCAAGCCTGGTCGCTGGATCTTGACCACAACCTCTTCGCCCGAGTGCAGCTGGGCCCGATGCACCTGTCCCAAGCTAGCAGCAGCTAACGGCGTGGGGTCGAAAAATTTGTAGAGTTCAGGGATCGCCTTGCCGAATTCGGCCTCAATGATCGCCTCGACCCTGTCATAGCTGAAGGCAGGCACCCGATCCTGTAGCTTCGAGAGTTCTTCGACGTACTCAGCGGGAAAAAGATCAGCGCGGGTCGAAAATAGCTGTCCAACCTTGATGAACGTCGGCCCCAGATTGAGCAGTGTTTCGCGCAGCCAGATCGCCCGTGTGCGCTGTCGCCTGGACCGCAACTCGTCAGTGCGCTTGCCGCCTGCGTAGCTCCAGTCTTTGCCATCTAGCCAAAGGTAGAATAGCAGCCGCAGAACCGCCTGCCAGATGTCCACCTTGCGGCGTGTGGTGGAGTAGTTCTCCCGGCTCCAGCGGTAGGCAGTATCGGAGGGCAGGACTGACAAGGCAGGCTTCTCTTACGCGCGTTGAGGCTGGGCCTTCTGGCTGAGGTCTAACGTTAGTGGTGGGCCTTCGCTACTCAGAGCTAGCTGAGCAGAGGAAACACTATCCCTGGCGGCTACTGCGATAGCGCTGGAGTTCGGAGCGCAACTGGGCCACCTCGGCCCGCAACTCATCAATTGTAGCCTGGAGGTCAGTGTTGCCACCGGTCTTGACCACCGCTGAGCGATTCCCCAGCATGGCCGCTTGCTCCTCTAGCAGTGCTTTGTCTTGGACGCGGGCGTTAAACCCACGCAGTTTTTCGCGCTGCTCAGCATCGAACTTGCCCAGCTCACTGAGAGCGTCCGTAAAGGCGTCTTCGATTTGCTCCAGCAGCGCCTCAGCAACTGCCCGACCGATGAAAAAGGCGCGAACCTGGGGAGTGCTCATTGAAAGACCTGGGAATTCGCAATGCTTCCCGGATTATAGCCTGACTCGCCGAGCTATCACTGGGCTGGTGGACTTTGTCGGGTCGCCGCAAGCCGTGCGCCTAAGGCGATGGCTTCTTGCAAGCTTGTGGCATCGGCCACGCCCTGTCCGGCAATGTCAAAGGCGGTGCCGTGGTCAGGGGAGGTTCGCACAAAGGGCAGACCAATAGTGGTGTTCACAGCCCGATCGAAGGCCATGAGCTTGACCGGGATCAGACCCTGGTCGTGGTAGAGCGCCAGATAGGCGTCGTGAGCAGCACGCCCCGGTAGGAACCAAGCCTGACCCGGCTTCACCCAGAGCGTATCGGGCGGCACTGGGCCGCTGAGGCAAACTGACGGGTGCGCCGCTTGCCAGTCTGCCAAGGTAGCTCGCAACCAGTCTCGCTCCTCGCCGCCTAATTGGCCGTCCTCGCCACTGTGGGGGTTGAGGCCCGCAACCGCGATTTGGGCTTGGGTGAGGCCAAAATCCTGCTGCAGACAGGCCCAGAGCAGGTCGAGTTTGAGGCGGATCAGGTCCGGCGTGAGCGTGCTGGGCACCTGGGACAGGGGGATGTGAGTGGTCGCGAGCAGGGTGCGCAGCAGCCAGCCCGTATGGGGAGAGCGAGCCACGAACAGCATGCCGAAACGGGTGATCCCGCTCAGATCTGCCAGCAGCTCAGTTTGTCCTGGATAGTGGTGGCCTGCGGCGTTCCAAGCCGATTTAGCGATTGGAGCGGTGACCACGCCTGAAAACTCCCCGGCGAGGGTTCGGCTGATTGCCTCTTTGAGATAGCAGAAGCTGGCGTGTCCGCTGTGAGCATCGCCCAGTCCGGTCGTGATCCGAGCGCCAGTGTCCAGATCCAGGACCTTCAGAGTTGCGGGGTCGGCCAGTGGCGTATCGGCGCGAGTTCTCAGGCAGGTGTAAGTTTGCTCTAGAAGTTTGCGCTCACCCACGACTGTGAGCAGGCAATTGGCGGCGGGCTGTGCCAGCGCCTTGAGGATCACTTCTGGCCCGATGCCTGCCGGATCGCCTAGCGTCAGGGCAAATTTAGGTGAGCTGGTAGGAGAAAACATGTGGCGCTGACCCGCGGTTTGGCCGCTTCCATTCTGACTGGTCTGACTAAGAGCGCTTCAGATTCTGGGGGTAGGATCGAGGTCTCCGTCTGCGGTAGGACACCAAGCCGCCGGGAATATGCGAAGACAGATGTAGGAGAACAAGTCCATAGGGAGTCCTCATCATGAGCCTTTTGAGAATTTTGCTAGCCTTCATCCCGCCGGTGGGTGTATTTGTCACCACAGGGGTCAGTACCGCGCTGTTTATCAACATTTTGCTGACCGTCCTGGGTTACATTCCCGGCGTGATTCATGCGCTGTGGGTGATTACCAAGTACAACCAGCGGACCTACGGTTCTAGCGACCAGCTCTAACCCCAAAGTAAGTTAGCACTTGAGAGCAGTGAGCTATGTCTAGGGTCCCCGCTCACTCCTTATTTCTCGGCGATATTCCAGACGCCATCCCAGGCAGGTCCCGGTGGAGTTTTGATTAGGCTCTGGCAACGTTCAATGTGCATGCGAGTGGCTTGATCGTTGGGGCGCAGCGTATATGCCTCACGAAAGTGGCGGATAGCGTTGCGAAACTGGCGCTGCTGGTAGGCTTGTCGCCCTTGTTCGTAAATCTCTAGAAATTGGGCGGCGCCGGCCTCTAGGGCCTCTAGCGGCTCCTCCATTGAGCCGATCAGCTCATAAAGCGTGATCGGCTCGCTTTTGTTGCGCACGCGGATCGTGTCGAGTTCTCGTGCCCGGATGTCGTCCCGACAGAACGTGTAGGTGTGATGGCTGAGGATAATATCGCAACCGTACTGCTTAGTCGCACTCTCCAGGCGAGAGCTGACATTGACACCGTCGCCGATCACGGTGTAGTCCATGCGCTTGCGCGAGCCGATGTTGCCGGAGACCACCTCGCCCGAGCTGATACCGATACCAACCTGGATCGTGGGCAGTTGGTTAGCGCGGCGGCCCTGGTTGAATTCACCGAGCAGACGACGCATCTCCAGGGCTGAGCGAACCGCCCGTCTAGCGTGGTCTGCGAGAGTCATCGGTGCACCGAATACAGCCATCAGCGCATCGCCGATGAACTTATCTAAGGTCCCTTCGTACTTGAGCACTGCCTCGACCATTTTGTCGAAGTAGCTGTTGAGCAGTGAGACTACCTCGCTGGCCCCTAGATCTTCGGTCAGCGTGGTGTAGCTGCGAATATCGGAAAACAGAATCGTGACCTCGCGCCGCTCACCGTCCATGAGCGAGTCATCGGCGGTGGCTAACACCCGCTCGGCGACCTCCTTGGTCACGTAACGATCGAGCATGAATCGCATGCGCTTTTCGCGGCTGATGTTTTCCATCACGACTAGGCCACCGCGGACGCCACCGTCGGTGTTGGAGAGGGGGTTGACGGTGAGATTCACACTGAGCTGGGTTTGCTTACCGTCCAGACCGACCAAGATCAGATCCTGTCCCTGAAATTCCTGCTTGCTCTGGTTGAGCAGGCTTGCTTCTAAGCTCTCGCGCAAGCCTTCTAGAGGAATCACATCCCAGACGTAGCAGCCTTCGACGCTACGACCCTCGGCCTCCGGTAGGTTCAGCAGCTTGCGCGCCGCCTCGTTGATCGTGACGATACGCCCCTGCAAGTCGGTGGAGATCACGGCGTTGGAGAGGCTACGCAACACATCTTCTTGGTAGCGTTTCTCCTGAGAGATCTGGCGGTTCTGCTCGGTGATGCGCTGGTTCTGATCCAAGACGCTCTCGAAGAGCTGAGCGTTTTCCAAGGCGACGCCCGCCTGGATGTTGAAGGCGCGCATGAACTCTTCATCGGAGCTGGTGAAGATCCCCTGCTTGCGGTTAATTAGCTGGGTGACGCCGATCAGGTCGCCAGTAGAGTTGAATACTGGCATGCAGAGCATGGTGCGGGTACGGTAGCCGCTCTTCTGGTCGGTGGAGGGGTCAAAGCGTGGGTCGGAGTAGACGTCAGGAATGTTCAGCGTGCGCCCAGTGGAGGCCACAAAGCCGGCGATTCCCTTATCGGCGGGTATGCGGATTTCCAGCATGGTGCCGTTCTTGCCCTGAGCAACTTTGGACCAAAGCTCACTGCGCTCGCGGTCGAGCAAGAATAGGGTGCTGCGGTCAGCCTGCATGAGCTCGCGGGCTTCGTCCATGACCGCCTTGAGCGTGCGGTCGAGGTCCAGGCTCTGCGACAAGAAGGTGGTGGCTTTGAGAAGCGCCGAGACGCCACGCTGATTGCGAGCAGCGACGTAGAAGCGCTGGCAGCTCTCCAAAATGATGCCGATTGAGTTGGAGAACTCGCGGAAACGGGCTTCGTCCTCGGCATCGAACGGCTGCCCACCCTCTTTGTTGAGCAGCTCAACGACTGCCACCACCTGCCCCTCAGAGTTGTGGATCGGCATACACAAGATTGTCTGAGTGTGGTAGCCGGTTTTGCGGTCAACGTCGGGGTTAAACAGCTCGCACTGTTCAACGTCGGCGATATTCAGGCACCTGCCGTTGGTTGCAACATGTCCGGCGATACCCGTGTGGATGGGGATGCGCAGCTCCAGCGATTTCTGCCCATCACCTTGGGCAATTTTGGACCAGAGTTCGTCGCGCTCGGGATCCACTAAAAAGATTGTGGTGCGGTCGGCGCGCAGGATTTGACCGATCTTGAGGGTAAACGCCTCCAGAATCTGGTCGAGTAACGCTTCAAGATTGTCGTTGTGGGTTAAATCAATGGCCCGCAGCGAGTAGGTAAACTCGGTGGTGAAGCGCTCCAGCAAGTTTTTAAAGCGGTCCAGCGATAGCCCTTCGACGCGTTTTGAGAAGCCCCGGTAGCTTTTGTTCTCAACTAACGCCGTCAGCAGTCCCATCGACCGGGAAACCGGCGCCTCCAGGTTCGCTAGGCTCTGGGCCATGGGTGCGCCATCTGGCGGCAGGCGGTGGGAGCGGCTCAGGCTACGGTTGGAATCATCAAACTCAGCGGGAGCGGAGTAACTCGACATACTGTTGATCTTCCAGCGGTGGCCTAGGAGTAAAACGCGTCCTAATAAAATTCTGTCAAATCGGGGCGGTTGGCGAAGAGAGATTAGTTAGCAGCACGGAGTCTCTCCCGTTACCCAGCTTACCCAGGCCAACTGTCCCCTTTTTCATCACTCTTCTGAGAAGCGGAGTGTGATCCGGAGGCCGGGGTCATGTGTTCGAGCGAACACTGTGGGGATCATGATGAGGCAGGTTGGGGCTGCTCGGCCCGGATGCGGCTGGACTGGGAGAGCAGGGCATCGGCCAGCGCTAGCGCCTCCTGAGCAGACGTCCCCCCGGCCAGTTGGGCCAACTCCTCGCGTCGCTGTTCGGGCTCTAGCTGCGCCACGCGCACCACAGTGCGCTCTGGTCCGCTCGTAGATTTGGCCTTACGCCCCCGTTTGGTGGCAGCATCAGCATCGGGGATCTGCTGCTTATCAACCCGGAAATGAGTCTCGGCCATAGCGGCGACAATCGGCTGGTGGGTGACACATAGCACTTGGTGGTGCTCACCGAGCTGGTGCAGTTTTTCGGCAATGGCCTGGGCGACGCGGCCGGAGACGCCCACGTCGATCTCGTCAAAAATCAGGGTATCCACCGGATCGACCTGGGAAAAACAAGCCTTGAGCGCCAGCAGAAAGCGGCTCATCTCACCGCCTGAGGCGGTCTCACTGAGCGGTTGCAGCGGTTCACCAGGGTTGGGGCTGAACAGGAATTGCACTCGGTCGGCCCCGTGGGCCGTGGCGGGGGTCGCGCTGAGTTCGACTTGGAATTGCACCTTTTCCATCGCCAGCGGCTTGAGCTCCTGGATCAGGCGAGCCTCTAGGTCACGGGCGGCGAGTTTGCGCAAGTGGCTGAGCTTGGCACAGACGGTGTCTAGCTCGGCCTGGTGCTGCTGAGCCGCTTCCTCCAGCACCTCGAGCGAGGTGCCGACGTCGTTGAGTTCGCCCAGCTCGGCACGGATGCGCTGCTCGTATTCGATCACCTCGGGCAGAGTGGAGCCGTACTTACGGCACAGGGATTTGAGGTCGCTCAGGCGCGCCTCGACTTGCTCCAAGCGCTGGGGGTCGGTCTCTAGATCTTCGCCATAGGCGTTGATCAGGCGACCGGCTTCTTCGACCTGGGCTAGGGCGCTGCTGACCAGCTCCAGGATTGGTCCCAGGCTCGGGTCGTAGTCCAGCAGGTTGCCCAGAGTGGCTTCGGCGTTGCCCAGCAGGTCGGCGCAGGCAAGGGTGCTGCCCTCCTCGTTCTGGTAAAGCGCCTGATAGACCGTGTAGCTCTGCTGCTTCAGCTCTACGCTGTGGCTGAGGCGCTGACGCTCTTGTTCCAGGTCGTCCAATTCATGGGGCTCCTTAAGGCGGGCGTCGGCTAGCTCTTTGACCTGGTACTCCAGCAAATCTAGCTGTTGCAGACGTTGGCGCTCGCTGGCCTGACGCTTTTCCAGCGCTTGCTGGGCCTTGAGGAAGCTAGCATGGGCGGCGGCAACTTTGTGGCGCTGCTTGAGTAAGGTCGCGCCGCCGAAGCCGTCTAACCACTCGCGCACCCGCCCAGGCTGGAGCAGTTGCACGGTCTGGCCTTGAGCGGTGATTTCTACCAGCAGATCGTGGAGCTGTTGCATCTGCTGCTTATTGACCAAGACGCCGTTGACCCGGGAGCGAGCATTGCGCTCGGAGATTTCGCGCGAGCAAACTAGGTCTTCGTCCAGGGGTTCGAGTTCCTGAGACAGGAGCCAAGCTTTCAGGCGCTCGTTGAGGCTGAAGCTAGCTTCGATCAGCGCCCGTCCAGCTCCGGTGCGCACCGATTTTGCGCCAGCGCGTCCACCCAGGGCGGCAGAGATGGCGTCGAGGATAATCGATTTGCCCGCACCCGTCTCTCCGGTGAGCACGTTGAGACCGGGACCAAAGGTCAGGTCCAACTGGTCGATCAGAGCGAAGTTCTCAATGTGGAGAGCCAGAAGCATGGAAAGATCAGGCCAACAGTGGAGGAATCCTGACTCGGATCAGCGCTATTACAGACAATGGTGGGCCAAAGACGGCAATCTTGAGTGCTTATTTTACGGTCGCCCATCTAGCAAGCCGTGAGTTAATTGTTACAATCTGTTACATCACTCTGCCCTTATCCTAACCTCACTGCTATGTCCCCAACGGTAGTTGATTCGCGGCTGACGGGTACGACCCGATTGAAGTCTGCCAAGCCTGCGGTGCTGACCGAGGTGGCTCTGCAGCAGCTGGCCGAGCAGGAGCGCGCACTAGCGGCTGGCGAACTCTCGACCGAGTCTTACGACCCGCAAGCAGTCTCTCGTCACTACCGGCGTCAGCCGCTGAAGGTGATTCGGCGCTGCTTTGCCGCGCTGTGGCCGGTGCTGATCCTGGGGGTTAGGCTGTGGTGGGACCGGCGCACGGGGGCCAGCGAGCGCCACGAGCCCCGCCGTGCGGTCGAACTGCGGCGGTTGCTCACCGACCTGGGACCGGCGTACATCAAAATCGGTCAGGCGCTCTCGACCCGCCCGGACCTGGTGCCGCCTGCCTATCTGGAGGAACTGACACAGCTTCAGGATCAGTTGCCTCCCTTCGCCAACACCCTTGCCTTTCAGTTTATCCGGGACGAGCTGGGAGAGAGACCCGAGGAAGTCTACGCCGAGATCTCGCCCGATCCCATTGCAGCAGCTAGCCTCGGCCAGGTCTACAAGGGCAAGCTCAAGACCGGGGAGACTGTTGCCATTAAAGTGCAGCGCCCCGGCCTGGCCAGCCAAGTCACGCTGGATCTGTTCATTCTGCGCGGGCTAGCAGGCTGGGCGCAGCGCAACCTGCCGTTTATCCGCAGCGATTTGCAGGCCATCCTCGACGAATTTGCCTATCGCATCTTCGAGGAGATGGACTACAACCAGGAGGCCACCAATGCTGAGCGCTTCGCCCAGCTCTACGGCAACATTGAGGGCATTTATGTGCCGGGCATCTATCGTCAGTACACAGCTCGCCGCGTTCTGACCATGGAGTGGATCGACGGCACCAAGCTGACCCAGTTGGACGTGATTCGTGCCAAGGGGCTGGACCCACGGGCAATCATCGGCGTGGGGGTTCAGTGCTCGCTGCGACAGCTATTGGAGCACGGCTTCTTCCATGCCGATCCTCATCCGGGCAACCTGCTGGCGATGAACAATGGTCGCTTGGCCTATCTGGACTTCGGTATGATGAGCGAGGTCAAACCGCAGCAGCGCTATGGCTTGATTGAAGCGATTGTGCACATGGTCAATCGCGATTTTGAGGGGCTGGCCCAGGACTATGTGAAGCTGGAATTCCTCACCCCTGACACAGACTTAACGCCGATCATCCCAGCGCTAGCCAGGGTGTTTGGCAATGCCCTGGGGGCCAGCGTGGCGGAACTGAATATCAAGAGCATCACCGATGATCTATCGCAGTTGATGTACGACTACCCCTTCCGCGTGCCTGCTTATTACGCGCTGATCATTCGTTCGCTGGTGACTCTAGAAGGGATTGCGATTGGCGTTGATCCCAATTTCAAGGTGCTGAGCGAAGCTTACCCCTATGTGGCCAAGCGCTTGCTCACCGACCCCTCGCAGGAGCTGCGGTCTTCGCTGAGCGAGTTGCTGTTCAAGGACGGCTCTTTCCGCTGGAACCGGTTAGAAAACCTGCTGCGCAATGCCACCCGAGACGGCAATAACAGCGATCTGGGCAATACCGTTGAGCAGGTCTTAGAGTATCTATTCTCGGATCGGGGCGAGTTGATTCGCGAAGGTCTGATCGATGAGCTGGTGAAGGGCATTGATCCCTTGCAGGTTTTACAGGGCGTTCCCAACGAAACCAACGAACATCTGCAACAGGTTTGGGCGATTCTGCAGCAGAATCGCAGCTTTGAGCCCCTGAAGTTCTTGCCGATGGCGGGGCAGATCTTGCTCAAACCTGAGACGCAACAGCTAGGCCGTCAGGTGGTCTCGCGTCTGGCGCAGCGCACCCTGGCCCGCCTGATCCGCGAGTTCGTGCTGCAAGAAGCGGACAACGCCGCCCCAGAAGGCCCGCCGCCCAAGGTGATTGAGTTCCGCCGCCGCCTGCCGGTCCCGGCACTGAATAGCCTCTCGTCGAACCGCTGGGAGTGGTAGCGCCAGGATCAGGGCTGCCGGACAAACTTTCGGTGCCTAAGGTACAACTGTAATCGCACCGATTGGCATAGGCCCTCAGCCCCGGAGTCCCTGCATGGCACCCCTAGATCTTGCATCGCCGTTGACCGAGCGGCAGGCCACTCAGGCAAAGGTCGCTGAGTTGCGTACTCTGCTCGGCGCTCAGCAACTGGACGCTTATTGGGTCCCCGCTGCCGACGAGCATTTGAATGAATATCTACCCGAGGCTAAGCAGCGGCGCGTCTGGCTCAGCGGCTTTACGGGCTCGGCTGGCGAATTTTTGGTGGGGCGTGAGCAGAGCTGGCTATTTGTGGATTCTCGCTATCATCAGCAAGCAGAATCTCAGGTCGATCCAGCGCTGATTCAGGTTTCCAAGCTGGGCCTGGACGACCAAAAAACCCTGGTCGAGACCTTGGAAGCGCTCGCGCAAACTCAACCTGGCTTGCGCCTGGGCTTTGATCCCTTCACTTTGTCGGTCGCGCAATTTCGTGAGCTGGAAAAACGGCTCAAACCAGTGGGCGTGGAACTGGTACCGCTGGCTGAAAACCTGGTCGATCAGGTTCGCGCTCAGCGCCCTTGGCTGCTGTTAGATCCCCTGCCCGCCTATGCGAATGCGCCGCTCTTTCACTTGCCGGATGCCCTGACCGGCGAAACTGTGGCCCAGAAATTGGCGCGAGTCAGAGAAGCCCTGCAAAAGGCCAAGGCGGACCTGCTGCCGATCACCAAGCTCGACCAGATCGCCTGGCTGTTGAACCTGCGGGGCAATGATGTGCCTTGCAATCCTGTGTTCATTGCCTATGCGATTGTTACGCCTACGCAGGCCTTTTTGTTCACCGCTTTGGAACGGGTTGAAGCAGCTTTACAAGCAGCGCTGGCCAGCGAGGTCACGCTTTTGCCCTATGAGACTTACTCGGACACGCTCAAGAATTTAATCAGCGAATCCACCCCCTGTCGGGTGTTGCTCGACGCCAAGCGCACCACGCTGGGCACTCATTGCCTGCTGCCGGAAACCGCCCAGATCGTGGAAGCAGCCAACCCGATTGAAGGCTTGAAAGCTCGCAAAAACTCGGTTGAAATCGAGCAAATGAAACAGGCGAACCTTAAGGCCAGCCGCGCCAAGGTTCGCACCCTGAGCTGGCTAGCCGCTCAATTTGCCCAGGGCCAGTCTTTGGCAGAGTCGGATGTGGCAGCAACGATCGCAGCGTTTTACCGCGAGGAGGCCGATTTTTGGGGCCTGAGCTTTCCAACTATCGCCGCGACTGGGGCCAACAGCTCGATTGTTCACTACAGCACCCCTGGCCCGCAGCACCTGCTCCAGCCGGGCCAATTTCTGCTGCTCGATTCGGGCGCTCAGTATTTCAACGGCACCACAGATGACACGCGAACCCTGATCTGGGGTGAGCCGTCGCCGTCGCAAATTGAGCGCTACACCGCCGTGCTCCAAGCCCACATCAACTGCGCCCGGCAGCAGTTTCCCAAGGGTGCGACCGGCAGCCAACTGGATGGCATTACGCGCTCGGCGCTGTGGTCGGCGGGGCTCGATTACGGGCACGGCACAGGCCACGGGGTGGGCATGTTCCTCAATGTGCATGAGGGGCCGAATGGCATCCACAAGCGAGCCCATGAGCCGCTGGAGCCAGGCATGATCGGCAGCATTGAGCCCGGTTTCTATGAGCCGGGCTGGGGCGGCATCCGCCTGGAGAATCTCTATGTGGTGGTCGAACTGCCCAAGGCCGATGCCAAGCCCACTGACCTGACCTGGTACGGCTTTGAACCGCTCACCTACATCCCCTTCGACCAAACTCTGATCGATCTGAGCCGCTTGGACTCGGGCCAACGCCAGTGGTTGGAGCGCTATCACCAGACCGTGCTCGAAAAGTTAAGTCCCAGCCTGGAGCCCGCTGACGCGCAATGGTTGCAGCAAGCTTGCCGCCTGTGAATTCAGCCCATCTGATCCCGGCCGCTGGGGAAGCACCGACCCCCGAGCGCCTGCTGCAATTGCAGCGGTTGCTGCAGCGCCTCGGCTTGGCCCACGATGTGCCGGTCAATTGGTCCTGGTTGGACCTGGCGCTGACCCATCCCACCCTGAACTCGGCGGATAACAATGACCGCCTGGAGTTCCTGGGAGATTCGGTGCTGCGGCTGCTGGCCTCACGCTTTCTGTACGAGCACTACCCCAAGGCGGCGGTTGGCATCCTATCCGATGTGCGGTCGGTGCTGGTCAGCGATGCCCAACTGGCGGCTTGGGCCAGGCTCTATGACCTGGGTGCGGAGCTGGAAGCCAGCCCTTACCTGAAGCACAATGCCTCAGCTCTGGCCGACGCCTTCGAGGCTCTGCTGGGAGCCCTCTATCTCAGCACCAGCGATCTCAGTCTGATTGAGCCCTGGCTCTTGCCCCACCTCCAGGTCCACACCGAGACGGTTCTGGACGACCCGGCCCGCACCAACTACAAAGCCGCCCTTCAGGAGTGGACCCAGGGTCACTACCAATGCCTGCCCGAATATCGTCTGTTGGCCGAAGCCGGACCACCGACGCCTCATTACGTCACCGAGGTCTGGCTGCAGGATCGCTGTCTGGGTCGGGGCGAAGGCCGCTCCAAAAAAGCCTCGCAGCAGGCAGCGGCCCGGGTCGCCTTCAATGCGGTGCATCCCCACCTTGCCGTCCCCGCCCAGCCGCCCGATCCCTGAGGGAACTGGACGGTTGCGGTTCAGAACTCGGCAGTTCCCTCCCAGAACTCGGACCATCGAACTCGCAGCTCGGAGCTTTCAGTCTGAAGCAGGAAACTTCTCGGCGAGAGCTTGGGGAGATCAGCTCAGAACTCGGGACTTCTGGCTCTGGAGTCGGAGCTGGGCGAAAAAAGGCTGAAACTCCGAGGTCTGAGGCTCGACGGTTGAGTTCTGAGGCTGGTGTTCCGAGTTCTTTCGTAATTTGCAAGGACACTGGTACAGATAGGTTACGAGCGGGTTGCCGCTGTCAACAGGCGCAAGAGATTATATGACTACAATCAAGCCAATTTCTGACAGCTATATTGAGCTCTTGAACCAATTTCCCCCACGCCCGATTAGGTCAGAAGCAGAATTGCTCACCACTCAAGCAGTCATTGACGCTTTACTTGACTCCGGAGAGACGACACCGGAGAGGCAGGACTACCTCAATGTTCTGGGTATCCTGGTTCATGAATATGAGGAGAAAAACATATCGCTTCCTGACTTGTCTGGGGTCGAATTGCTGAAGGCATTGGTCGCTGAATTCGAGCTCAAACAAAAAAATTTGGTGTCTATTTTTAAGACAGAATCAATTGTGTCTGCGGTTCTGAGTGGTCAGCGTAATCTCACTGTAGAGCATATCAAAAAGCTAGCTGAGTTTTTCAAGATTTCTCCGGCTGCCTTTTTTAATCGGCCGTTATGAGTTGGCTGTAGAAACGTTCTGGGCTATTATAGGGTAAAGCTGGGATTGGTTGCTAAAGCGATGCTGAAGACGTTTAAGGCTTGGTTGAGAGGAAGCCGATTGGAATGGATTGGTGAAGCCCCTGAATTTGGGAGGCAAATGCTCCAAGTCCATGTTACGTTGCTTGACAGCAAGCCAGATTTAGAGACCAAGACACGTGGGCGCAGAATGGCTGAGATCTTGGAAAAGCTTGCTGCCACTGAAGGCCTGAGTGACATCGATCCAGTTTTGTGGCAACGAGAAACTCGTCAAGATCGTTCGCTGCCAGGGGAGTAAAACGTGCTTCTTGACAGCAATATTATTATCTACTCCGCTCAACCAGGATACGTCCAGTTGAGGGGATTAATTGCAGAATATTCACCAGTGGTGTCGGCACTTAGCTATCTTGAAGTACTAGGCTATCATCTGCTTACCAAGCAACAACGTCAGCATTTTGAGGAGTTTTTTCAAGTTGCTCAAGTTTTACCAATCTCGTCAGATGTCTTAGACCAGGCAGTAGACCTGCGACAACAGAGGCGAATGACTTTAGGAGATTCGATTATCGCTGGAACTGCATTAGTGTATGGGTCAACATTGATAACCAGGAACACGGATGATTTTCGTTGGATTTCTGAACTTGAGCTTCTAAATCCGTTTGAGACTGGGGAACTCGGTGCCGATGAACTCCCTCGGTAAACGCTTGAAATGCCATCCCCGCAGGATTGACTGTTGCGGACCCGGTAATGGATCGAGTCTCCACCGGTCGATGACAGAGCACCGACCGGTGGCAACCCCGAAACTCGGCAGTTCCCTCCCAAGACTCGGGACTTCTAGCCCGTAACTGGATGATTTCAGGTTGGAGCTCGGAAGTTCTGGGCCAGAGCCCGGTGGTTCCGTCCGAGAGCTTGGACCATCGAGCTCTCAGGTCGGAGATTTCGGCCCGAAGCTGAAAACTTCTCTGCGAAAGCTCGGAGAATTTAGCTCGTAGCTCGGGACTTCTGGCTCTGGGGTCGGAGCTGGGAGAAAAAGGGCTGAAGTTCCGAGTTCTGAGGCTCGATGGTTGAGACCTGAGGCTGGCGTTCCGAGATCTGGGGCTGGGCTGCCGACCTCGGAGCTGCCATCTTAGCTGCTTGGGTCGTTGATAAAGGACCTACTCCCCATAGGAACCGTCGATGACCTTGCCCCGAAACACCACGTAATTGTAGATGTTGTAGAACAGCATGATCGGAATCAGAATGCCAATGAACGTAATCATGAACACCAGGGCACTTGGTGCTGCCGCCGCTTGATAAATGGTGATGCTTGGAGGAATAATGTCAGGAAAAACAACGAGGCCCAGCCCAATGAAAGTCAGGAGAAAAAGGAGAATCGTCCAGACAAGAGGAGTCACTTCTTCCTGGCGATTCAGACTTCTGACGAGCAGCCCAATCAACAGCACACCCAGCACTGGAATAACGGCAAAGACATACACCTCAGGCTGATGAAACAGCTTTTCCCTAGCGTTTTCGTAAACGACTGGCATAGTAATCGTGATTAAGATTGCGCCAATCAGCGTTGTCCAGGCGGCCAGCTTGGCTGTGCGATTGTGAGCAGCCTGTAGTTCTCCTTCAGTTTTGAGGATCAGATAGGTAGAGCCAATCAGAACATAGCCCTGGATCAAGGTCAGCGCCACCAGGAGCGATCGCCAATCCAGCCAGTCCCACATCGTGCCAACGAAGTGACCAGCCTCATCCACCGCAATTCCTTCCAAAATGCTGCCCAGCGCAAATCCCTGACTCAGCGCTGCCAAGAAGCTGCCGACCCCAAAAGCAACATTCCAAAACAGCTTGTTATCAGAATGTTCGCGAAATTCAAACGCGACCGCCCGAAAGATCAAACCAAAAAGCATCCCAAAAATTGGAATGTAAAGCGCACTCAAGATGGTGCCATAGGCCAGAGGAAATGCTCCGAACAAGGCCCCTCCCATCAGCACTAGCCAAGTTTCGTTAGCGTCCCAGATATTGCCCAGACTGGTCATCAAGATGCCGCGCCGCTCCTCATTAGAACTGGTCAGCGACAAAATGCCGACCCCCAGATCAAAGCCATCCAGCATGACATAGAGAAACAAGAAAAGCGCCAGGATCACAAACCAGACCTGGGCAAGGAAGTGTTCTAGATTTTCCACAGAGTCTCCTGGTTAGATCAGTAGGTCTATTGCTGCGCCTCAACCGGGCGTTGGTCGGGGACAAAGTCAGCTGGTTCAGTGTCCACCGCAGGCTGGGTCTCGAGACCTGGCACAGGCAACTCCAGATTGGGACCTTTGCGGATAATCCGACTGCCAAAGAACATGGCACAGATGAACAAGGCAGAGTAAACCCCAGCGAAGATCAGCAGAGAGCTGAGAACCTCGCCAGGGGGCAGGTGCGAAACTCCATCAGCAGTCCGAATCTGCCCATAGAGGACCCACGGCTGTCGCCCAACGCAGCGCACAATCCAACCCGATTCCACAGCGATATATCCTAGCGGGGCGGCAAGCACCCAGATGCGCAGGAGCCATTTCTGTTGAGTGATTGCCTCCGACGCAAGTTTGCCACGTAGCCACTGGATCACGCTCAACAGCATTAAGCCAGCCAGAAAGAAACCAATGCCGCTCATGATCCTGAAGGAGTAATAAATCAAGCCGACCAGGCGAGGCCGATCTTCCGGCTTCCACTCCTTCAAGCCCAGCACAGGTTCAGAGAGGTTTTGCTTGAATTCCAGAATGTAGCCTAGGCCCTTGGGAATAGAAAGCTCCCAGTCATTTTGCTCAGTCTTGCTGTTGGGCAACGCCAACACAGTCCAGGGCGCAGGCTGTCCGGCAGGGCTGGATTCCCACTTTGCTTCCATGGCCGCCAGCTTAGTAGGCTGATAGTGATAGACTTGCTCGGCGCTGAGGTGCCCAATATAGATTTGTAAGGGTGTCACCGCAATCGCAGCGGCCAGTACAATTTTCAAAGACTTGGCAAAAAAAGCTGAGTTGCGATCATTGAGAATATACCAGGCGCTAATGCCACCAATCACAAACAGAGAGGTTTCCAGCGTGGCAAAAAACATGTGCAACACGCTCTTCACCATAAAAGGATTCAGGATTGCCTGGAAGTAATCATCAACCACAAACTTACCATTAATCATTTCGCCACCGGTCGGACTTTGCAGCCAGGAATTCGCCGACAAAATCCAAAAGATAGACAAATTTGCCCCAAAGGCAACCATGATCGTGGCGAAATAATGGATGACTGGATTCACCCGTTCCCAGCCGAATAGCATAATGCCTAGGAACCCCGCTTCCAACATGAATGCCATTGACGCTTCAAAACCCAGGACGCTACCAAAAAAGTCCCCTACAGCTTCTGAGAATGGTGCCCAGTTTGTACCAAACTGAAACTCCATCGGCAGCCCTGATGCGACCCCAATGCCGAAGTTCAATACATACAATTTTGACCAGAAACGGGCATGATGGTAGTAGTCTGAACTGCGCGTTTTTAACCACAGCCCTTCAACAATCACCAGGTAGATTCCCATGCCTGTGGTCAAGACAGGCCACAGCATATGAAAAATGGCGGTGAGTGCAAACTGCATTCGAGATAAAGCTACTGTGTCGGATAGAAACTCCATGCGTATATCTCCACAATTTGGCTATAGACTCAGTTGCAGCTGCCATGTGCATGATAACTACTTCACGCTTTCAGGGGACCATTATTCATAAAGTCTTCTGAGAGGGGGCTGGGAGGGAGACCGCTCAAGACTGCGCCTCAAGCCGAGCGATCGCCCCTGCCCTGATGTCAACTTATCTTAAGCTTGCTATCGCAGGGATTAGGGGGTATGGTAGTCTCTTGAGGAATCATCGGTTCTAGTGGGAACCAGCCGCTAGAGGTAACGGGGAAAGTTCGGTGCGAATCCGACGCTGTCCCGCAGCTGTAATGGAACTGCAACCTGCAGTTTCTAAGTCAGAATGCCCGCCGACCCCAACACACCCCCTGAACACGTCTGCGAGGTACAGATGATGGCTTATCGAGAATTGCAGCGACTGTCTCATCTAGCCCCGGTGCAAGAAGCACTGGGTTGTTCTAGATGATGGCAAGTTTTTGGGAATAAGTTGTCAAGCCCTGCCTGAGTCTGGGTCTGCACTTCGCCCTCACTTCTTCACCAAAGCACACCTTGAAGCGTACAGCTTCTCAGTTTGGCAAGCGCTAATTAGGCATTGTGACTGAGACGCAGAGTGGCGCTAACTGCCGTGCCGCATGGGTTGATGCAGATATAAATCTGGCACCTTTCGACGATGGAAATCCTTGGCATGCCAAGAAGGTCTATGCATGGTGCCAGAGCCTCCGGTCATCTCTAGTCAATGATGAAAACACAACACACTTTATTCATTTGCAAAACCTGCGCAAGTACCTGGAGAGATGGCAAGCCAGTGGGTCAGAGTGGCGGCCAGCAACTGTTGGAACAGGTGCATAAACTCTGCCTAACCTGGGATTTACGAGACGAATTTCTGATCCGAGAAGTAACCTGCATGAGTGCGTGTAGCCGACCTTGCCTCGTCTCCTTTGCGGCCACAGGAAAATATACCTACCTGTTTGGAGATTTGCCAGTCAACGAGAGTGGCCTGGCGATCTTAAAATGTGCTGACCAATACTATGTCAAGCCGGATGGATTACTGCCTTGGTCAGAACGGCCCGAACCGCTTAGAAAAGGCCTTCTGGCAAGGATTCCACCCCTCTAGTGAGTCGTCAACCAACTCAGCTTTGGAAGATGAGCATGAAGAAAGGCAATCTGTTGAATCCAGAGCTGATCTCTGGGCTGAGTTTGTACCTTTTTTGGTGGGTTTTGTATCTGCCACTTTTTGCGATTGGCCTGCGCTCCAGAGCTATTTTAGCCTCTAGAAGTGAGTAGACAATTTCACAAGTGAGACTCTTAACACCACAGTAGCCCTCTGAGGGGCAACACAATGCCATGTGGGCCGGTGGCAGACCTCTTCAGTTCACAGATCACTTTAAAATGGATAGGCTAGCTAGGCAACCTTACCCACTAAACGAGAGGTGAATAGATGATTGAACCCCGCAGAATTGAGCCTGGACCCGGACAAGAGTCAGTTTGGGACTATCCCCGACCGCCCAGACTTGAAGCTTCGGATAAATTGATTCAGGTGGTATTTAACGGTGTGACTATTGCAGAATCTCGACATGCCAAACGCGTGTTAGAGACCAGCCATCCCCCAGTTTACTACCTGCGGCCAGAAGATGTGAAGCTCAGCGAATATTTCAGCCGCTCTCCACGCACAACCTTCTGTGAATGGAAAGGTAGTGCTCACTATTACACAATTACGGTCGGTGATAGAACCCTTGTCAATGGAGCCTGGGATTACCCTGAGCCAATTCCCGCTTTTCAAGACATCCAAAATCATGTCGCAGTTTACCCAGGCAAGATGGATGCCTGTTTTGTCAATGGCGAACTGGTTCAGGCCCAACCCGGCGACTTTTACGGCGGTTGGATTACCCAGGATATTGTGGGCCCCTTCAAAGGCAGTTTAGATACCCTGGGTTGGTGAATCAGTAGCCTCCTCCCCCTGACAGAGAGCATAAAAGTAGCTTATGTAACCTTTGAGCGATGGTCAGACGCAGACTTCTGCCTAGACTAAGTGCACTGGGGTAAGGAAAGCAAACTTACGCCCTAAGTTCAAAAAGCACATAAGGAGTCCAGCATGAGCGCTGAAGAAAGAGCAAAGGCCACCGGTAAAAACATCGAGGGCAAGGCGCAGGAAGCTTTGGGCAAAGTGACTGGCGATCCAGAAGATCAAGCCGAAGGCAAAGCCAAGCAGGCGGAAGCACAGGTTCGCCACGCCAAAGAAGATGTCAAGGACAAGACTAAGGACATCGTTGACCGCGCCTAGTTAGCGTATCTCGCTTTCCCTGCCCAGGTGCACTTAAGGGAATTTGAGTGAGCAACGGGCAGGTCAATGATGGCCTGCCCGTTTTCATAGGGGCTTTTTGCACCTTTTCGCAATCAAGTGCTGAAATGGGAGGTCCATCAGTGAAATTTGTACAAAGAAGTAAGCAGCTTTTGACGATCTGCGCCCTTTTCTTAGTTCTGACGTTTACGGCAGCCTGTGCAAACTCTGCGGCCCAGGCTCCCAGTGCTCGCAGCTTACCGCCTGCCTCTCAGGTGGGACAGCCTCGCTACGACCAACTATCCAAAGGTGACTCTCCCAACGCCGCTGCCTTTGGCGACTGGGTGGTGCAAAAAAGCCAAGGGTTGGTTAAGGATGCGTACGTGCGTGATGGTGACAAGTTAGGCGTTGTGCTGTCGCCGCAGGTGCGTCCTAACGAAGTTCGTAACCTGGCTTCGTCGCTGGTTCAAGGCTTTCGGCGCAATTTCCCCGGCCGAGATTTGAAGGTGTTAGTCTACGCACCGGATAAGCAGTTAGTTCTTACGGCAGATTACGACGACAGCACCAACCGCGTTGAGTACAAATGAGTTACTGAGTCGTTAGTAAGTAGGGTTTTAGTCATGACAAATAGCAATGAGTATCGCCGCCAGGTCCTGAACGATCTGGCTGGTGGCAACGTTGAGCAATTGCCAGATAACCAGGTCAATGCTTCTGGCCCCGCCCAGGATTACCAAAGCTTTGACGATTTTGCTGGCCGTTCGAGCCGCGAGGAGCGTCGGGGGCTATTTGGCCGCTCATTTCATCCGGAGCACATCCCAAGCGCCCAAATGGAGCCCGAACTTCAGCAAGCGATCAGCCGCATTCAGCCCAATCAGCGGGATGATGTCGCCCGCGATTTCTTGAAGCACTTCAAGCAGCACGGCCTATCGGATCGGCACTTGGAGCAGCAGCTAGGTCTGTCCACGCGCCATGCCAACCATATGAACGCGGATGATGTGAGCAAGTTGGCTGGTTTTGCCTACCGCGCTCATCCAGATATCTTCCAAGATGTGCTAGCGGATCAGCCATTCTTGGTCAAATTCATGAGTAATCCCTTGATTGGTGCTGCGCTGGGAGCAATCGCGGCAAAGTGGTTTGGTGGCAGACACTAAAGCTGAGCATTCCCACCCATAGCCCCGTATCTATACCTCTAGACAGGGGGATGAGGTTGTCTGGATGTAACTTCTGAGGGATTGTTTTCCTAGGTAATTTGCTTAGGATAGAAATCGCAAAATCTGAGCCTTGGGCGTTCGAAATAAGCCGTTCATTTGACAGCAACTGGAGAGAACTATGAGTACTGAAGAGAGAGCAAAGGCCGTCGCCAAGAACATTGAAGGCAAAGTCCAAGAGGCCATTGGTGACATCACTGGCGATCCGAAAGATAAGGCCGAGGGCCAAGCCAAGCAAGCTGAGGCTGAGATCCGACACGCCAAGGAAGATGCCAAAGACAAGGTGAAAGATATCGTTGACCGTGCCTAAAGTAGACTCTCCAATTTTCTAAGAGAGTTTTTGGAAGGCCAGAAAAGGGTAGACCCGAGGTGGTCTGCCTTTTTTTGGCCTTCTGCGAGCAGGTTACGGCTCGAATCAGGCCACTCTGAGTTACAAAAAGCACTAAGTAGCCTGAAATTTAGCTCACCGCCTACCCCAAAAGTCTTAAATCTTAGACAGCTCTAGTGAAATATACGATCTCGTCTTTTACCGGATTCTTCTGGATTCAGTGTATTTACGGATTTACAATTTGAATTTTTCAAGTGGCCTCTGTAACATTTCGGTGGTCATTGGTTTATAGAGAAACAAAATGAGAACAGAGCAGGACGCGAGTTCAAGACGACAGTTCAAGACAACCTGAACCCTAGGGCCAGGTTAAGGTGCGGGAAGACCATCGGCAGGGTGCAATCAGCGGATGAAAAATGAGTTCCCTAATCCGATAGGAGGATCTAATGCAAACTCACACCAGAAATGCCAAGGTCAAGACTGGAATTAGCGAGGAAGGCAAGCGAGAAATTGCACAAGGGCTTTCCCGACTGCTGGCCGACACCTACTTGCTCTATCTGAGAACTCATAACTTCCACTGGAATGTCACTGGCCCCCTATTCCAGACTCTGCATTTTATGTTCGAGCAGCAATACACGGAACTGGCCGTAGCCGTTGACCGCATTGCTGAGCGGATTCGCACCCTGGGTTATCCCGCACCCGGAACCTACGCGGAATTTACGCGCCTGAGTTCAATTGAAGAGGTGCTGGGTGTTCCCAATGCGGCGGAGATGATCCGCTTGATTGTGGAGGATCAGGAAACGGTGGTCAGTACCGCCCGAGCGCTTTTACCGGTTCTTGAGCGGCAGAGTGACGAGGCAACGGCCCAGTTGTTGGCTCAGCGCATGGACGTGCATGAAAAGACAGCCTGGATGATGCGCAGTCTCTTAGAGTAGTCGCTATCTCTCTAGCCATAGTCTGTCTCTGGAGGGACCTCATTGAGGTCCCCTTCTTCTGTGTGTTTTGTTCGGTGGGCTAACAGCTCAGGTCGCCAATTCGGGAGCCGAAAAATTGCGCACGGCTCGCACCAGATCCTCAGGCGTGCCGATGTCTAGATAGGAGCCATTGGGGAAGGCCTCAGCCGACACCTGTAGTCCGCTGGCTATAGCCGCTTGGATCACGTCCCCGATCGGAATTTCGCGAGGCGGTGGCGTGGACTGGGCTGCCAGATAGTCGTGCAGGAACTGCGTAAATTTGGGTGTCCAAACAGCAGTGCCCCACATGTAGCGCAGATTGGACTGGGGGGGCTTTTCGATAATCGAGCGCACGCGGCCTGCGGTGTCAAAATCGACCATGCCTGCTTTCTGAGGTTGATCGGTGGGGAACAGGCCCAGGACTACGTCAGCCTGGCTCACTGCCTGGCGCGCAAGCAGGCGCACGAAGGTGTCGGCTGGCTGGAAGAGGAGGTCGGGAAAACCCAGGGCGACCAGCGCCTGCTGCACAAAGGGATAGGCCTGGTCCAGGGTGTAGGGCACGCCGTAGGGTAGGCCCATCAGCAGGTAGCCTAGGTACATGTCGAGCAGGCTGCCATCACCGAGATAGGCGGGGATGTCCCATTTGCCGGGTCGAAGCACGATGTAGGCTTTGGCGATGCCAGCCAGACGCATTTTTTCGAGCAGATAGTGGCAGACTACTTTGGGCCGAGGACTGCCACCCGGATCTGCCGCCCGAAAGCCAATGGGGTACAGCTCTTTGCTCAGCGGTAGCGGCGCGATGCGGGTGGCCTGCCCGCCAGCGGGCAGCAGGCCAATGACCTCAGGACGGGCCGGTTGCGAGCTGCTAGTGATCATGAGCGCGAGTTTCCAAGGGCGGTTCTTATGGTCGGAGGTTTTCGGGCCTGGCGCAAGCTCGGGCTCGTTACGGATGGGTCTATGTTGAAGATATTTTCACAACAAAATCAAGCATTCAGCCTTGATGCTGACTCAAGCAGTTCCTAATGGGTGCTCTCGGCTTGCCAAATTTGGTAATCAATTTGCTGTTGTGGGTAATGCAGGTTTAACCTTGACCTTGTACCTTACGAATTAGGAACTGACCCAACGAGTTGGCGGTGGGTTCTCTCATCTGTTCCTCATGCCTGCTGTAGTGGAGGCCAACAAGCTGTCTTCGCAATCTCTTCAAGGTGTAGAGCAAGATGATGCAAGATCTGAGACCTCTCAGAACAGTCGTGACGGCAGCGGTGATCGCGACGACAACTGCACTGGGCAGCTTCGTCGCCAAGGCCCAGGCGGCAACCTTCACGCTGCCGATTGATCCAGCCGCGCAGGCCACCGGCATTGATGTGGTTCGGGATCTCTATGGCCTAGACGGCACGGGCATCACGATTGGCGTGATCTCAGATAGCTTCAACACCGCCCCGTTCAGCTTCAATGCCCAGGCTGAGTTGGATACTTACGGGTCCAATATTAGCGATGGCTATTTGCCCGCCGGGGTGCAGGTCCTGAAGGATGACTTTGGGCCGGGCTCCACAGATGAAGGCCGCGCCATGCTGCAACTGATCCACGCCATCGCACCGGGAGCGAGCTTGGCGTTTTACGCGCCTGAGGACAGTCTGGTTGACTTTGGGCGAGGGGTTCGGCAACTGGCTGCGGCTGGAGCTGAGATCATCGTGGATGATCTGAGTTTCTTTCGGGGCGATCTTCCTGGCGAACCAGAACCGCCAAGAGGACCAATCAACCGGGCGATCAAGGCCGTTGTCAATCAGGGAGTTTCCTATTTCACGTCTGCGGGCAATTATTTCGGGCAGTCTCTGCCGATCTTTGGTCACTCCAATAGTCCGGATGCGTTGACCTTGGGAGCGGTGTACTACGGCAACTCGGAGATCTCGCGCGATGGTGTGACCCGCCAAGGCGAGCTGGAGCCTTTCTCGTCGGCGGGCAACCCGGCTTCGCCCTATCTGAAGCCGGATGTGGTGGCTCCGGACGGGGTGTCGGTCTCCTTCCAGCTCTGCAACCCCGTGTTTTCCCCTTGCGATATCTTTAGCCCCGCCCAGTTTAACGACGGCTTCTACAGCTTCTTCGGTACTTCGGCGGCAGCGCCGTTCACAGCGGCAGCGGCAGCGCTGCTGCTACAGGCCGACCCCAGCACTTCGCCCACAGAGCTGTACGACGCTCTGCGCAGCACGGCTCAACCACTCGCTGGCCAGACCGGCTTCAACAACCGCAGCGGCTATGGCCTGATTCAAGCCGATCGCGCTGCTGCCGCTCTGGGCATCCAGCCCAAACCGATCCCAGTCCCCGAGCCCTCCCCAGTGCCGACGGTGCTGGCCTTCGGCCTCGTGGGGGTGGTTGTGGCCCTCAAGCGCCGCCATCAGGTTGCCTGCCAAGCTTCAACCCAGGTCTCACGCCGCTAGGCGAGGCTCCAGCCTAAAACGACGCAGACTCAAACAGCACCGATGTGGCTTGAGTCTGCAATAACGCAGCTCCAACCAAGAACTGTCGAGTTCAGCCAGACAATCCCCGAGTTGCAACCGAAAACTGCCGAGTTCTGAACTGGAACGCCGCAGCTCCAACTGAGAATTGTCGAATTTTGAACTGGAACGCCGCAGCTCCGAGCGAGAATTGTCGAGTTCTGAGCTGGAATCACGAAGCTCCGAGCGACTCGGGAGCAGTTAGCACGGCAACAGCTCAGCCTCAGAACTCGCGAGATTGCCCGTCATCAAACCTTCTCCGATTGGCGACCCGCTGGCCCAAGGTCATCAGGGAAGTCCTCCAGTGACTTGCCGCTCGAAGTCAGGAGCCGAACCAAAGCCTTCATTTGGGGAACCGTGAACGTCGCCATACTGACTCCCGCCTCCCAGCGGCCCACCGTCCGTACCGACGTGCCAATGATTCGAGCAAACTCCTCTTGAGAGAGCCCCAACTCCTCCCTGAGCCGCTTCAAGGGGCTTTCACGCTCCTCCGCACCCGATTGTTGCTGCTTCGACATGGCATTGAGTCCGGGCTAAGTGATCGGACAAGTTGGCAAGACGCCAAAAGGTCCGGACGATATGTTTAGTGACGAGCAATGACAACGGGCAGGCACCCAGCAGACCCGGAGCAAGCAGTGTCTCAGGAGAACTGCCCGTTTCTAATCTTCCGTGTCTAGGCGCATCCTGTCATGCCCTTCAGACGCGGAACAGTTCTGGCTGTCTAAATTGAGGAGAGGTTTCGTGACCCAACCGCCAAACGAGTCATCTCAGCAGAGGCTCAACCCCTGGGTAAAGCACATCCGACGCCTGCCCGAAAGCCTGCACAGCCCCGTCATCGCCCACTTCCGCAGACGCGTCGAAGCCGAGCGAAGACTACAGCCAGCCTTAGCCTCT
>JANNOU010000061.1:0-17457 GCA_031399305.1 Leptolyngbya sp. SOY_34_metabat_272
TTCGCAAGGCTCAGGTGCTCGCCTTCGCCATCAGCAACCTCGGCAGCAGGCGCATCACTCAGTCCCAAGTGTTGCCCGGTCTAGCCATCGCTTTCATCGAAGAAGTTCTGCAACGCAGTCGTCAGATCAACCAATCTGAACTCGGTACCTGGCTGATTGCCCAACTGCAGGAATCCAATCGCTGAGCAGCGAGGAACTGGCTCCAGCACCCACCGATGCCTAAGCCGCGTCCTTGCAACCGGTCAGCTCGCGGCTAATCAAGCTGCAGATAATCTCCGGCGAGCGCGAGCGAGTTTCGATAATGCGGGCTCCGGCATTCTTAGCCCGGCTCTTGACCGGGATCGAGTCCTTGTGGCCAAACGAGCGAATCAACGACACTACCACCGTGCCCGGCTCCAAACGATAGTCATTGAAACAGCCCCGGCTGAGATTGACCGTCTTGGGCAGCCAGCCCCGCTGCCGAATCGCCTGCTTGAGCGACTGAATCCCCTCCATGCCGATCTCCGACTTGAAGACCAGGATCACCCGAGGCAGCGCCGCCTCTGAATTTGCGGTCGGCTTGCTCACCTTCACCGGCCCGCAGGGCACCGGCTCCGGACATAGGCGACCCGCCAGCGCCGTCGGCAAAAGCGGCGTGGGCAGCACCGCAGCCAGCGGCGGCTCCGGCAGATGAATACAGCCGCCCAAATCCAGCCCCTGGTCGATCAGCCGCGACACGGTTTCGGTGCGCACCAGCTCCGCCTCCAGCGTGTTCAGCAGCGTGCTGCTATCGACAAACACTTGCTCCAGGCACAGACTGCGCACCTCCCGGTCCAGATGACACAGCAGCCCCCAAGTGTTGAAGCTGGGCGTCGGGTGGGCCTCCAACCAGCAACGCACCTTGGCCTCCAAACTGGTGTCAAAGCCCCGACCGCGCAGCCCTTCCAAACGCGACTGCGGCCAGAGCAGGTCGCGCCAAAAGAGATTGAACCAGGTCTCCGGGCGCTCCAGATGCTTCCAACTCCAGCCCAAAACATCCGGCAGCGCCGTCAGCAGCCCCTCTCTCTGCAGCCATTCGCTCACCAGCGCATCCGCCATCAAACTGCCAAACACCGACTCCGGATAATCTCGGGCCACAGCGGCAGCGGTCGCCGCGCGTCGAGCCCGCTTCTGGATCGGCGCGTAGTGATCCTCACGGCTGCTGCGCCAGGATTGGACATGGCGGCTGCGCTCCAGATAATCCGGTCGGCTGGGGACATTGTGGATCTCAGCCTGGAGCAAATCGAGCGGAGAACCCGTCACATCTGGTCGGAATACCAATTCCTGCGTGGACTTTAAGCTGCGTTTCATAAGAGAGTGCATCTGTCCAGAACATCAGAGCAGCAGATGGATAGCCAAGAGCAACCCCCCGTTGACTCAGAGGATCAGGCAGGTGTCCGTAGAACTTGCCGTTACTTAGCACAACAGAGACCAGAGCTTAAGCAGGGACGCGGAGCCCCCGACCTAAGACGCTTGTGCTAGTAAGCTATTGGTTTGAGTGTATCGATACCCTAGCGAACAACCGCCTGTATAAAGGTGTGCTGGGATACGAATCCTACTGAACTGCAAACGCAGAACTGGAGGTCAAAGAACGCCTCCTAGATTCGAAGCTGAGCGAGGGCAAAATGCTGTCCTGGCTAAGGAGTTGCCACACCCTCAAAGTAGAATTCTGGCTGCCAGAGTGGGTAGCGCGGCTCAACCGCTTCGGGGAGATCAACCGTTTTCAGCGGCAACGGCTGACATGGTGCTGGGCGAACCGGATTGTGCTGACGGGCTTGGTCAATCGTGTCTGGGAAAGTACCGACCAAGCGAGCCAAAACCTCAACCGGGATCTCCGCTACCAAGGACCGACCAAAAAACATCTCAAAGCTAGTCACCAGCCGCTGCGCCCGCTGTTCCGGCTCGATCTGGCGCGTAATCTGTTGCAGCCAATTCAGCCATTGGATGCGCTTCTGGTAAGCAACTTGGCGCTCGCGCGGTGATGTCAGTTCAATCCACTCCAGCTCACCGACGATCAGCATCTGGTGCACGCCCCGATCCAACCCTCCTCCCACGGCAGCCCCTGGACCTGCAAACTCAGCATGGTGGGCTTTGCAGAGAATGACGCCACTGTGGCGGCGGGGGCTGACCGCCCTAAGGCGCTCGAAATTCATCACGTCGGCTCGAACCCAGAAGATGGACCAAGAGAACCGACCAACCTGGTGAGCAGTGTTGCCAACCGAACCTTCACTCGGGCGCAATCGGTTCCCATAGACTGCATCCTAGAGGCATTGCAGATCCCCTGGAAAGCTCTCAGGCCAGAACTCGCGGAACTTACACACAGCAACCGGCCAGCTTAAAGATCCGTGCGGGCGCTCGGACCCACATGCATTAAAAAACACCAACACCTACGTATTCGCGGTTTACCCGAAGCGTCCCATCACGTAGTCGCGCGTCCGCTCATCCTTGGGACTCTCGAATAGCTGGCGGGTGGGTCCGAACTCGATCAGTTGACCCGGCCCAGCCACGCCTTGGCTCAGATCCACGCTGAAGAACGCTGTCTGCTGGGCCACCCGCGCCGCTTGCTGCAGATTGTGAGTCACGATCACAATGGTTAGTTCTTGCTGCAGATCCCGGATCAGCTCCTCCACCTTGAGCGTGGAAATCGGGTCCAGTGCCGAGCAGGGCTCATCCATCAGCAACACCTTAGGCGTCACCGCCAGACAGCGGGCGATGCACAGACGCTGCTGCTGACCACCCGACAGGCCCAAGGCCGACTCCTTAAGCTTGTGCTTCACCTCATCCCAGAGCACAGCTTGCTTAAGCGCCTTCTCGACGATTTGATCCAGCTGGTCACTGCCGCGGGTGCCGTTTAAGCGCGGGCCGTAGACGATGTTTTCATAAATGCTCATCGGGAAGGGATTGGGCTTCTGGAAGACCATGCCAACCTGAATGCGCAGCCGCTGCAGGTTCACCCGACTGGCATAGATATCCTGCCCCAGAAACTCCACCAGACCCTTGATCCGCATGGGGGAGTCTAGCTCGCCGATCCGATTCAGAGACTTCAAGAATGTGGACTTGCCGCAGCCGGAGGGACCGATCATAGCAGTCACCTGGCGGGGGGGAATGTCCATCGACACCCCGGCAACGGCTAGCTTTTGACCGTAATAGATGTTCAGGTCTCTCACTTTCAGCATGGGCGCTTACCTTCTTTGAGTAGAGGGGCTGCGAATTGCCAACCGCGACAGGATGCTGGTGAACAGCACCAGCCCGACCAGAATCAAAGCAGCAGTCCACAGCAGCTGAATTCGGTTCGGATCGGGGTCATTGTAGAAGTTGAAAATCAAGACCGACAGGGAGGCCGTGGGGCTAAACAGACCCTCCGACCACAGGTCAGTGTAGAGCGCCGTAAACACCAGCGGCGCAGTCTCGCCTGCCGCTCGCGCCACTGCCAGCAACACGCCCGTCACAATGCCTGGCAGGGCTGTGGCTACCACCACCAGGAACGTGGTCTGCACTTTCGTAGCTCCCAAAGCCACCGCGCCCTGACGCAGCGAGTCGGGGACCAGATTTAGGGCTCCCTCCGTTGCCCGCACCACGATCGGCAGCATCAACACTGAGAGCGCCACGCTCCCAGCAAACGCCGAGAAAGTTTTGGTCGACAACACGATCACCGCGTAGGCGAAGACACCCATCACAATCGAGGGCACGCCGCTGAGAATATTGGTTGCAAACCGGCTCCAGGCGGCGATCTGGCTGCCCTTGGCAAATTCGGACAGGTAAATTGCGGCCAAGACGCCAGCGGGGATGCTAATCAGCGAAGCCAGCCCCACCATGATCAGCGTGCCTTGAATCGCATTGCCAAAGCCATTGGGCTCGGGGGGGTCGCCTTCAAGTGGCGGCGGGGCGGGTAGGGCTGTAAACGACTCCAGGCTCAGGTTGGGCAGGCCTAGCCGCAGCACTTCAAACAGCAGTGCCAGCAACGGCAGCAGCGCCAAGGCCAGGAATACAAACGCCAAGACGGTCATGAACTGGTTGAACAGGGTGCGGTCCCACGACAGCGGCTCGACTAAAATCTTGCTGCCGTCGGTCTCGGCACCTTGGGGGTCAACGGGGTGCATGTTGGGTTCTCCTGCCTAGGTCCGTTCCAGTTGAATTGTTCGCACCAGCAATTCTGCAATCATGTTGACCAGCAGCGTTAGGCCGAACAGAACCAACGCGGCGTACATCAGGGCTCCAACATGCAGCGGTTCCGACGCCTCACCGAATTGGGTCGCCAGCAGCGAGGCAATGGTCTGGGCCGGGTCTAGCAGGCTGGGGCTGATTTGGGGCGCGTTGCCAATCACCATGGTCACTGCCATCGTTTCGCCTAACGCCCGCCCGAGGCCCAGCATCACGCCGCCCAGAATGCCGGAGGCTCCAGCCGGCAGCAGCACCCGGAAGATCGTTTCCCAGCGAGTGCCGCCCAAGGCCATGGAGGCACTGCGAAACTCAGTGGGCAGCACGCTCAACACATCCCGCGAAATCGCGGCAATGGTTGGCAAAATCATAATCGACAGAACCACCGCCGCAGGCAGCATGCCAGGCCCCTGTGGCGGCGTGCTAAACAGCGGGATCCAGCCAAATTTGAGGTTCAGCCACTCCATCAGGGGAAACAGCAGCGGCACCAAAACATTGACGCCCCAGAGACCGTAAACCACACTGGGAACCGCTGCTAGCAGCTCCACTAGAAAGGCCAGTGGCGTGCGCACGACGGCTGGCAAAAAGTCCTCGGTCAGCGCCAGCGCTACGCCGATACTCACCGGCACTGCCAACAGAAGTGCCAGCAGAGAGCTAACCAGCGTACCGTAGGCAATCGCTAAAACGCCGAACTTACTATCGATAACGTCCCAAGTCGCTGAGGTCAAAAAGCTCAGGCCGAACGCCTGGACCGCAGGCCAAGCTTGATAGGCGAGCTGTGCGGCAATCGTGAGCAGTACGGCCACGATCAACAGCGCAAATAGACCCGTTACCACGATGAATGCTTGATCAACCCTCCGCCGCAGCGACCGACCGGTGCCCAATACTTGCTGTGGTAGCGGGGCGACTCCTTGTGCCATTGCTCTACTGCCTACTTTCCTCTAAAGGAGCAAATTTCCAGCCTTCGCAACTATACAGGGGCACCGAACCGTCTGGACCGTGCCCCTGTATACATTGCAAAGCGCGTTGAACCTAGTTGCCAGCGCTGATACCGTCAGCCGCCTGGATCACGCGGGGGCGAACCGATGTGGGGAGCGGTACGTACTGCAGCTGCGGTGCGATCCGCTGGCCATCGTTCATCGCCCAACGGATCAGCGCCTTGACCGCGTTAGCCTTGGCAGCGTCCGGATACCGGCGATAGACCAGCATCCAGGTGTAGCCGACGATCGGGTAGGAGCCGTTGCCGTCCGGGTCTGACACGAACACGCGGAAGTTGGCAGGCATCTGCACGCCGTCTAGACCATTCTCAAAGGTGTCCAGACCGGGGGTTGGATACTGCCCCGCTTTGTTCTGCAATAGGGCCACCGGCAGGTTGTTCTGACGCGCAAAGGCGTACTCCACGTAGCCAATCGAGTAGGGCGTGCGGCGGACGTTGGCAGCCACGCCCGGGTTGCCCTGGCCTCGGATCGTGCCCTGAATCCAGCGGGGCGATTGGCTGGCTCCCACACGACCCCGGAAGTAGGGGTTCACCGCTGCCAGGTTGTTGGAGAAAATGAAGCTTGTGCCGCTAGAGTCAGCACGCACCACCGTCCGGATCGGCTGGTTGGGCAGGTTGACACCAGAGTTGGCAGCGGCGATCCTCTGATCATTCCAGCGCGTGATCCGGCCCGAGAAAATATCGCTGTAAACGGCGCGGGGCAAACGCAGGGAGTTCACGCCGGGGATGTTGTAAGCCAGCACGACACCGCCGCCCGCCGCAGGCACCAGCAGCACACCCCGAGGAACGCGTTGGATCTCCGCATCGGTCATGGCGCGATCGCTAGCGCCGAAATCCACCGTTCCTGCGATCACCTGGTTGACGCCGCCGCCGCTGCCGATGCCCTGGTAGTTGACCCGATTGTTGCTTTCGCGTCCCCACTGGGCAAACCAGCGCTGAAACAAAGGTTGTGGGAAGGTTGCGCCAGCGCCGTTGAGCGTGACCGCTTGGGCAATGGATGTCAATACAGGCGTCAGGGTCACTGCGACTGCGGTCATTGAACTGAGCAGAATCCGGCCTGCTGCTCGCTTTGCGACAGAAGTTCTGCTCGCGTTCCTCAGTTTGAGAGCCATCTTGTTCTCCACGGTTAGAACCGTACAGGAATACCACTAACCTCCTCAACTTAGAATTGCTCTGTTAAGCGAAGACAAGGGAAACATTAAGAATTGGATAACAGCTGTCTGGAATCCGCAGGTAGACCGGCGGCAGAAAGGGGTTGCTTTTTGCGTTTTTTGCGTTTTTTGAGTGGGCTCTGTCTGGCTGGGGCTGGGGTGCTCACAACTGTCGGGATCAGCTCACAATTGCCGCGAATGATTGAGGAACGGGGCGACTAGGATGGCTGAACAGACCTGTGGCAGAGGTTGCGCGGTGGTCCTGGCTGCCCCGATTGCCTCTCGATCATCCGCAATATCGCTCAGCTCACTCGCTTAACGGTTTACCCTCTCTTGGAGTCAAATTCTAGATGCTATCCCTCGGCTTGGCGATCAGCCCCAACTTCTATCTGGCTCAGATTTTGAGCGTCGAGGTGCTAGTCGTCCAGCAGGTCTTCCAGCCCCAGACTGCCCCCACTGGGTGGCTCGGTCATGCGCTCTCGGGTCGCCCGCCGATGAGTTTCAAGCTGACGGATGACCTTCAGAAGGAGCTGCACAAAACCCTGGAGGCCGACAGCGTGGTTGCCGGCGCGACCCTGGCGATCGTCACGCCGAACCAGGGGACCTGGGTGGGGGCCAGCGGCTATTCGGACCTGGCGGCGCAGACGGCAATGGTTGCTGAGGATCGGTTTCAGATCGCCAGTTTGACCAAGCCATTTGTGGCGACGGTGGTGCTGCAGCTGATGGAGGAGGGCAAGCTCGGCCTGGAGGATCCAGTGGATCGCTGGCTGCCGCCGTCGGTGCTCGCTTCTGTGCCGTTTGCGGAGAAGATCACCATCCGCCAGCTGCTGAATCACACCAGCGGCATCCATGACTACACGGACCCCGATACGCCGTTCGGTCAGGATCTGGTGCACAGCGCCTTCCGCAGCTGGCGTCCGCAGGAGCTGGTGGCTCAGATCGAGGGGGCTGCGCCGTATTTTGCGCCGGGAGCAGCGGGGCAGTGGCACTACTCCAATACGAACTATATTTTGCTGGGCCTGGTGGTGGAGGCGGCGACCGGCTCGACCGTAGCGCTGGAGATCCGCAGACGGATTCTGGAGCCACTGCGGCTGCGCGATACCTTTTTTGCAGGCGAAGAAAAGATCGCCGGTGGCTTTGTGCGCGGCTATTGGGATATCCGGCAGCAGGGCAATCTGGATGACCTCACGGATGTCCAGCCGTCTTCGACCTGGGCGGCGGGGGCGATGGTCTCCAATGCAGCGGATGTGGCGCGCTTTACTGAGGCGCTATTCGGCGGCGAGCTGCTCAAGTCTGAGACGCTCAACCAGATGCTGAGCTTTGTCGAGGCGGAGGACGGAGGCGGCTACGGGCTGGGCATCAGCCGCTTTGACACGCCTTGGGGCCGGGCCTGGGGGCACACGGGCAGTATTCTCGGCTACGAGTCGTTGATGTTGTATCTGCCCGATAGCGGTGTGACGGCGGTAGCTCTGCTCAATCAACGGGGGCCGCTGAGCCCGGCGGTGGATATCTTAGACGCGAGCCTGGGCACGGTGCTGGGCAGACCTCTGGTCACACGCGCCACGCCTACTAGGGTCAGGCTCCTCAGTCGAATTCACCTCGGCGAGCACTGAATCATAAGTTCAGCTGGTCACTAAAGTCTATTCGTTTCTTTCGACTCAGGTGCTTCGAGTTTTGAACTCAGGCCGCAGGATTGATCGAGGTGGTTTGAGCCGATTTTAGCTTGCCTGGCTTCCACGGCGCTTTGCCCCGAGCTTACCTAGCGCTCGTGGCCGTATCGCTGCAAGTTGCCGCTGAAGTTGCGCAGATCTGAGCCGCTTGGGCGCAACCTGGAGACAGGTCGCTGCAAGTTGCCGCTCAATCGCTGCAAGTTCCCGCCCAAGCGCCACAACCTTGAGCTACCTCCCTGCCCGTTCCTGCCCAGCAACTGCCAGTTCTCGCCCAAACGCTGTCGGTTGCCGCTCTGTCACCACAGGTTCAGGCTGTTCTGCTACAGTCAACGCAGCCTTGCGGAAGGGGTGTTCAGATGAGCCAGCCCGTGACTTCGTGGATCAATCGCTGCCCCGGCGACCTGCGGATTGAGCTAGCCGCAGTCCAGGCGACCGCCGTAGAGCCCGTGGTGAGCCGCGCTGTCCAGGCCGCACCAGCTTGGAGCCGGACGCCACTAGCGGAGCGAATTGCTTACCTGCGTGAGGTTCAAGCGGCGCTGCAGGCGGCTCAGGATCCACTGGTGCAGGGTATTGCTCTGGAGACGGGCAAACCTCTGGGCGAGGCCAAGGGCGAAGTGGGCGCGGTGATCGCCAAGATTGACCTCGCCATTGCCGATGCGCAGCGGCATTTAACCCCGCGTCAGGTGAGCGATGGCCCCCATCCCGCCCAAGTGCGCCGTCGCGCCAAGGGACCGGCGGCGGTGATCGGGCCGTTCAACTTCCCTCTGCATCTGCCGAACGGGGCGGCGGTGGCTTACTTGCTGGCGGGCAGTCCAGTGGTGTTCAAGCCCTCACCCCTGGCGGCGACAGTGGCCGCCCAGTATGCGCAGATCTTGCAAGACGTCCTGCCCGAGGGTGTGTTCGGCCTGGTGCAGGGCGGTGCAGCGGAGGGCGAGGCGTTGTGCCTCAACCCAGCGATTCGGGCAGTTTGTTTCACCGGCTCCGTGGCTGTGGGCCGCTCGCTCGCCAAGGCGCTGGCGGGCGATTTTGCCAAAGATCTGGCCCTGGAGTTGGGCGGCAAAAACGCGCTGATCGTCTGCGCCGATGCTGACTTGGATGCCGCCGCCACCGCCGCTGCCGAGGGAGCCTGTCTCACCGCAGGGCAGCGCTGCAACGCAACCAGCCGGGTATTGGTGCAGCGCAGCGTCGCCGATGCCTTTTTGGAGCAGTTCCTCAAGGCTTTGGCCTGCTATCAACCGGGCAATCCGCTGGATCCCAAAACTAGGCTCGGCCCGCTGATTAGTCAAACCGCCGTAGCGCGCTATCAGCAATTGCTCGCACAGACTGGCGGCAGCTGGCTGTTGTCGGGCGCGATAGAACCCGAGGTCGAGGGTAGACCAGGTTACTACGTGCGACCCGCCGTGATCCTCTGGCCGGATCGCGCAGTGGGCCTGGCCTCTCCGGTGCATGCTCAAGAAGCCTTTGCGCCACTGGTTGAGGTGTTTATCACCGATGACTTGGACGACACACTGGCCGTGCATGACACCACAGAATTTGGTCTGACCACGTCGGTGTTTACGCGCTCCCAATCGCTGTTTGACGCGATGGCCGAGCGCCTGCAAGTGGGCAATGTCTATGCCAATTTGCCCACTACCTTTTCACCGTCCACTCTGCCGTTTGGCGGTCTGGGCTACTCGGGCAATGGCAAGCCAGGCGGACGAGAATTCATTCGGTTTGTCACCGATGAGCAGGCAGTTCAGGTCAACGCCGCTGGCTTTTCTGGATTGGACTCACCATAAAAGTTCCATCTCCTCCAAGCTGGAGCTAAAGCCGAACTTGGCATAGACGCGCCTGCCCTCGTCCGAGGCGTGCAGCCACAGGCGCTTGGCCTCGGTGTTTTGCACAAAGTCGATGCTCGCTTGCAGCAGCTGGCTGGCGATGCCTTGGCCGCGCCAGTCCGGCACGGTATAAACGTTCATCAGGTAAGCTTCGAAGCCGACCAGATTGTCATCGATTGGCGGCCGTCTAAAAAAGACCAGGCCGACCGTGCTCACGATTTGGCCCTCTGCCTCCGCCACCCAGCCGATAAATTCGCCCTGCGGCAGCGTCTGGTGCAGATACTGCCGAATCGCCTCGCCCAAGGCGGCCACTGGTGTGGTCTGGCCCGAGTTGCCGGTTTCGCGCAACAGATCTAGGCGCAGTTGAACTAGGCAGTCGATGTCGCCTGGCTCGGCTCGGCGAAGGTTTAACACGCAGACCCGCTCCGCTTCCCGCTTTTGTCATCACTCGCTCTCCATGCCAGAGCCAAGCGTCAATCTGGTCTGGCAAGATTATTGAGAGCTATCTTACGGTCTTACGGTCCATGCCCGCCCCGATCGCCTTCCGCAAATATCACGGCCTCGGCAACGACTTCGTCCTAATTGACAATCGGCACAGCCCGGAGCCGGTCCTCAGCCCGCAACAGGCGGTGGCCGTGTGCGACCGCAACTTTGGCGTGGGAGCCGATGGCGTGATTTTCGCCCTGCCCGGCCAGGCGGCAGCCGACTACACCATGCGCATCTACAACAGCGATGGCTCAGAGCCGGAGATGTGCGGCAATGGCATCCGCTGTCTGGCCAAGTTTCTGGCCGACCTGGGAGCGCCCGCACCGGAGCAACGCTACCGCATTCACACCCTGGCGGGCTTGATCGTGCCCGAGCTGACTGCCGATGGCCAGGTCACCGTAGATATGGGCGAGCCGCACTTGCTGGCCGCCGAGATCCCAACCACGCTGGTGGCCGGTGATTTGAAGGCGGTGGATGTGCCCTTGGTGGTTGCCGGGCAAACCTGGCCGGTCACCTGTGTCAGCATGGGCAATCCGCACTGCATCACCTTTGTCGAAGACGCTGAGGCGATTGCCCTGGCGCAGCTGGGGCCGCAGTTCGAGCATCATTCGGCGTTCCCGCAGCGCACGAACACCGAATTTATCCAAGTCATCCGTCCCGATCGGCTAAAGATGCGCGTCTGGGAGCGGGGGGCGGGGGCGACGCTCGCCTGTGGCACCGGAGCCTGCGCGGTGGTGGTTGCCGCCGTGCTCAGCGGACGCAGTCAGCGGCAGGTCCAGGTCGAGCTGCCCGGCGGCCCGCTGCAGATCGACTGGTCGGCAACAGACAACCACGTCTACATGAGCGGCCCGGCAGTCGAGGTGTTTTCCGGCCAGTTCGCCCAGGACTGGCTGCAGGCCGCTGCCACGCCCGCCTAGGCGACTAAGTCGCAGCGCTTCGCCACAGTGCCGCAGCGCTTCGCCATCGCGCGGCAGCTTTTTGCCACATCCCCATAACCCTTCGCCACAGCGCTGCAACCCTTCGCCGCAGCGCTCCAACTCTTCGCCGCAGTGCCGCAGGGTTCGCAACGATTGCGGCAACCGTCCCCCACTGGCCTGCAGGCTGCGTAGACGCTGCGGCAAAGCTAGCAACAGAGGCTGCGATTGCTGTCCGCTTGCCTGCAACAGGCCGCAAGTTCAGCTGATAGGCTGGAGCAGCCAGCGCCCCATGGTTTCGATGCTGATCGTCCACATCTTAGTCACCGAACGCGTTTCCTCCGCAACCACCGAAGTGGTCACTCTGACCTACGAAGATCGCAGCCGTCACCGCCAACGGCTGCTCACCGATCAGGGCCGCGAAGTCCACTTGGCCCTGCCCCGCGCCACCGTCCTGCGCCACGGCGACACCCTGGTCAGCGTGCCGGAACTCACGATTGAGGTGCACGCCGCGCCCGAGTCGGTCGTGGATATCAAGGTGGTCGATTGGTTGACCAGCGCCCGCGTCGCGCACCAGTTGGGCAACTGGCACCGCCCCGTGCAGCTGCTACCCGAGGGCGTCCTGCGTAGCTGGCGCGACGATCCACTGCGCGAGTGGCTGGTGCGCCACGGTATTCGCTTTGAAGAAGTCGAGCAGCCCTTTCACCCCAATTTGCTGGGGGCCGGGCACGCCCCGTAACTTCAGGTAACTTCAGGAGATACTGATGGGGGACACCCCTGGTCTGGTGCTGCATGTCTAGTGTCTGGGAACTGGATTTTTACGCCCGCCCGCTGGTGGACGCAAACCAACGCAAGGTTTGGGAGCTGCTGGTCTGCAGCCCCGACCGCAGCCTGGAATACGCCCAGATCTGCCCGACCGGGCAAGTCAACGCCGCCTGGCTCAAAGGCCAGCTCAGCGACCTACTCAGCACCACGCCCACGCCACCCCGGTGCGTGCGCTATTTCCGCAAAAGCATGGCCAGCATCATTGGCCGCGCCTGCGACGACCTAACCTTGCCCTTGGTGCCCTCTCGCCGCACCTTCGCCCTGCTGCACTGGCTCCAAGAGCGCAGCCAAGCCGTCTACCCCCAGCAGCCTGGCTACCAGCTCCCGGCCCTGCCGCCGACCGTGGCGCAACAGCCGTCGCCGCAACCCTTGCCCGATGCTCTGCTCGGCCAGCAGTGGGCCTACGTCACCTTGTTGGCAGGCGACTTGGAAGATTGGCCCACCGACTTCGGCGAACAGTTTGACCGCTCGCGCTTGTGCCTGGCCACCGACACTGTATTGCCAGGCATCGTGATCTTTTCGCCGCGCGCCTTAGCCCTAGCCGCCTGGATGTCGGGCTTAGAACCCGCCTTCATGCGCTTCGAGAATGGCGCGAAGCCAGGCTGGGTCCTGGAGACCGGCGCCGATGAAAGTTGGCTGTTAGCCCCCGTGCGCGACCCAGCAGCACTAGCCGAAGGGCGACGGTTTGAAGCCGCCAAGCAACAAGCCCAGAACGTGCATTTTATTGCCGTACAGGCCGATCCCAATCAAGAGGGCTTCGCGGGTTTTTGGCTGCTCCAGGAGATCAACATCGCATGAGTGACTTACCGGAAAAGCTGCTGCAATTGGCCCGCGCTCACGGAGCCGAGACCGCTGAGGTCTACCAGTCTCTGTCGCAGTCGCGGCCCGTGTTTTTTGAAGCCAACCGGCTCAAACAGCTAGAGAGCTTGGAATCTGAAGGCATCGCCCTGCGCCTGTGGAAAGACGGTCGGCCTGGTCTGGCAGTCGCCTACGGCCCGGTCGACGCCCAGACCCTAGTGGACAAAGCCCTGGCCCTGAGCGCCCTCAACGAACCCGAAGAAGTCGAACTGATCGAGCCCCGGCCACAAACCTATCCAGATCTGGGCCAGTCGGTGAGTGTGGAGACCCTGCTGAGCTGGGGACGCGAGGCAATCGAGCAGGTGCGCAGCGCTTATCCAGAGGTCATCTGCTCGGCGCAGTGGACCTGCGACCTGGAGACCACCCGCTTGCTCAACTCCTACGGCTTTGATGCGGGCTACCGTGACACCACCCTGAGCAGTTCGATGGGCATCGAATGGGTGCGTGGCGATGATTTCTTGGGCGTCTATGACGGCCAGACCGATCGCCAGCCGCTCGACCCCCAAGCCCTGGCCCAGCAACTGCTGCAACGCCTACGCTGGGCCGAAACCAACACCGCGCCGCCCCTGGGCAAGGTGCCCGTGCTGCTGACCTCTAAAGCCACCGACCTGCTGTTCGGCACCGTCCAGTCAGCGCTCAACAGCAAGCAGGTGTTACAGGGCGCTTCGCCCTGGGGTGAGCGCCAGGGCGAAGCCGTCACCTCCGAGCTGCTCAGCCTGCGCCAAGACCCAGAGGACGGCCCTTTCAGCTGTCCCTTCGACGACGAAGGCACACCCACGCGAGCCCTGACCTTTCTGGAGCGGGGCATTCTCAAAGACTTTTACTCCGACCAGCGTACTGGACGTGAGATCAAGCTGGGCAGCACTGGCAACGGTTTTCGCCCCAGCCTGGGCAGCTACCCCTCGCCAGGGCTGTTTAACCTGATCGTGCAGCCAGGCCAAGGCAGGCTCGAAGATCTAATCGCCTGCCTGGATGATGGCCTAGTGCTCGACCAGGCACTGGGCAACGGAGCGGGGATTTCGGGCGAACTGTCGGTCAATGTGGACCTAGGCTTTCGCGTCAAGCAGGGCCAAATCATCGGTCGGGTCAAAGACACCATGGTCACGGGCAATGTCTACACCACGCTGAAGCAGCTCCTGCGCTTGGGCGGCGATGCCGACTGGAACGGCTCGCTCTACACGCCATCCATGATTGTGGGCGGGCTCTCGGTCACCGGTCGTGCCCAGTCCGACTCGGCGGCGTGACCGGCCTAGCTCTGAGCAAGCTTAAACCTTAGGCCAGCGCTTGCTCAGAGCCCCGGTTTGCGAGGACGCCGTTGAGGAAAATATCGGACAAGCCTTCTGCGAGCTCTTGCAGGGCCAGGGGTGACGGGTCGCCATCGGTCATCGTTTCATTGCTGAAACCGGCCACCGCAAACATGCCCAGGAACACCCGAGCCACCACGCGGGGGTTCATCTTGCGATAAGTGCCTCGGTCCATCGCGGTCTGGAAAAATGCCTCCGCGACATCGGTCATCTTGGAGATCACCTCGCCCTGGATGCGGTCGCGCAGATCGGGGTGAAATTGCGCTTCCATAAAACACACGCGCATCAGATCGGCGTTGTGCTGCAAGTTCAGCATCCGCCGCCGCATAATCTGAGCAACGGCGCGATAGCTGCCCATCTCGCTCAACTCGGTTAGCAAATCGGTCAAAATTTCGACCCAGCCCTGGGTGGCTACTTCGATTAGAATCGCCTTCTTATTAGGAAAATGGCGGAATAAAGTCCCTTCTGCAACGCCTGCCGCTTCCGCTAAATCTCGCGTGGTGGTGGCGTCGTAACCCTTGCGGGCAAAAAGTCGCTGCGCTGACGCCAGGATCTTGGTGCGAGTATCTGGCTCAGCAGCAGGTTTTAGATTTTTAAAAAGTTGCATAAAGGGCAAGCGGCAAGGTTTAAGGCTGGGAGCTGGCTTGATTCTTACTGATTCACCCAGGATTGTCTACTCGCGAATCTAATAAGAATCTTTAATGTCGCGCCAACCTTTGGGACTTTGCAAGCAGTGGAAACATAAGTTTAGGATTTGGGCTGGGTTCAGCGGTCGTCCCGGCGTCCGTTTGCGCTCAGGCCCAGGCATTAAAATTAAGAAGACTCAAGCTAGGCGTAACCTATGGCTGCCAATGATCCGATCCAACTCCTGCAAAAAGGACTGCGCGTGACGCTCGGCGGGGTCGCGACCCTGCTAGAGACAATTCAAGACCCCAGCAAGCGGGAGGCCAATCTCGGCAAGTTGCAGATGGACCTTTCGGAGCTGGCGCAGGATCTGGAAGTGAAGGGAGAGGTCACCGAGCAGGAGGCCCGTAATTTCGTCGATTCTCTGCTGGCGCGTAGTGGGCAGCCGACTCAGGGCCAGGAGCCGGGCTCCTCTGGTCCCACGGAGATTCCCATTGACGATGAGCCGGGATTTACGGCCCCACCGCCGCCTACTGACCCAAGTGTGCAGGCGGATTTGCAGGAGCTGATCCAGCAGGTGGCGTCGCTGCGCTCGGAACTGGAGCGCCTGCGCTCGGAAGAGTCGGAAGAGTCGGGCGGTGGCGTGTAGCTTCGGGTGCGCATCGACATTGTGACTTTATTTCCCGAGTTCTTCGCCTCGCCGCTGAGCAGTGGGCTGCTGGGCAAGGCGCTGGACAAGGGCATCGCTGAGATTCAGCTGACCAATCCCCGCGATTTCGCGACCGACAAGCACCGCCGGGTGGACGACGAGCCCTATGGCGGTGGCGTGGGGATGTTGCTGAAGCCTGAGCCGTTGTTTGCGGCGGTGGAGTCGCTGCCGCAGTTGGCACCCCGCGAGGTGATTTTGCTGTCGCCGCAGGGGCGTCCGCTAGATCAGGCGCTGCTGCGACGGCTGGCGAGCGATTACGCGCAACTGGTGCTGGTCTGCGGCCACTATGAGGGCGTGGATGAGCGGGTCTGTGAGCACCTGATCACGCTGGAGGTCTCGCTGGGCGACTTTGTGCTGACCTGCGGCGAGATCCCGGCGCTGGCGCTGGTGAATGGGGTGGTGCGTCTGCGTCCGGGCACGGTGGGCAAGGAGGCTTCGCTGAAGGCTGAAAGCTTTGAGGAACCTCTGCTGGATTACCCGCAATACACGCGTCCGGCGGAGTTTCGGGGCTGGCCGGTACCGGAGATTTTGCTGTCTGGGCACCATGCGGCGATTGAGCGTTGGCGGCGGGCTCAACAGATTCAGCGCACTCGTGAGCGACGGCCCGATTTACTGGAGCGGTTTGAGCGTGAAGCTGAGGAGCAGCCTCCTCAGGCTTGAGCTTGCTGGGTTTCTTGGGTTGGGTTTAGGTGTTGGAGAGAACCCGGAATGGGGGGCGTTTGCCCCCCAAACCCCCCAGGGCTGATTCATTCGCTATGGCAGCCCTGGTAAAGTGGGCAGCAACCGTGAATGGCTCAGCTCAGCCCCATGCCGCCATGCAGATTTCTCTGATTCAAGCTCTGGCTCAAGTTCGGGACTTTCGCACCCCCGACGGCCTACGTCATCCCCTGTGGTTTGTGCTGCTGCTGGTCATCCTGGGCACGCTCAGCGGCTACCGCGGCTACCGGGCACTGGGCGATTTCGCCCAGCGCCACCGCCAAGCCCTAGTTGAGAACTTTGGCCTAGCCAAACAGCGGGTACCCTCCTACTCCACCATCCGTCGCGTGATGCTGGGCGTCGATTTCACGCAATTGGCCGAGGTCTTCAACGCTTGGGCCAGGCAGTGTGCACCGGCGAGCGAGACCCCAGAGTGGCTGGCCATCGATGGCAAGAGTATCCGGGGCACCATGACCCAGCCTAGGGATGCCCAGCAGAACTTTGTGAGCATCGTCTCGGCCTTCAGTGCGCAGCGAGGTCTGGTGCTGGGGCTCGACCGGTTCGAAAACCAGCACCAGAGTGAGATTGTCACTGTGCAGAGCCTGCTGCAAGCCTTGAGGCTTGAAGGGGTGGTCTTCAGCCTCGATGCCTTGCACTGCCAAAAAAACAGTCTCGTTAATGGTCGAGGCGGGCAATGACTACGTGATTGCGCTCAAAGCCAATCAGAAGAAGCTCTACGAACACATTCAAGCCCAGCAACAGCAAGGGCGAGCGAGCGAGTGCTATTGCCAGCACGAGTGCAGCCGCGACCGCCAAACCCAGTGGCGGGTGTGTGTGTTTGAGGACGTGGGCGAGTTTGCCGACCTCTGGGCGGGCTTGAAGCGTTTGGTCAGTGTAGAGCGCAGCGGCAGGCGAGGCGGGCAGCCCTATCATCAGTTGAGCTACTACATCAGTTCCCTGCAAGTCTCAGCCGAGGTCTTTGCCCAAGGCATCCGCGGCCATTGGGGGATAGAGAATCGACTGCATTGGGTCAAAGATGTGGTGTTTGGGGAGGATGCCAGCCGAATTCGGCGGGGGCAAGCAGCGGCCAACTTCTCAGTGGTGCGCAGTATCGTCATCAACCTGCTGCGCCGCGGGGGCTATGCGTCGGTGACGCAAGCCTGGCGCTGGCTGGCCAATGATTTGACTCTGCTCTGTCGCCTTATCGAATGAATCAGCCCTGCTTGCGCA
>JANNOU010000070.1:0-3403 GCA_031399305.1 Leptolyngbya sp. SOY_34_metabat_272
CAGTATTTTTCTGATGAGCTTGGGAGCCAGTGTATCAGTGCTAACTCAAGCCTATCCGGCCCTATTGGCTTGGCAAGCCCAGACCGCCACTGCCATGGCCACTAATGCACAACCTCCAATCGTGAAAGTCGTTCAGAACCGAGATCAACTGGTGATTCGCCAAATCTGGGCCAATGGGCAGAGCGCAACCACAGTCACTCACCTCAATGGTGGCACCTCCGCCCACGGCGCTTACGTCAACGTAACCGCAGACCACTAAAGCAGATTCAAACCCCTCAGCGGATCTGGCCTTTGTGATTGTGCGGTAGGCGAAACGCGGCCAGCAAACTGGCGAGGACCAGCAGAAACTGGACGCCCAGCGCGGCGACAATGCCCACTGAGATTGCCCAATCAGAAGCACGGCTGATCGCAACTAGAGCGTCGCCCGTGCCAATGCCCACCGCTGGCGTGAACGTATCTGCAACTTGGAGATCAGCCGAGATCGCTCCTTCAGACCGATCGGTGAGCTGGGTGAACGCAATCGCCGAGCTTGTGGGGTGCGCCAGACCAATCCCCAGCCCCATCAAGAGGTAGCCAGCCATCACCCAGGCAATGGCCTCATTGGGCAGCCACACCACCTGCGTCACTGCACCAATCCCCACCAGCGTCAAGCTGACTCCAAGCAAAACGCGCTGCCGCCGCCCCTGTCCCTGATCGAGGCGATCGAGGCGTGCCTGCAGCCAGGCTGCTGCTGACCAGCTGAGTGCCCCCGAGGCCACGAACAGACCCGTCGTGTCAGCCGCGTAGCCCTTCAGAGTGGTGAGCGTGAGCACGAGAAAGGTTTCGGTGCCAAAGTAGCTGGCCATCAACAGACCGCGGGCCGCAACCAGAGCAGGCAAACCAGCACGGGCCACCAACGTACCGGCAGGCAACAGTCGGCGCAGCGGCAGAACTATGAGCACCAGCCCCCCCAAGGCCAGCAACACGCCAACAAGTTGGGGCAACCGTCCCAGGCCAGTCAGCAACAGCCCGGTGCCAAGCGCGAGTTGAAGGGCAGGCCAAACTCGACCGCGCTCACCAGGATTGCCTTTGGCGGTCAGGCGCAGAAAGGTGGGTAGGGTGAGGATCGCCGTGAGCAGCAGGAACGGCAACAGCCCCCAGAAGACAAAACGCCAGCTCAGGCGCTCGGCAACTAGGCCCGCGACATAGGGACCGAGCAGAGCGGGAATGATATAGGCACTGGAGAAAACCGCCAGGATTTGGGCACGCAGCGAGTCATCGTAGCGCAGAGAGATACAGGAATAGACACAGTTGATCAGGGCACCTGCGCCAAACCCCTGCAGGGCACGCCCCCCGATCACCATGGGCATATTCGGTGCCAAACCAGCTGTGATCAAGCCCAGCCCAAAGATCGCCAAGGCAGCAACGAAGGGCCAGGCAGGGCCATGTCGGTCAACCTGTTGACCCGTGATCACGGTTCCTGTCAGTTGGGCCAATAGATAAGCACTAAACACCCAGCCGTACAGTTCAAGGCCCCGCAGATCTTCAGCAAGCATTGGGGCGACTGTGATCACGGCCAAACTCTCGAACGCGACCGCAGTGACTGCCAGGATGATACCGATGGTCAGGGCGCGGTATGGCCGACTGAAAATTCCAGGTTTGTGGATCATGAAACTAGGCATACCGGTCGGGCATGGCTGGGATATCGATTTCTTTCACGCACGAAACACGTGACAGTTGGCGTAGGCAGCGCAGCAACAGAACCAAATCCTGCATGGGGATTCGCGCACCGTCGTAAGCCTGGATCGCCGCTTCTGCGCCTGCTTCATAAGGAATTTCAGCCGCGAGGTTGCCTGGGTTGAGTGAGGTCACCGGAATTTGAGCCTCGCGCAGACATTCGCGCAGCGCATGCACGACTCCGCGTAGGCCAAACTTGGAGGCGGTGTTCGCCACTTCAGGCGCACCGGAGTTATCGAGCCCCGACAGTGAACTGATATAAACCACGCGTGGGTTAGATGAGCGCTTCAGATGAGGGATGAGGCGATGGGTACAGAGAATGGCAGATAAGAGATTGACCTGAATAATTCTCTCCATTTCCTCTGGGGTTGATTGTTCAAAAGAATAGCTCGGCTCAAACGCATTTTTTTCCCAAATGCCAGCATTGTAGAGAAGGAAGTCAATTGTACGAGAACCGATTGTTTTAGAGACTTGTGCTATGGCAGTTTGAGGCACCGATAAATCTGCTTGAATCCAAACTCTAGACACGTGATCTAGGCGATCAAGACTGGTTGGGCGAGTTCTGGAAACCAGAAACACAGTATCGCCTGGCTCGGGTAAACCCAAGCTGAAGCCTAAGCCGAGACCTCGGCTAGCTCCAAAAATAATGAGGTTCGCCATTTTAGAAGATCCTTGATTTTCTAAATAAATAGCTTTAGAAAATAGAATAGGGATCTCAGCTTGACTTTGTCAAGATTTTTCTTTAGTTTCTGAGTATGGAGACTGAGCCATCGAATGCTTCAACTGCGGTTCGCACCCGTCGTGCGATCGTCAAGCTGCTCAAGCAGGAGGGGCCGCTGGACTCTAAGGCTCTGGCTGCGAAGCTGGCGGTCTCGGCGATGGCGGTGCGCCAGCACCTTTATGCGTTGCAAAAGGAGCAGCTGGTCACCTATGTCGAAGAGCAGCGCGCCCTGGGGCGGCCTGCCAAGCTGTGGCAGCTCACGCCAGCGGCTAATCACCTGTTCCCGGATGGCTACGCGGAGTTGACTTTGAGCTTGATTGGTTCGATGACCGAGGCATTTGGCGAAGCGGGACTGGAGCGTCTGCTGGAAATTAGAACCCATCAGCAGATCCAGGCGTATCAGGCGCAGGTGCCTGTGCAGGGCTCGCTTCGGCAACGTCTGGAGGCTCTTGCTGCGCAGCGTACAGCAGAGGGGTATATGGCTGAAATCCAAGCTCTGGCGGATGGGTCTTTTCTGCTGATTGAGAACCACTGTCCGATCTGTGCGGCGGCTACTGCCTGTACGGGACTGTGTGGTCAGGAGCTGGAAATGTTTCAAGCGGTTCTGGGGCGGGACTTGCTCGTTGAACGCACGGAGCACATTCTGGCGGGTGAGCGACGCTGTGTTTATCGAGTTAGGGAAGGACGGTTGGAAATGAATGGCACTGAGAGCTAGGGGGGAAGCGGTGGCAGCGGATGGGGAACGGATGTAACGGATGGGGGGGCAGTCTCCTAGTCATCCGCTACATCTGCTGACATTAGAAGCCGGGTCTTGGGGTTTAGGTAATTACGGTTGGTTGGTCTCGTCCGGTGAGGGTGCGGATTTGGGCAACTTGGTCGGCGATGGTGATTAGGTCGGCGAGGGCTTGTTGGGGGTCGAGGTTGTGTTGGGTGGCGTCTGGCTCGTAGCGTTCGAGGTAGACGCGC
>JANNOU010000110.1:0-28925 GCA_031399305.1 Leptolyngbya sp. SOY_34_metabat_272
CGTACGTTGGAGCCCGGATGGGCAGCTCCTGGCCAGCGGCAGTGCCGACCATACCGTGAAGTTGTGGCAGGCAAGTACCGGGGCCTGCCTCAGAACCCTACACGGGCATACCAGCTTGGTTTGGTCGGTGGCTTTTAGCCCAGATGGGCAAACCCTGGCCAGCAGCAGCCAGGACGAGACGATTCGGCTTTGGGATGTTCAGACCGGTGAGTGCTTGAAAATTTTGGGTGCGGCTCCCCCCTACCAAGACCTGAATATCGCAGGCGTGACCGGCATCAGTGACGAAACGCTAGCAACCCTCAAAGCGCTAGGAGCGGCAGAGAGAGCGTGATTCAGGTCGGGTTCTGTTTGTAGCCCTGAGCCACCAGGTACGACAGAGCCCGAAATCGCAGTGCCACGAGTGGCTCGTAGAGCGGATTGAATTTGCATAGGGGCGGAATGTGGGCGACAGTATGGCCACACCATTCAATATCGCGTGCGAACGGGCACTGGTCAGGGATAAGCGCGCAGAGCATCCGGGCCGTGTTCGGATTACGGATCTCGATGCGGTCAAGCCAGCGGTGGGCAGGTCCCCAGATGTGATGCGAAGCTGACAACATATTCGAGTGAACCCTCTTGAACATCAACGATTCAAACCAGTAGGCCAATGATCAGCAATAGTGAGCAAATTGCGAAGATAGACTCGAGCAGAATTTCAACCCCGATTTCCCACTGCATTGGTTGCTCCCCTGAATGTTTAATCAGTGAATTCAAGATAAATTCAGTGCTCTAGCCAGTCAAAGATTCGCTGGAGTTGCTCCAGCGAAACCAGACCATACTGCCAGAGGATCATCGGCAACGGGCCTAGCTCTTGATCTCGACGCCGCAGAGCGAGCGAAATCGAGGAGGCTTCGAGCGCTAATTCTTCTTGTAGAAAGTGGATAAACTGAGCCTGATCAACACTGGATTCCATGATTGGCCCCTGAGCTTTTGGGTTAAGTGAATGCCAAGTCGAACCGTGACGATCTAAAGTTGGATAGGTGCGGTAACTCTGAGTCGCGTCTGAACCTAGATTAAACGACTGCTGCGAAGTGCGCAGCCTGAAAAAGTCAGATAGAGTCGTGAGCTAGCTCATCGCCAAGTGTGGACTTAAAAATTCGGCTGGTTACCCCTGTTACATTTGTCGCGCGTGCTCGGTCAGTCAGTGGCAATTGCTGTTGTAAAATTAGGTGAAGTGAGAGGTCAAAGGTCTGAAAAAGTCGGGTACAGTCAGTAGTGTTCGGACAAATGACCTTTGTGTAACCTTTAAGGCTCTTTGATGGATGCCCCTCGAAGAAGCGTTAATCGTCTTAGATGCAATCTTGGGTCAGGAACGCTTGAACGACGTTCAAGAAATGGTCTTTTGCCAGACTTGGCAGGGGCAGACCTATCAAGAGATTGCTCAAGACTCCGGCTATGATGCCAGCTACGTCAAGGATGTCGGCTCCAAATTGTGGCAGCTGCTTTCCAGAGCGCTTGATGAGCGGGTCACCAAGAGTAACCTTCAGTCGCTCTTGCGGCGACACGCTCACTTAGCCAGCTACCCTGCCCTAGCCCCGGCACCCTCGCAACCGCAGGTCGGCACAATGCCTGTCCCTGAGTCTGCCTCGCTGAGCGTGGTGACGGAGCATAGGCGCACACAACACCCAGGAACCGCTCACCGCTGCGACTGGGGTGAGGTGGTCAACGTCCCAGCCTTCTACGGACGCGCCGAGGAACTGGCTCAGCTCAGACAGTGGCTCGTGGTAGATCGCTGTCGTCTGGTGACCCTGCTGGGGATGGGCGGCATGGGCAAAACCTCCCTGTCGATCAAGCTCGCCGAGCAGACTCAGGACGAATTCGATTGTCTGATTTGGCGTAGCTTACGCAACGCGCCGCCACTGCCCGATCTGCTAGCAAGCCTGATCCGATTTCTCGCCGATCACCAGGGCATCAGCCTGGCCGAGGAAGTCGACGCGCGCATCGCGCAGCTGCTGGATTACCTCCGGACCACCCGCTGTTTGCTGATTTTGGACAATGTAGAAACCATCCTGCGCAGCGGCGAGTGCGCCGGTCGCTACCACGAGGGCTATGAGGGCTATGGCGAACTGCTCAAGCGGGTGGGAGAGACCTCGCACCAAAGCACCGTCCTGCTGACCAGTCGCGAGAAGCCCAATGAGATCGCACTGCTCGCTGGCGAAACCTTGCCGGTACGCTTTCTGCAGCTGAGCGGCTTGCAGCTAGCTGAAGGCCGGGAGATCTTCAAAATGAGAGGCTCCTTCCAGGGTACCGAGGCAGAGTGGACCACCCTGATCCAGCACTATGCAGGTAATCCGCTCGCCTTGAACATGCTGGCTCCGGGGATTCAAGAGTTATTTGATGGCGATCTGTCCACGTTTTTGGAGTGGGTAAATCGTGGCTCGCTGGTCTTTGATGATATCCGCGACCTGTTGAGCCGCCAGTTCCATCGCTTGTCAGCGCCCGAGAAAGAGGTGATGTACTGGCTGGCGATCAATCACGAGCTGGTACCCCTGGCGGAACTGCGCGAAGACCTGGTCACCACGGCCTCAAAACAGCAGTTATTGAAGACCCTGAATTCACTGTGGCAGCGCTCTTTGATTGAGCGCAAGGATGTCAGTTTTACGCAGCAGCCCGTGGTCATGGAGTACGTGATCGACCAGCTGGTTGAGCAGGTTTGTGAGGAGATCACTGGTGGCGAGCTGGCCCTATTCAACTGCCATGCCCTGCTCAAAGCGCCTGCCAAAGATTACATTCGAGAGACTCAAACCCGCCTGATCGTGCAGCCGATTGTGGACGGTTTGCTGACGATATTTGAGAGCAAGAGCAGGCTCCAGGCTCACTTGACTCAGCTTCTGGGACGGCTACGCAGCCAGGCAGAGGTGGGCTATGCCGGGGGCAATCTGCTCAATCTATTGGCGCAGCTACAGGTTGACCTGACGGGCTATGATTTTTCCAATTTGACGCTTTGGCACGCCTATTTGCGAGGCGTCAACCTGCACGACGTGCAGTTCGCGCACGCTGATTTGTCCAAGTCGGTGTTCACTGAGATCCTAAGCATTACATTGTCGGTGGCCTTCAGCCCCGATGGCCTGGCCTTGGCTACCGGCGATGCGGATGGTGAAATCCGTCTGTGGCGTGTGGCGGATGGGCAGAAACAGCTCACCTGCAGAGGACACGAGGACTGGGTGTGGTCGGTGGCCTTCAGCCCCGATGGCCAAACCCTGGTCAGCGGCAGCAACGACTGCAGTATAAAACTCTGGGACCTCAGCAGCGGCGAGTGCCTGCGAACGTTGCACGGGCACGGCAGTCGCGTGTGGTCGGTAGCCTTCAGCCCCGACGGCCTAACCCTGGCCAGCGGCAGTGAGGACCAAACCATCAAGCTCTGGGAGGCCCGCACGGGCGAGTGCCTGCGAACGTTGCAGGGGCACAGCAGCCGTGTGTGGTCGGTGGCCTTCAGCCCCGACAGCCTAACTCTGGCCAGCGGCAGCATTGACCGCAGCGTGAAACTCTGGCAAGTCAGCACAGGACAGTGTCAGACAACGCTAACCGGCCACACCAACTGGGTGCGCTCGGTGGCCTTCAGCCCCGATGGCCAAACCTTGGCCAGCGGCAGTGAGGATCAAACCGTCAAGCTCTGGGAGGTCAACAGCGGCCACTGCCGCACCACCTTGCAGGGGCATACCAATTGGATCCGCTCAGTGGCCTTCAGCCCCGATGGTCAGACCCTGGCCAGTGGCAGCAATGACTCCACGGTGAAACTGTGGCAGGTGGACACGGGGGAGTGCCTGCGAACTTTGCAGGGGCACAGCAGCCGAGTCTGGTCGGTGGCCTTCAGCCCCGATGGTCAGACCCTAGCCAGCGGCAGCGATGACTCCACAGTGAAACTGTGGGAAGTCAGCCGCGGCGACTGTCGTCGGACCCTCTATGGCTACACCAATTGGATCCGCTCGGTGGCCTTCAGCCCCGACGGCCAAACCTTACTCAGCGGCAACAGCGACCATACGGTGAGACTGTGGCAGGTCCGCAGTGGCACGTATCGCACCATCCTGCAAGGACACCACGGCCAGGTGTGGTCGGTGGCTTGCAGTCCTGACGGGCACACCCTGGCTGGCGGCAGTGACCGCACGGTGAAGCTGTGGGATCTCAATAGCGGCGAATGCCTCCAGACCTTGCAGGGGCACACCAACTGGGTGCGCTCGGTGACCTTCAGCTCCGATGGTCAAACCCTGGCCAGCGGCAGTGAAGACCAAGCGATCCGCCTGTGGCGGGTCAATAGCGGCGAATGCCTCCAGATCTTGCAGGGGCACACCAACTGGGTCTGGTCCCTAGCCTTCAGCCCCGACAGCCAAACCCTAGCCAGCAGCAGCAGTGACCAAACCGTCAAGCTCTGGGACCTGCGTCGTGGTGAGTGCTGCCGAACTTTGCACGGCCATACCAGCCGCATCTGGTCGGTGGCCTTCAGCCCCGACGGGCAGACCGTCGCCAGCAGCGATGATGACTCCAGCATCAAGTGGTGGGACGTGCACACGGGCCGATGCCTTCAGACCTTGCAGGGCCATAACAGCTGGGTGCGATCGGTGGCCTTCAGCCCCGACGGCCAAACCCTGCTCAGTGGCAGCGGCGACCACACGCTGAAGCTGTGGAACCTCAAACGGGGAGTCTGTCTCAAAACGCTGCGGGGCCATCAGCATTGGGTGTGGTCGGTGGCCTTCTGCGCTGACGGTCAGCATCTGGCCAGCGGCAGCCAGGATGAGACGATCAAGATCTGGAAGGTGGAGACCGGCGCTTGCCTGAAAACCCTGCAAGCAGACCGGCCCTACGAGCGCATGAACATCACGGGCGTGACTGGCTTGAGCGAGACCACCTTGTCCACCTTGAGGGGGCTGGGCGCAATCGAGGCTTAAACGAGGAGGCTTGCAGTTAGCAAAGCCTCGCTTGGTCCAGCGAAGACCTCGGTTGTGGGTTTGCAGGCCTCGGTTGGCCTTCCCAAGCTCAGCTGGCGGTAGGGCAAGGCCAAGCTAGCCGAATTAGCGTTATTTTTCCTGGGCCAACAGACTTTCCGCCTGGTTAGCGCAGCGAACCCCTGCGCCCGCAAGGTAAAGCGAGATGAGCGGCGTGACCGGAGCCAGCACCGAAGGAAGGCGAATCCCCTGCACCCGCAGCCACAGCGAGCCGCTGACCGCAAGGCTCAGAACACTCAAAGAACCCAGGCCATACCAGAAGCTGCGTTGTTGCATTTGGATGCGGGTGGCTTTGTTGCGAAAAGCCGCTGCCGCCTCCTGAAGCGGTTGAGAGGTCATAGCAGCGCCACTCCCAGTGCGAGGCCGCACAGCGTTAGCCCCCAGCGCAGGATCTGCTGCTGTCTGAGCTTGGGCAAACTGCGCCAGAGGTCGGTCACCAGACCGTAGCAGACTAGGCCGATGGCGAGCAGAATCAAGAGCTGATGCAGTGGCAGCAAAATCGGTCGAACCGCCCAAAAACTGGTGACCGCCACCGCTCCTAGAGCCAGCCAAAAACTGAACTCAGCCGCCGCCGTCCAGAAATTGGGTAATTGCAGACGCTGCTGCCAATCTACGCGCAGGCGTTGCTCTAGGTTGGCTCGATAGACACCCCAAAACTTAAACATTATTTTGAATCTCCACGGCTAGGCGAGGAGCTAGGCAGAGCAAAACTGGGGCAGATCACGCGATGATTGGCCCCCAAAAGACCAGGTTGTTCGATTTCGCAGCGCACGACGATTTCCCGGTGTTGGGGCCGACTGAGCAGCACAAAACACAAGGTCGTAATCGAGGCGAGGCTCAGAATTCCCAGCACCCCCAGAACAAACGCGACCTCTCTGGCCGCTGCCTGCTCGGCTCGCAGCGCCCGCAGCTTTACATCAAGGGCGGTCTGATTGGGATAGATGATGAGACTTTCGTGTTCAGAATCCTTCAGATAGCTATAGCTCGTACCTTCCGAATACTGGGGAATTGTGTTCATTGTTGCTGAGAGATCAAGAGATGGGTGCACGGCGGTCTTTCTCCTCGGTCACGGTTCAATTTGTGAGACTTATCACGCTGGTTTTGTGATCTAGATCTCAATAAAATCTGAGTAGTTCTGTATAGAGGTTTTATGCGATTTGGAACGCCTAGAAGTTGACCTTTTCTAATGTCAAATTAAACCGTTTAATCGGTTTTTACAGCCTGATAAAGTCAGGTCTTACGGCTGGGGGAAGTCTTAAAAAGTCAGGCGCTGACCAACCTTGGGTTGCCTGGATTGGCAAGGCTCCTGACGACAGCCTCGCTCGTTAAAATTTACAACTAGCATTTCGCGAAATCACATTGATTTTTCTCAAGCATTTTTAGGAACAGACTTTTTACGACTTTTTAGACCCTCAAAATTTCGGTAAATTGTCTAATTTAGACTTAGGCTTATCGAGCTTTGACAGTCTATGTTAGGAATTCAACCATGTCCAGAGAAAGCGCCGTAGAGTTTTTCAACAAAGCCGCTCAGAATCCAAGGCTCAGGGAGTGGATTCAGCAGGCAACCAGTGCAGAACACGTCTTGCACATCGCCAGAGAGCAAGGCTACGCTCTCACCATCGCAGACATAAAAGCGATCGCCGAAGCGATGACACCCGACTTTTCTGAGCTCTCTGAAGGAGAATTAGAAGCTATCGCAGGCGGATCGGGTTGGCCAGGCTCAGTCGGTCTCGCCGCCAACGCCATTGGCACAGTGGACATGATCATCGGCCTGTTTGTTCGAGAGCAGGAGAGCTGATCCCTCTCTCCCTAACCGCGCACCGACAGTGCAGAATTTTGGCGATGAAATAGGGGTGAGTAACTCTCACCCCTATTTGCTTAGTTTCGATTGCTTAGTCTTTTAGCGCATCCGGCAGCCACAGTAGTAGCAAAATCGAGATGCAGATGACACACAGGCCAATGCTGTACACGGGTCTTTACCTCCTTGGGTTTACAGGTTTTGAGACGATAGGTGCTGATGCTTACTCCAGCTGTCGGGCAGCCAGCTTGGCGAAGGTTCCTTCCTGGCGCAGCAGCGATTCAAACGTGCCGACCTGGACCACGCGACCGGCTTCGACCACATAGATCCGGTCTGCGTTTTGGATCGTGCTGAGGCGGTGGGCAATCACGACGCGCGTGGCCTTCATGCGGTCCAGACTGTTGGTGACAATCGCCTGGGTTCGGTTGTCCAGGGCACTAGTAGCCTCGTCCATCAAAATCACCTTCGGCTTCAAGACCAGGGCGCGCGCGATCAACAGCCGTTGCCGTTGTCCGCCCGATAGATTGCTACCCCCTTCGCTGATCACCGTGTGCATGCCCATCGGCATTTGCTTTACGTCATCGGCAAAACCAGCATTGTTGGCAGCTTCCCAGGCTTCATCCATGGTTACCAATGCGCCGCCGGTGATCAGCTCAAAGATTGAGCCGGAATTCATGCGGCCATTTTGCAGGACCACGCCCAGCTGGCGACGCACTGCCGTGACATCAAGCCCAGATAGATCTTGACCGTCATAGTAAACGGTGCCAGAGGCGGGGGTTTCAAAGCCCAGCAGTAGGCGAAAGACGGTCGATTTGCCGCTGCCCGACGGGCCGACTAGGGCGATGAATTCGCCAGGTTCAGCTTGGATGGTGACATCGTCCAGGGTCAGCGGACCATCTTCGCGGTAGCGGAAGGTGACATGCTCCAGGGCAATGCGGCCCGTGAGCCTGCCGGGGTCGGCCATGCTGGGGTCCACCTCTGGCGTCGCCTTGATAATGGTTTGGGCACGCTCCCAGAGGGGGACAATTTCTAAGATGTCGGTGACCGTAGTGCTTAGGCTAATGGCACCGCCGATGAAGGTACCAAACGCAGCGTTGAACGCCAGAAACGCACCGGGGGTCAGACCCCCGCCCCCCTGAACTTGGGCCTGCTGGATCAACAAGATCGCAAACCAGAAAAACAGAACGGAACTCACCGTGGGCAGAGCTTCACTGAACACCTCGACGCTATCGGAAATACGCTTAGAACTGGCCGCCAGTTTTTTCTGCCGACTGTACTTCTGGCTCCAGTAGGCAAAGGCCCTTCCCTCTGCCGCCGCCACGCGCAGCTTGGCAACGCCATTGATCAACTCAACCGAGATGCCCTGCAGCAACCCCCCCATCTGCTCGAGCTGACGCGTTCTGCGCACGATGCGGCGGCTAGAGACTGAGGTGACCACCACGGTCAGCGCCGTCAGCATGGCGGCGATCAGCGCCAGTTGCCAGCTGTAGGAAAACATCAGCCCCAGGTTCAACAGCGCAAACACACCACTAAACAGTGAGCGCTGGGTCGCGCCGCTGAGGGTGCGTCGGATTTGGCCCACTGCCAGCACGCGGGTTTGAATATCTCCCGACGAGTAGGTACGAAAGAAAGACGGTCGCAGCCGCAGCAGGGTGTCCCACACGGCGGGTTGCAAGGCCGCATCAGCGGCACTTTCCACCCGCATCGAGACCAGGCCCCGAGCCAGCTCAAACGCCGCCCGACCAAAGGCCACAGCCAGCAACGCTATGCCAATTTGAAACACCATGCCCCGGTTGCCATCGGGAATCGCGTGGTCGATCAAGATGCCAGTGGCCTGGGGGGTGAGCATACCCAACAGCGAAGCGGCGATGCCCGTGGCGATTACCAACAGCGCGTCCTTTTCATGACCCCTCAGCCCGAACTTGAACAAGTCCAGCACCCGCTTGATCTGCCCAGCCAGTGGGCGGTAGAACATGACCGCCTCGGGCGACAGGCTGGCGGCCAGACGCGCATCGACGGGCGTGCGCCTAAGCTCAACTGGGTCGAACAGTTCATAGCGACCGGCAGAAACCGGCAGTAGCGCCACAGGCTGCTTGTCTTGGCGGGTGTAGGCCAACAGCGGCCCGTTGTCCCGTTGCCACCAGCGACCGACCAGCAGGACGCGGCGGGTACGAATGCGCGAGGCCCGGGCGATCGCCTCCAGGGGATCCCGCAGCCGGGTGGGGTCCTCGGAGCGGGCTGGCGGCTGAATGACAATCCCCAAGGCCCGGCCCACCGCACCCGTCGCCACTAGCAGAGGCGTTCCCGCTTGCACAAAGCGGGGATCCATCTGGGGATCCAGCACCGAGGCCAGCTCTCCCATGGCCGACTGAGTCACCTGACGGTTGAGGCGGGCCCGCTCCTGGAAACGGTCGAACTCTGCGCGCACCCACTGCTGCTCCAGAAGCTCCAAAGCGCTCAGGACGTGAGCGTGCAGATGGGCGAGGCCACCCAGCAGGATCGCTGCATCTTGAAGCTCGGCGGTGTCGGCGGTCACGACCTCCAAGGTGGCGGTTTCAGCCTCCAGCCACAGGCCGCTGCCAAACGGCAGGATGCCCGAAGTCGAATCCAGCTGGAGGGCTTCCAGCCCCAACCAGCGAGCACTGCCCTGCTGCAGCTGCACCCAGGAAACCTGACCCGGCGCAGGCTGCAGAATTTGCCCCTCGATCAACGAGAGGTAGTGATTGCCCGCTGCCTGAACGCTGCTCAAGGTTGAGGGCGCAAAGTGCACTAGGCTAGAGCCCAACTGATCAATCCAGCGCTCCAGCCTGGCAATGTTGTCGGCATCGGTGCTGGCGACCTGTTGGCCCAGATAGCTGAGGGGCACCTGTCGCAGTTCGCACTCCTCAAGGGCGACGGCGAGTAGGGCACGAGTGTAGCCGCCGTCTGGCTCTGGGTGGGGCTCAGCGCCGAACAAAGCCTCGCCAGCATTGAGGCTGAATAGGTAGCGGCGGGAGCCTTCGGGCTGACCATCTTTGAGAGTCACGGTGAACAGCGCCAGCGAACCGGACTGGATCATCCAGACGGCCTGGGGATCGTCGAGCCGCACCGGTTCGTTGCCCTTGACCCGGCGTCGCTGCTCGTACAGATTTTTCTTACTGTCGTATAGGTCAAGCATGGTCTATTCCTCCGCCTGCTGGGCAGCGGCTTCCTGGGTGTGAATCAAATTGGCGTAGGGTCCCGGCTGCTGGCTCAGTTCCTCGTGGCTGCCCCGTTGCACCACCCGCCCGTGCTCGAAGACGATGATTTCGTCGCAATCGCGAATCGTGCTCAGGCGGTGTGCTACCACCACGCAGGAGCAACCGCGTCGGCGCAGGTTGCGGTCAATGATCAGCTCGGTCTCGGCGTCGAGGGCGCTGGTCGCTTCGTCGAGCACCAGGATTGAGGGATTGCGCACCAAGGCCCGCGCGATTTCCAGGCGCTGCCGCTGACCGCCGCTGATGTTGGCTCCAGCTTCGATCAGCTCGGCGTCGTAGCCCCCAGGCATCAACAACACCAGATCGTGGATAGCAGCGTCTTGGCAGGCTCGGACCAGATCGCTGTCGGGCACGGTGTCGTCCCACAGGGTCAGGTTGGCCCGCACCGTCCCGGCGAATAGGAAGATATCCTGCTCGACCATGGCCAGGGAGTTGGCTAGTACCTGGCGCGGAATCTGATTGCGGGGTCGGCCATCGAAGCAGATCTCACCCGACCAGGGTTCGTAGAGCCCACAGACGAGTTTTGCGAGGGTCGATTTGCCGGAGCCGCTGCTGCCTACCAGCGCTACCCGTTGTCCTGGCTTGAGCGTGAGATTGAAGTTTTCAATCAGCGGACTTTCTAGGCGGTTGTAACCGAAGGTGACGTTGCGCAGCTCAACCGCTCCGTGTAGACGGAACGAATCAATGGCAATAGACTGCGAAGAATCCTGCCGCTTGGTTTCGGGATCGACTGGGTTTTGCAGCACATCGTCGAGGCGGCTCAAATCGCCCTCCAATTCCTGGAGCGTGCTGCCGAAGCTCACCAAATTGTTCACCGGCCCCAAAAAGCCGCCCATCAGGCCCTGGAAGGCCACCAACATGCCGATCGTAAGGCTGCCATCAATCACGCGTAAGCCGCCGACGGCGATCACGGCTGCGGTGGTTAATGCGGTCAGCAACGAGGGCAGGGTGGACAACCATTGGCTCTGCAACCCCAATTCCTGCTGCGCATTGATCGCCTTGGCATAGTAACCGGCGAACTTGGAAAATAGGTCGGACTCCAAGCCAGACGCCTTGACCGTTTCCATGGTCTGGATGCCGCCAATCGCTACGCCAGAAACTTTACCGAACTCTTGCGCCAAGCGCATACTGGCATCGATTCTCGTGCGCGAGAGCGATTGCAGGGCGATGAAATTGACCAACGCAAACGAGACGCCAATCGCGGTCAACACCCAGTCGTACTGGAGCATGAGCAGGACATAGAAGACCATCATCAGCGTGTCGATGACCGTGGTGGCGAGTTGTCCAGACAGAATTTCGGCCACCTTGTCATTGAGCTGGGCGCGGCTGCTGATTTCCCCCGCAAACCGCTGGGCATAGAACCCCACCGGCAGGCGCAGGGTATGCCAGAGGAATTGGCCCGACATGCCAATCGACAATTTCAGCATCAGGCGACGCAAATAGTGCAAGCGCAGTCGCGCCAGGATCCCTCCGAGCACAGCCGTAAGTAGCATGCCAATCAGCAGAGGACGCAGCCAATCCTGCCGATCCTGAACCAAAATTTCATCGACAAAAACTTGCGTGAAAGTCGGCACTGCCAGCCGGGGGATAGTCAGCAACAGCCCAGCCAACAGACAGAAGATCACGGCTCCTTTGGCGTTGGTCAGGCGTCGCCCCAAGGCTGAGAGGAGGCCGGGTTTACGGCCGCCTCGCTTGAATTCAGGCCCTGGCTCCATGACCAGGATGACGCCTGTGTAAGCCTCATCAAATTCCTCATGGGACACGGTTCGGGGGCCGGTGGCTGGGTCGTTGAGATAGACCTGGTCCTCACCGAAACCCTCAACCACCAAAAAATGGTTGAAATTCCAGAAGACGATGTAGGGAGACCGTAATTCCTTGAGATCGCCTAGCTCCTTCTTTAAGCCTTTGGCCTGCATGCCATAGGTGCGGGCAGCCTTCAAGACACTGGAAGCTTTGCTGCCATCTCGCGAGACGCCGCAATCTTGACGTAGGGTGGGCAGCGGTACAATTCGACCATAGTAACCGAGGATAATGGCCAGGGCGGCGGCACCGCATTCCACCGCCTCCATCTGCAATACCGTGGGCGTTTTCGCTCGTGTGGCTTTACCGAACTTGAGCAGCTTCGGAACAAAGGCAACTGCCATGTTATCAATCAACCTCCGCTTAGGAGTTAACGATTTGCTGGGAGCTGGTCATTAATCGTTATCAATAGATGCCGGTCACAGATTTTAGGAGCGGAAGGACGTAGCTAATCGGAGCCTGCTCCCCGATGGTGACGCGCACTTGGGTCGTGGTTCCCGGCGAGATTTTCAAAGGCGGTCCACTGGAAGAAGACCACTGGTAGCCGCTAAAATTGGCCGAAGTTTCTTTCAGTTCAGCCAGCACCTCCACTTGAGCGCCCCGGCTTTCTGGCATCAGGCTTCTGACCAAGTCTTCATTGCCCACCAACACAGCCGCCCCTTGAGCCGTCACTGGGAAGGGGGACACCGTGGTTACTGAGCCGATAATGCCACCAAATCGCTCGCGTTTGACTGTGCTAGGCGTCACTTGAATCGCCATTCCCGGCTTGAGCTGCTTGCCGTCGGCAATCGAGAAATAAGTGACTCCGACCAGTTTACCGTTCGGATCTTCTGCATCGATGGTTCCTAAGCGCAAACCTGAACTCAGCACCTGACCTGGCACCGCAGCGATTTCGAGAACGCGGCCATCATACTCGCTGACAATCGTGCTGGTGCCCTTGAGCTCCGACTCCATACGGGCGATATTACGCTGAACTTCCTCGATTTGATTTTTGCGGCTGGTTCCTGTTTCTAGATCCTGCTGAGCGAGGGAGGCAGCTTTGCTGTCAAGCTCTCGCAGTTGGGCCTGAAGATTGGTGATAGCGCTCAGATTTTCTAGATATTGCCGCTGCGCATCGGCTTCCTGGACATCCAGTTGCTTGAGCTGTGATTCTGCGTCTGCGATGTTGGTAAGACTGCCCAGATAGTCCTGCCGCGCCTGGAGCACAGTATCCGCCGGAACCGCCCCCTGTTCGAACAGCTTCTGGCGACTATCCCAGCGTTGCTTCAGGGTTGGGACTAGTTCGCGAAATGCATTCACGCGTTGCCGCAGATTCCGACGATTCTCCTGGATGGCTAGCAGACCTTTCTCTCTCAGGATCGGCGAGACGTCCTGGGTTGCCTGTAGGCTTTGCCGTAGGGTCTGGCGCTGCTGCTGAAGGGTCTGTGTGTCTAGATCATTGCGCTGTCCTTGCAAGGAACTGGCGTCGCGATCCTGCGCTTGAAATTGAGCCAGTTTGCTGCGCTCTTGTTCGAGCTGTTGGCGCAGTGCGCTCTGATCTATAGTGGCCAGCACCTGACCCTTGCGGATCGCCTCCCCAGCCCGCACTTTAATTTCTCGCAACTGCCCTTCGACCGGCGCTTGAAATTGCACCACCTTGCGCGGACGGATCAGTACCCCCTGACCATCTACGGTCAGGGGAATGCGCCCGACAATGCTCCAGATTACGGCGGCGACCACCAAGCTACCCAGGGTGGCCAATGGCAGCCAGGCTTTAGGGCCGACCACCTGCATGAGTTGATCGAGACGTTCAGGAGACGATAAACGCTCTAATGATTCCTCGCGAAATAAGTTGCGTCCTTGAGTCATCTGCCGTTACCCTAAATATTGAATTTGCTGCTGCTCGAATTTGACTATTTGACAGTTAAGAATGCGCCCAGAGTGTACTCGCTCAAGGAATAAAATCCTCAAGCATCTTTCACATTGAGACGCATTAACATCCAATTGAACCGGTTGCCTGCTAAGGTGAGGCTGTCCAGGGTTTTGAAGTCGAGTTCGTCGGCATATTTGACTTCATTATTGAGCGTCTGATCACTGGAATAGACCCGTCTGCCATAGCCCAATCGACTGGCCATCCCGCGCAGCCGATCCGCAATCAAAATGCCCAGCACCCGATAAAAATGGGAGGCAAAAATTACATCCTGTTCCAGCTTCACGTTCAAGTCCTGCCGGGGGATCATGAGAACCAGTGAGTCTTTTAGTGCCTTCACCGTCGTCGCCGGAGGGCGGGCGTCGACAAAATGCATTTCGCCCACGATGTCGCCCTGCAACAGGCGAGCGATCTCGCGGCCTTGTGCTTCGCCGCCTTCTAGGGAAGCAAAGGCCAGGGCGAGAGGATTTTGATCCTCATCCGAGACCGAAACGGCCATCGCACCATCCAGGAGGATGTACAGGCCATTGACCGGTCGGCCCTTCTGAATGAGCGGTGTGCCGGCGAGAATTTTCTCCCGCTGGCCTGCGGTGATCAGCCAGTCGAGGTCGCTGTCGCTCAACTCGCCGAATACGAACAGCACTTCCCGGATCGGCGAGCCTTGCGCGAAGCGGCTATTGCCCAGCTCGCTGACCATATACTGCAAGCGGTCAGACAGCAGACCGGCAATCGCTCGATAGAAACGGGCGGCAAAACTAATATCCTGTTGCAGTTTGGCAATTAGCTGCTGACGCGGCACCGCCAGCACCAGTGATTTGCGCAGCGCCCGCACTAGGAACGAGGCGGGGCGATTGCCCAGAACGCACTCTTCACCAATGACTTCGCCGCTGGCTAGGCGGGCGATCTCCCGCTCTGAGGTTTCACTGCCGGAGAGTGCGGAGAACGCCAAGGCCAGAGGATCATCACCTTGTGCCTGAGCGATGCCCGCTGTGAGACTCCCTTCCAGAATGATGTACAGCTGCTCGACCGGTTGGTCGGGCTGGATCAGGATGGCTCCCTCACTCACCTCTTGCCGATGGCCCGCTGTGATGATCCAATCGATGTCGCTGTTGCTCAATTCCCTAAGTAAAACTTCCGTCATGGCTTAACTACCTTTTGTTCTGCTACAGGAGTTCATTGGAGTCACTTCGAGCTACTGGGTTGCAACACAAGCACGGCACAAAGAGTTTTTTCGCAAGTCATTGAAAACCATTTGAATGCGAAAATCTGACTCCTGTGAAGCGAGCTCCTCAAGGGTTAAATGGGTTAGGGCAATTAACATCAGCGCTTGTTCATCGGGCCTGGCCAACTCGTCTGCGTGATTGCGGTCAAAGCGCTCCAGATTTTCAGCAGCAGACTTCACCAGCGCTTTGAGAACTTCAAAAGCCCCTGCGCAGAGAGGGGGCTGACCTCGGTAGTTGTGCAATCTGCCTCCTGGGCGGGTTGCAGGGAACGCGTCCAAACCCAAGAAGCGCAGGAACCAATCGGCTCGATAACAGCCCGTCGCTGCCACCATGCCTCGGTAATCTGCGATCAATTCATCCAGCAAGTTGTTGCGCATGGAGGCGAACAGACGGCGGGTGAAATAATGTGTGCATTCGTGCTCCAGACGGATGGCCAGCGAAAGGCGTTGCCACTCGCCCGCCGAAAGCCCCAGATCGGCAGCCGCTACTGCGCTGTAGGGACCGCTGCTCAGGAGGATGAACCGGTCTTGATAGAGCGATTTTTGAGCGATGAACCGCTGAAACTCTTTGGCCCAGTCGGCCTCGGAGCAGTCAGTCGGATGTTCGGCTTCCCAGCGTTGGCGGTACTGGTAAACCCGGTCCCAGTTATTGAAACCGGCGATCATGCAAGCGCCCATCGAATCAGGAACGGGCTTGGGTTCATTGCGCAGGGTCAGCGCTTGCACCAGGGCGACGAAATCCTCCCGATCTGCGGCGATCAACACGGGGATCGGGCCTGCCAAACTTTGATGCAGCTTGAGCTGCAATTGATCAGGCTGTTGGAGGCTCAGGCCGGTCGTGCCGTCCTCGGCATCGACCCAAAGACCCTTGCGAGTCGCAGCCTGGTAAGCGGCGGTTTGGCTGATGCCTTCGCGGATCGGGAATTGCAATTGGACCAGCGGCTGTTTTAAGGCCTCAAATACCCCAACAGCTTGGGCCGCAGCGGCGTACTGCTCCCAGGCCCAAACATGGGGCTCAGGCATTAAGGGAAACTGCGGTAGGAAGGTCAGGCTGTGATGGTCGAAGCGGTTTTCGTTGTAGGCCAGCAGTTCCTGCCGCTGGGACGGGTTGGCACCGTAAGCTTCAAGAACACTGGAACGAAATTCCTGCAGGTTCATGGGTGGCGCTTGCCTCGCATGCTCGGTCGTCAGCGACCTGGCCATCTGAATTTGGCGAAGACGGAAGTGTCTTGGGGTTTCTCGTCCACTTTGTGGATCTGATCGGCGACTTTGCGCAGCTCGTGGCTGAGCGGGTGGTCAGGGTAGCGCAAGTAGAAGAGGTCGCTGCTGGCGAGTTGCATCATCTCGTCGCAGTTGGGCAAGATGCCAGCGACGGTGGCGTTGTAGGTGGTTTCGACTTGCCGACGAACGGCGTTGAAATCGAAGCTGGTCAGGACGCGATTGACCACCAGCAACAGTTTGGGGACCTTCAGCTTGCGGGCGAGTTCGACGGTGACGGCGGTTCCCTGAAAGTCCTGGCGGTCGGGGCGCAGAATGATGATCAAAGTGTTGGAAATCGTGATCGAGAGCAGAGTCTCTTCGTTGATGCCGGGGTGGGTGTCAATGAACAGGTAGTCCAGGTTGAGCGCGCGCACCAGCTTGCGGAAGCCGTCGTTGAGCAGGCGGACGTTGTAGCCTTCGCGCAGGATGCGGGCGATTTCGCTGGGCTTGATACTGGAGGGAACCAGAAACAGATTGCCCTTTGCCTGCGTGACCTGGGGCGGGCTGACGTTATAAGCAGCTTCTTCGATGCTGCAGCGGCCCCAGAGGTAGTCGTTCAGGGTGCGATGGATTCTCTCTTCATCCAGACCCAAGGGGACGTGAATGCCTGGCGATTGGATGTCGGTGTCGATGATGCCGACCCGCTTGCCGAAGCCCGCAATCATGGCTGCCAGGTTTGCGGTTGTGTTGGACTTGCCGGTTCCGCCCCGGAACGAATGAATCGAGACAATCTGAGACATGGCTTACCCTCAGGTGTTCGGGAATAGAGTGACCGAGCGTTGGTGAGCGTTGGTGAGCAGGCAAGCAGAGGGCTTTTGACCCACGCCCTCAAATTCCTAGCTCTGCAATAGACTCCAGAAAGTTGAGACTACGATTGAAAACTTTTAAGATGGCTCGGAAGGTCCGTCGAGGCGCACCGATCCGGCTGGCTTCCAAAATTGCGTTAAAAGCGTCTTGGGCTACGCCGCCGCCGACTACCAACTCCAGATCTTCGTCAGATAATTCCCCAGCCTTAAACAGCCCAGTCGCCGCTACCATGTCTTCGTGGCTGACGTCATAGCCCTGCTCTTGAGCGATAGCGAGCAGCTGTTCGGGGGTTTCCACCTGCTGAACCCTTTTCTGCAACGCAGGGTCTTCTATGGCTTGAGCCAGGAATTGTAGTGCGCTCACCTCAGACATCGTCAATCCTCACAGGGGTTAGGAAAACAAGTTAGAAAAGCCTTTGCCCAGCTTGTCGAGCAGACGGCCCCCGGCGACTGGGTCTAACTCCTTATCTTCAAATTGCTCGGACTCAATGGCTAAGGTTGCAGCGTTCAGGTCTTCAAGCGTGAGGCTGTAGCCTTGCTCTCTAGCAATATTCAAGAAATCTGCGGGGGCTTGAGCCTGTTGCAACCGCTTCTGCAAAGCAGGATTCTCAGCTGCCTGGTTGAAAAACTCTAGTGCTTTAGCCTTAGACATTGCCACTCTCCAAAATTGAAGCCTCTAATTGACTTCTTGAAGGAAGCCTCGCCATAACGGCGAGGCTGCTCCGATTACCCAGTGTCGACCGTGTAGTCTCTGAGTCAGAGGTTAGCTAGCAAGCGCTAACCTCCGACCAAAGCGCTTAAGCGCCCAGAGCGCCGATGAAGCCGAGGAACTCCAGAGCGTTCTCTTGGATCCGAACGTTCGCATCAATCGCCTGTGAGGAGACGCCACCGAAGAAGAAGCTGCTGCCGCTCGAGCTCTTTTTGCCGCCCTTGCCACCAGCAACGGCTTCTAGCTCATCTTCAGACAGCTCACCAGACTTAGCAGTCTCAGCAGCGGCCTTCACTTCGTCAGCGGTGAAGTCGTAACCTTGTCCCTTAGCGATTTTCAGCAGGTCGCCGGTGGTCTTAACTTGTTCGATCTGCGTCTTCAAAGAAGGGTTGGTGTAGGCTTCGCTCAGGAACTGAAGTGCGGTTACTTTAGACATGGTGTACTCCGTTTTGGTTGGCTGTGTTTGCTGTGTTTGGGTCTCGCTTGACCCTGTAACTAAACTAATCGCTTACCCAAAGTCTTGGCAATACGAAAACGTCTTAAAAGGTCGGTACTGATTGCAAGAGAATTCTATTGAACTTTGGCGAACAGGTCTGTAATGGTCCGGAAACACCCAGCCATTGGGCGGAGAAGGGAAGCGGGATCGTTAGGATGCCAGGTCTCGTATGGCATGACGGGCCTGGATTTCAAGCGGCTGCAGACTTCACAAAGTCAGGTCCGAAAAGGTCAGATAAGGTCATATGACCGCTAGCGCTAGATGCAAAAATCTGGTTTTGCTGTAGGCCTGAAGCCTAGAATAATAAGGAATATCTCTGCATCCCGACCCGCATTCTCTACCCACCGCTCGCCATCCTAGAGATCTTCATCCCGGAGGGATCAATGTTAAAGCGAATTGAATCTGTCTTGAGCAACCTCAAGCTAGCTAGAAAATTTACCCTGCTACTGCTCTTGGTATTTTTGGGCGCAGTTGCCGTGAGCGGTTTCGTCTTATCGACGATCCTTAATAGCAACGCCCAGAATGAGATCGGCTCCAAAGCTGAGATCTTGATCGATTCGATCAACTCAGTGCGCGAGTACACCAATGCTCAGGTGACCCAAGAGCTTGTGAATCAGCCAGAGTCTGAGTTCGTCGTCCAGACGGTTCCCTCCTACGCTGCGGTCGAGACCTTTGAAATCCTGCGCACCAAACCCGGCTACCGGGAGCTGTACTTCAAGGACGCCATGCTGGATCCGACCAACCTGCGCGATAAAGCCGATGCCTTTGAGACGAATTTGGTGACGCGCTTCAAAACCGAGCAGGATCTCAAGGAGTTGCGCGGCTTCCGATCCTATCCAGGCATGGAACTGTTTTATATTGCTCGTCCGATCCGGATCAAAAAGGCCGCCTGTCTACGCTGCCACAGCACGCCCGAGGCGGCCCCCAAGGGGATGATTCAGCAGTACGGCGCAGAGAACGGCTTTAACTGGCCGCTCAACCAGGTGATCGGCGCTCACATCATCTCGGTGCCCACCAGTGCCGTGATTCAGAGCGCCCGGCAATCCTTCGTGTTCATCATGGGGATTGTGGGTCTCATCTTCGCCGCTGTGATCTTCCTGGTCAATTCCTGGCTCAAGCGCTATGTGGTCCGCCCTCTGAACCGCATGGCCCAGACCGCAGAGGCGGTGAGCACGGGCGACCTAGAGGCAGAGTTCGAGCAAACGGCCAAGGATGAGGTCGGCAGCATCGCCACCGCGTTCACCCGCATGAAGCGAAGCTTAGAAATTGCCATCCAGCGGCTGGAGCGCACGAAGCTGAGCCGCCGCATCGACCCCACCCAATACCCCAACCCCAACCAACACCCCAATCAACCGTAGACCCCAACCAAAAGAACTTCGATGCAGGCTCTGACCTTGGGTGGGTGAACTGCCCCGTCATCGAGCCGGGGAAACTGAGTCACGAGGTTCGCAGCCTCGTGACTCAGCATTTAGACCGCGCACGCGAGCCTCACAATCCCATAGCCCTGACCCAGCGCCTCCCCGCTGGGGGAGGCAAGCCCCAAGCTCGGATGGGCGAGAAAATTGCTCAGGGTTGGAGGCTGGGAGGCTGGAGCGTCGGGTTCCTGGCGCGCCGCCTGAAGCCAAAGACCCGGCAGTTGAAGCTCGCCGCGCGGAAGCTCGAGCAAAAAGCTTGACCGACCGAGTTCAGAACCCGGCGAGTCGAGAAAATTGCTCAGCGCTTGAGGCTGAGAGCCAAACCCACGAAGCTGCGGGCTGAATACCTCAGCCTCAAGCGCATCAGTCCCCCTCGCGCCAAGCTTGAACCCCAAAGCCGCAACCGGTTCGAAGGCAAAGCGCAGAGCAGACGGTACAATCAGGGCCAATGAATCAGCCCCACCCCTGTCCATGCCAGCCGTCCGCAGCCAGATCGAAATCCGCCAGGTCGCCACGCCCCAAGATCAACAGGCGTTCCTAGATCTGCCAGACCGCATTTATCACGGCGACCCTCATTGGGTGCCTCCCCTGCGCAGCAGCGTGGCTGAGAACTTTGCCCCAGACAACCCCTTCTTCGCCTACGGCGAACTAGAACGCTTCCTGGCCGTGCGCGACGGTCAAGTGGTCGGGCGCATCGTGCCTGCGATCAATCGGCGGCTGATCGAGTCCGAGCAGCTCCAGATCGGCCTGTTCGGCTTTTTTGAGTGCATTGAAGACCTAGCCGTCGCCCAAGCCCTGCTAGAAACCGCGCAGCAGTGGTTACGCGAGCGCGGCATGACCCTGGTGCGCGGGCCAATCAATTTGTCCACCGACCAGCGCTGTCTGTTTCTGGTGGAGGGCTTTGACCACCTGCCGATGTTCAACACGGCCTACAACCCGCCCTACTATCCGCAATTTCTAGAAACGCTGGGCTGGCACACCGGCAAAGACGCCGTGGCCTACCTGATGGACCTAGACATCGCGCCCACCCAGGTGCTCAAGCGCGGCTATGACGTCGCCGCCAAGTCGGGCCTGAACTTCCGCCGCATTCACGCCGACCCTGCGCAGTATGAGGCCGACTGTCGGCAGCTGCATCAGCTCTCGATTGGCAGTTACGCGGGCCGAGGCTGGGCCTGGAGTTACAGCCCGCCCACCGAAGCCGAGTTCCTGAACCAGGCCCGACAACTGCGTAGCTTGCTCGACCCCAACGGGGTTTGGGTGGCAGAAGATCCGGCCAAAGACCACCAGCTGGTCGGCACGATCATCAGCATTCCTGACTACAACCTGGTTCTGCGGCATCTCAACGGGCGGCTGGATTGGTGGGGCAAGCTCAAGTTTCTCTGGTATCGCCAGTTCATTGACCAAGCGCGGGTGATGCTGATCGCCTCCCTGCCCGAGTACCGCCGCAAAATGGTGCCCTTGGCGCTGATTTACCTGCTGCTCACCGAAGGCGGCCAGGGGGGCAAACAATACCGCCGCGCCGAACTCTCCTGGATCTGGGAAGACAACTGGCCCTCGCGCAAACTGATCGAAGCCTCGGGCGCTAAAGTCTACAAGACTTACCGCGTCTACGAAAAAGCCCTATGAAAGCCCTGGTAACCGGCGCCAATGGCTTCACCGGCAGCCATCTGGTGCGCAGGCTGCTGGCGCGGGGCGACGAAGTCATCGGCCTGGTGCGTCCCACCAGCGATCTGCGGTCGCTGGCCACAGTCACGCCTCAGCTGATCCAAGGCGACCTCACGGATCGCGCTGTCCTGCGCGAGGCGATGACCGGGGTCGAGACCGTCTTCCACACGGCTGCCTACGTGGAGATCGGCATTGTCAACGCCGCTGAGATGGAACGGGTCAATGTCGAGGGCACCCGCGCCGTGCTGGAGATGGCTCAGGCAGCCGGAGTGGCCAAGCTGGTCTATTGCAGCACGATTGGCGTGTTCGGCGACACGCGCGGACAGGCAATCGACGAAACCTACCTACGCACCCAGGTCGGCTACTCCTCGGTCTACGACCGCACCAAACTGCAGGCACAACGCCTGGTAGACGAGTTCGCCGCGCAGGGGCTTTGGGCCGTGAGCGTGATGCCGTCGGGCATCTTCGGCCCCGGTGACCCGCACTTCGGCCCGATCCTCCAGCGTTTCCTCCAGGGCAAGCTCAAGCTTCTGGCGGGGAGCGAGCGGTTAACCGGCATTGTCCACGTGGACGACCTAGCCCAGGGCATGATCCTGGCCGCGCAACACGGACTAGCAGGCGCAGCGTATATCCTGTCCGCCGGCGAACTGACCACCCGCGAGCTGTTCCAGGCTCTGGCTCAGTATTCCGGCGTCCCGGCTCCCCGCTACGAGTTGCCGGAGCCGCTGGTGCGAGCCCTGGGCTTGCTCCTGGAACCAATCGGACGCACCTTGCGCTGGCAACCCCCCGCCAGCCGCGAACGGGTCCACTACCTCTATGACCGCCTAGTGCGCGTCAAAGCCGACAAGGCTCGCCGTGAGCTGGGCTGGCAACCCCGCAGCCTCGAAGCCGTCATACGGGAACTGGTCGAGACCAATGCTGAATCTGTTTCACGATGAATTTAAAGCATCCCTTTGACATTGACCGCGTAATCGATCGCGTTCGTGCAGCTGTCCAGCCGTATCCTAAGGCTGCGATGTTCGCGCTCGCGGAGGCGGGTTACAATTCACCCTTCGAGCAGCTGGTGGCTTGTATCATCTCGATCCGGACCTACGATGAAGTCAGCTTGCCTGTCTCGCGCCGTCTGTTGGCGCGTGCCCGGACTCCAGTTGAGGTCAGCCGTTTAACGCCTGCTGAAATCGATCAACTGATTGTCGAGAGCACCTTCCACGAGCGCAAAGCCGAGCAGATTCATGCGATCGCCAGCCAAGTCGTGGCTGAGCATGCTGGCGTTTTGCCCTGCGATGCGGAGATCCTGCTGTCCTTCAATGGCGTGGGGCCAAAATGCGCCCATCTCACTCTGGGAATTGCCTGCGCTCAGCCCTATATCAGCGTCGATATTCATGTGCATCGGGTCACCAATCGCTGGGGCTATGTCCACACCAAAACCCCAGAGAAAACCATCACCGCCCTGGAAACCCAGCTGCCGCGCGCTTACTGGATTGAGATTAATCGGTTGCTGGTTCCCTTTGGCAAGCATATTTGCACCGGGCAGTTGCCGTGCTGTTCAACCTGCCCAGTACTGGCCATGTGTCAGCAGGTGGGAGTACAGAATCATCGGTGACCGGCCGCCCCGCACAACCCCGCTGAAGTTTGACTTTTGACTTGTGAGGGCTCGACCTGTTCTAGGTAGTCTGCAACCCAGTGAGAAGCTATGCTGCCAATCCGGATCCCGGACTTGGGAACACCGACGAGCAATTGGCTGACGATCGCAGCATTGCCCAACCCACACGCCATGCCCCAAGAGCCCGTACCCGTGATCAAAAAGCCATTTTCACAGAAAGCTCCGACCGCTGCCATACCGTGGTTATACATTGGTCTTGCGCCCACCCAAGGTTGGAGTTTAGCAACGTCCTCAGCGGTGACTCGATCAACGAGGTTGCCGTTGGCATCTCGAAGCAGTGTGAGATCCCGTTCTAAAACATGGGCCATCAGTTCTGGCATAAACTCCATCGCTTTTCTCACCTGCTCCCGCAAAGCCCATTGCGCACCTGGGTGCTCCAGATCGAGTGCCCTCTCTTGACCAGGGTAAAACTTTAGCCCCCCAACCCGAATTTCCCAGCGACCGGCCTTAGGACCCATCCAGTTAGGGTTGAAGGACTCAAGCCAGCGCGGGTCAATGCTCCTCAAGTCAAATGTTTCAGCATCAAACGTCGTAACAAACTCGCGACTGAAAAACTCCAGCGCTTGAACCTCTGGCGTGCCTGGGTTGAAGGTCGCAGCGACAACGGTATCTAGAAACTCCAGAAACTCGTCACTGGGCCTAAAAGTCGGGCTAATCACCAGAGGACCCACCCCGTCTTGTTTCCAAGATTTACGAGAGAACGGGATTGCTTGGCGAACAGCCGCTTCATCAACTGAAATGGTGATTGTTGTGCCCGCCACAGGAAAAATCGTTTGGGCTGTAATATCCGCCTGCCTCAACACAAAATCATTGCCAGTGGCAAAAACGAATTGATCCTGGGCTGAACCGATTGCTATCTCTGTCCCATTTTGAAGCACCTTTAACCGAATAATCCGACCCAGGGAATCTCGCTCAATGCCCTGGACTGTCAGGTTCAGCGTGAAAGTCACATTGCCAGAGGCCCTCAATTTCTGTTCCAACTCTTGGGCCAGGATGCCACCGTGCACCACACCACCGGGTTGCTGAGTAATATAGCCATGGAATTCTCCCGCGTCATCCAGCTTGCTGGCAAAGTACGGCTGCAGCGACGGATCGAGCGCGATCACCTCTAGATAGCTGAGCAATTGCCCGCAGCCATCATCACCAAACTCTGCGCCGATCCGATTCAGGTGTGCCACTTCTCGATGAGCGCGGGCAGCGGCATCGGGACATTCATAGATCCTGAATTTCAGATCCATCTGCAAACCTGCTTTGGCCGCGATCTCAGGGTTATTGCGGGCAAATTCTCGCCACAGTTCAAAATTAGCAAACCCGAATCGTAGCAAGGCATCATTTTTTCTTTGCAGGGCGGCGGTTTCTGCGTCCTTCAAAGAAGTATGACGTTCTAAGAGTAAGGCTCGCTGTTGGACCGAGACACCTGCCCCACGGATGTAAGCGGCAATCGCCTGCTGGTCAGCTTCTGTGGGACTCCATTCTGGGTATAGCATTCCTCCCTGAGCCACAGGTGTGCTAAAAGCGATTTCTAGTTCCGCTTGGCTGGTTCCGGCTGCGATCAGCCCTTCGGTAACCGACATGCTGCGCCCATTACCCTTGGTCAGCTTGTCAGCAACCTGAGGGGCTTGGTCGATGACTTCGATCGCTGGCAAGGGCTGATTGACGAATGTCTGTTTGTAAAGCTCATTGAGAGCATCTGCAACTAAAAGCCCAGCAATCCCAGCGCCTACAATATAGGTCTTGCCAGTGCCAATCGAGTTGAGATTCTGTCTATTCATGCTTCTCTAGGACGAACGGAATAGTTTGCTCGGCATCTTGCAAAATTCTGCGGGACAGGATGCGAAGACGAGCTGATGATCAATTTAGGTTGGGCGCGCGCAGGAATCCACAAGGCAATCGAATCTGAAATATCAGAAAAGTTGAAAAAGTATCTCCTGACACCTTTCAGCCCGGAACCCAGCCTCAATAATCCTGGGGAAGCGCCATCGTCCCAGGCAGCTCGGGATGGTCGCAGCAAGAACGCCAACCGCCGATGGCTGACCTGAAACAGAGCCGGATCAACCCCTCACATCTGCGGACCTTTGTTGCCATTGCCAATTGTGGCAACTTCGGTGAGGCAGCCCTAGAGCTCGGGATTTCCCAGGCAGCTGTGAGCTACGCCATTGCCACCTTAGAAGAGGAATTAGGCGTCGTTCTGCTTACCCGCAGTCGCAGTGGGGCCACCTTAACGCCGGTCGGCGAAGCGATCCTCGGCTCGGCCCAGCAAGTCCTGAAGACCTTAGCGGAGCTAGTAGACTTGGCTGCGGCTCATCGCAGTTCGCAGGGGGGACGGGTGCGGGTGGGAGTGTTTCGCAGCGTCGGCACCTATCTCTTGCCGCCCGTGGTCGCTCAGTTTTGTGAGCGTTTTCCTCAAGTCACGGTCAATGTTACTGATTACGCGGACTCTGAAGCCGTCAAACAAGCGCTAAAAGATCACCAAATTGATCTGGGCTTTACCGACAGCCAAAACGGCGAGGAGTTTGAGACCCACGAGCTTCTCAAAGATGAGTATGTGGCTTTGCTTCCCCCCAGCGCCACTCGGCAGGGACAAACCCTGAGCTGGGAAGAATTGGCCGCCTACCCCCTGATTTCTGAGGCTCCGGGCAATATCTGGTACACCCGACTGAACCACTATTTGAAGAGCTGTGGCGTCTCATTGACTGTCGCTTACCAAATTCGAGAAGATTCCACCCGAGTCAGCATGGTTGCCCAGGGACTGGGGGCTGCCATTATCCCTCGCCTGGCTGCCGAGCCGATTCCCGCTGGCGTTCAGGTTTGTCAGTTGCCCGTCCCGTTGGAGCGCAGCATTGGCGTTGCCGTGCTGGCCTCGGCCCTGTATCCTCCTGCCGTCTTTATGTTTTTGGAGATGCTGCTGAACCAGCATCGCCTGACTGGGGATAGGTAGAGTAAGCAAACAGGGCTCCCAACATCAAGAGGCCACTGATTGGCCCCACCAACTGAATGCCCAGGGGCTGCACTTGGGAGTAGCCGAACTGAGCTAACAGGTAGCCTAAAAGCGCCCCTGCCAACCCTGCGCTCAGCTTAACGATCAGCCCTTGCATGCCAAAAAACAAAGCGGCTTTATTCTGACCCGTTGCCTGCGCATCTCGGTCTACTTCATCAGCCACCATGGCGTTGGGAATTGCCGAAAGAATTGCCAAGGGGAAACCGCTGCTCGCGAGTAGCAGCCAGGCCCAAACCGGTGCCGACAGGGGGCCAACGCTCATGCCAATCGTGGATAGCAGCGGGAAAAGCACCGCAAACAGGCCAGTAGCCACCAGCATCAGACGCCGTTTGCCCAGACGGCTCACCAAGACGCGAGTCACCGCCAGCGAGGGCAGGGTCACCAGAAAGATGCCGCCCAAATAGAACGCTACCTCCGCTTCCGGTCGCCCGAGCAGGACCGTCACCTCGTAAATCACGACCGAGCGCACTAGGTTAAATCCCCACCAGAACAAGCCCTGAGCCACCACAATCGACCGAAAGCCGGGGTTGCGCTGCACAATGGCTAGCAACTCGCGCGGCGAAAACGGCTGGTCTGCCCCATCGGTTGCCAAGTTGCGAATGGTCAGCCAGGGCAGCCACAGCAGCAGCATAGCCGCACCGAAAAAAATGGTCACGGTCAGGGGCAGGTTGTTGCCCAGCGCGTTGAGAGCAACCCCCGATCCCACCTGCCCCACTAACACGCCCACCAGAATGATCAGAGCCTGGGCATTGCTGAGTTCCAGCCGACGCTGAGGGTCGAGCGCCAGCTTGGGCAGCAAGCCCAGATAGGGCACAGCGTAAGTGGCCTGACCGATCAGCGCCAGTGGCAGCAGGGCAAAGAGCAAGCGGCGATTTTGTAGGGTCTGCCCGGCCTCAGGCAGCCAAAAGAGCGCAGTGCTGCCCAGGCCAAACGCCAGCGCACCGGCTAACATCAGACGCCAAGGCTTGCCCCAACGGTCAGAGACAAAGCCTGCCGCTGGATGGGCCAGAGCTTCGACCGACCGACCGACCCACACCGCCAGCCCAAAGGTCTGGGCATCGACCAACGGGCTGCCGCGCTCTGGCGGCGGCACAAAGAAGTAAATCAACCAAAGCTGCAGAACGGTATCTAGAACCGAGTAGCCGCCTACCCCAGACACATAGGTCCAATCAGAGCGCGCAGAAGGCGTCGGCTGAGCCGCTGGCTGAGAGGGAACAGACACAGAATTGAACGGCTCGCAGAGCTTTTCGCCAGCGTCTTGCGACCAGGCTAATCATACTGCTTCAAATCCTTCACAGCAGGTCCCTGCAGAATCTTGCCCTCACAGCTGAAGCGGGAACCGTGACAGGGACAATCCCAACTTTTCTCGGCAGAATTCCAGGCCACGATACAGGCGAGATGGGGGCATACCGCCGAAACCTGGTGCAGTGCGCCAGTTTCGTCCCGATAGGCTGCAACCTTTTCGCCATTGACCGTGACCAGTTTGCCCTCGCCCTTGCCCACGCTGTCGAGTGAATCGAGCAGCCCTTTGAAGCGGTCGCCAATCCAGTGAATTCCGACATCGAGCCCTTGCTTGATCGATTGTGGCGTCACAAATGGCGTGGGACGGGTTGATTCGTAAAGCTCAGCCCAGGGATTAGGAATGCCCAGGATCAGATCAGACAACACCATGGCAGACAGCGCCGATTTGCTCATCCCCCAGAGGCTGAAGCCGGTCGCGACGTAGGTGTGGTGGTTGACAGGCGTGAGCTTGCCAATGTAGGGCAGCTTATCGAAGGACACCATATCCTGGGTGGACCAGCGGTAGGCGGTGGCTACCCCGAACTGAGCGCGAGCATATTCTTCCAGTCGCAGATAGCGCTCCTCAGTATCAGAGACTTGACCGACCTTATGTCCCTCGCCGCCAATGATCAACAGCCGCCCATCTTCGTAAGGGGTCGTGCGGATCGAGCGATAGTTTTCGCCGACGCCGATGTACATCCCTTGCGGATCTTGGCTGTGCTCGATCCGAGCCCCAATTAAGTAAGACCGCTCTGGATAGGTCTTGGCAAAGAATAAACCCTGATCCAGAATCGGCAGATTGGTTGCCACAATCACATCCTGAGCGGTGATCGTCGGTCCGCCTTGGGTGACAATCTGGCAGGGGTTTTCGCCCTCAACCTGGGTGACCCGAGTGTTCTCGAACAGGTAGCTGCCCTCGCCCTGAATGGTTTTGGCGAGGTGCAGAATGTATTTACGGGGATGGAACTGAGCCTGGTCCGCAAACTTAATCGCACCTGCAATCTCAAACGGCAGCCCCGTTTCTTTGACCAAGGACGCAGGCAGGCCTAGCTTCAGCGCAGCCTCCACTTCTGCTTCAATCTTGTCTAAGTCAGCCTTAGCGCTAGCAAATGTGTAAGCGTCCTTGCGCTCAAAGTCGCAATCAATCTGTTCTGCCTGCACGAAAGCAGCAACCCGAGCTAGACCTGCCTGGTTGGACTCTCCATACAGGCGAGCTTTGTCTGTGCCAATCGCTTTGACCAGATCGGCATAAATCAACTGGTGCAGAGAGGTAATCTTGGCGGTGGTGTGACCCGAGACGCCGGTAGAAATCCGCCCAGCCTCCAGCACCGCAACTGTTTTGCCTGCTTGTTTCAGCAGCTTAGCGGCAGTGATGCCCACCAGACCCGCGCCGACAATGGCGACATCCACCGCTAGATCCTGCGTGAGGATCGGGTAGTCCGTTTCAGGGGTTGAAGCGATCCAAAAAGAAGCGGGTTGCCCGAACAAGCGACTCATAACAGATTTCATCCAGTCTTTTGATGCTGTTATGGTGTCGCAGGCACTACACCGCTCTCATCACTCCCAAGACGGAACCATCAGTGCTTCTGCACAGCTTTTTGCTCAAAATCCTGAGTCCGCATCTGGGCAGTCCGAGCTTTGCCCTCCAATCGCCGAGCGTAGAACTCGGGATGCCATCCTCAGAGCTC
>JANNOU010000139.1:0-13823 GCA_031399305.1 Leptolyngbya sp. SOY_34_metabat_272
GGGCAACGTTAAAATTCTCGTTGGGGGACTGGTGGTTCGCGCGCCCCCCATTCTGTTTTTTATCGGTCCCCCACTCGGTCTGCCCAGCCTGGAACTGGCCGCATTCGGCTCAGACCTCGAAGCCTCCAGGCTGGAACTCGGAGAGCCGGGCTGAAGGCTCGGAGCGCCAAGTCATTTTCTCGACTTTCCAGGCTTGAGGCTCGGGAAAGCGAGTGCCGGACTCGGCGTCTGGAGCGGATGGCTTGACCTGCCGGGCTGGGAACTCGATGCTCCGAGCTCCGAGCTTGGCAAGCGCAGTGTTGGGTGGCGAGGGTACGGAGAGGGTAGCGAGACCGAGGCTAGGACCCGCTGACCCAGCCAATCTGGAGCGTTTCAGCCTTCAGTTGACACCCAGGGGGGCAGGTCTCTAGGGGGTGACGAGCCCCTCTGCCGCAGGCTTAGGCGGGGCGGTCTCCATTGGCGTGGTTGGGGCGCTCAGCGGCGGGATTTCTGGGCTGGATTGGCGCGGCTCACCCTCCAGTTTGGGGTCCCCCTGCGACAGCGACGTGGCGGCAGTGGGATCGTCCAGAGCAGCGGTCGGCGGTGGCTCCGTGGGCACAGGATCCACGGGGGCTGGGGTCGGGCTGGGCTGGGGGCCCTCCAGCACTGGCGCTGCGCCGACCTCAGGCCCAATAGCGGGAGCGACCGGCTGTGCCCCCTGTGGACGCGGCGAGGGCGCAGGCGTCGGCACCGCCTGAGGCTCATTGGCCGCAGGTAGGGCGTCCAGGCGCAGGTTCGACTGGGGTCGATCCAGACGCAAATTGGCGGGCGGGCGGTCCAGGCGTAAGTTCGACGGCGGCGTCTCTAGCGGCAGGGGTGGCGGCGGTGGTGGGCTGGGCAGCATCTGCGACGGCAGCGGCGGCGTGGGACGAGACTGCAACACCCCCCGCAGCTGAGCGATCGAGCTGTCTGAACCGCCAGGGATCACCACCGGAGCAGGCAGATCGGTGCTGGGCTCCAGCAGGCCTCGGTAGGCGGCGGCGGGATCAGAGATCGGTGGGTTCACGACCGGCCCGTTCAAAGCGCTGTTTTCCGGTGGCAGCGATTCCGGCCCGCTGAGGCTACTGCCCGCTGAGCCGCCGCCCAGTAGACCCGGTGCCTGTTCTGGATTGGTCGCGAGCAAGGTATTGCCACTGGGGGGCGGCTCAGGGCTGGCGGTCGGCGACTGCTGGGACAGCATCCAGGCCCCCACTACTACGCCGCCCACCAGTAGCGAAGCCGCCCCCACAGTTGTGGCCAAATCGTTGCTGAGGCTACGCGGCTTGACCCAGACGGCGTTCGCCTCCAATGAACCGGGGCAGTCGGGCAGCTCGACCGCATTCACCTCAATCGAGTGCAGGCGGATCGGGCTTGAGGGATCTGGCTCGTTATGGAACGGGTCGAGTGTGGGATCCACCATCGGCTCAGCGGCAGTGCGCACTGCCTGGGAGTCGGAGATCGTGGCGGTCGTCCGGGGCCAGGGGGCAATGCCAGCCGCTTGGCTGGGTCCCAGCTCTTCCAGCCGTAAGCTGTAGATCAGCTGGGTCGGTGGCAGCCTCGGTCTGGGCGTCACCGGCTCTGCTTGGGCGGGCGGTGGCTCATCGGGCCTCACACTGGGCGGCGCGGGCGGCGGCTGAAGGATGGTCCGCAGCCGGTTGGGCAGCGGTGGCAGCGGCGGATGTTTTCGGGTGCCAGGCCGAGGCGGGGCAGAAGCCCGCTCAGGACCTGAGAAAGTGGGCACACCGTAGGCGAGTTCGCCAGCGGCGGTGGAGTGGGCAGCGTTTTTCTCAAAGATATCCATTCGATCCAGAACAGATGGGACAGTAGAGCGAATCTAGATGCTGAGGAAGACTATGAGGACGCTGGAGCCGTTCCTTCAGCCAGAGCCGCAGCCCCAACCGAATTCAAAGGCCGAGAGGTCTACAGCAGACCCTTGGCGCGCTGGTAATCGCGGATGAGAATCGCGTTGCGTAGCTCAGTCGGTGAGAGGCTAGAAACCGGAAATTCCCCTGGGGAAAAGCGGGGGCGATACCAGCTTTTGCTTTCGAAGTAACGCCGCAGCTTGGGATCGACAAATTGGCGACCGCGCCGGGCGTAGATCTCATTGCGCAATTGGTTCAACTCGTCGGCGCTACGCCCCTCAAGATCTGCTGAGGTGAGCAGCCGGCTTGAGGCAGACGCAGCAGACGCAGTAGATGCAGTAGATACATCTGAACTGTCAAGGCGCGGGCTAGGGACTGTCTGAGCGGTCGTCTGGGGGGCCGCCTGAGGCCGGGCGGCAACCGTGGCCCTGGCAGCAGGCGAACTGCTGGCCGACGAAGGGCGCGCAGAGGCACTCTGGACCGGAGCGGGTCTGGCCGAAGCCGATGAGGGGCGACGAGCGGGCGGCGCGGCGGCCCCCGAACCAAGTGAGGTGGGCAGTGGGTTCGGCACACTGGAAATCGCTACGCCAGGGCGGACGGTAGATGCGGGCGCGGGCGCAGACACAGGCTTGGGCGCAGACGCCGAGGTTGCTGGCTGCTGCCCTTGTAGGGTCTGCCTAAGGCTGGAAATGGAGCGGCTCAGGTCTGCGGGCTCGGAGGCCGCGTTGGTCAGCGTCGAGTTACTTCTAGCAGGGTCGGGGCGGTTGGCGGCAGCACTAGGCTCTGGCGGACTGGACTCCGGTGCTGCGGCATTGGTGGGCTGCTGTGCGCCGCTGGCAGTGGCCGGGTCAGGGTTATTGGCCACGGTTCGGCTGCTGTCGCCGGGTGTCTGGCGCTGGTCAGCCATGATCATGTACGACCAAACACAGGCCCCGCCCAACAGCAGGGCAGCGGCTCCCACGCTGGTCACTAGATCGCCCGAGAAGCGCGGGCGGGCCGGATTCAGTACCGCAGGCGAGTCCAGGTCTGTAGACAGCGTCAACGCAGGCACATAGGCCTCGGGGAAGCTGACAGCCTCGACGTCCACCGACCGACTACGGATGGCGTCAAAGAAATCTTCCGCACTGGTCATGGACTCGCCCGGCTGAGTGTCCTCGTCGCCCATCTGCGAGGTGCCCTGCGGCCAGGTATCTGGAATCACCAGCGGCGCAGGATCGAGGTCCAGCGATTGCGGACTCGGCGCGCTGCCGCCTGACCGGGTGTCTCCCAAGGGCGGCTGCCACCCCTGTGAGATGCCCGGCGACGTGGGAGGCGACGCTTTGCGAGACGCCGTGCGGTCGAGCTGGGCTAAAAGCGCCTCTACCACATCCGCAGGCTGTTGCTGTTGGCTGTCATTCGATAGCAGGCCGGGCGGCAGGGGTGGCGCGGGCGGCGAAGCCTTGCGCGGGTTGTTGCGCTCTAGCTGTTGCAAAAACTCATCGACCACCTGTTCTAGCGGCAGCGTGGGATCGTCTGCCGTCAGAGCCTCTGGGGGTGGGCCATCGCTGAACGCCGCCAACGCATCGGGTTCCTCGGAGGCCGCGCCGATGGCGCTGACCTGGTAGAGGTCTGGCAGTAGATCGGCCTCCAGCTCATCGGAAAAATCCGGCAGTGGCAGATCATCGGCGATCTCACTGGCGACCTGAGAGCTGGGCAGGTCGTAAGTGACCTCGCTGGCATTGGGCAACGGCAGTTCAACCAGCACAGGCGGGGGGCTCTGAGGCTCAGACAGATCGAGCTGGTCCAGCGCCGACAAAACATTGAGCGCACTGGCAAAGCGGTCACCCGGTTGCGGGGCGAGCAGCAGCTCCAGCAACCGCAGCAGGCTAGGGCTGATGCGGTCTCGGTAGGCATCTAGGGCCAGGCTCTGCTGCCAGCTCATGTTCAGCGTGGTGGGCAGGGGCGTCAGCAGCGGTGTGCGCTGGAACAATTGCTCCGGTGGCTGACCGGTGAGCAGATGCAGCGCGATCACCCCCACCGCGTAGAGGTCGCTGTGGCAAAAGGCACGACCGGTCTGCACCTGATCGATCGGCGCATAGCCAGGCGTCAGGCTGCCATTGGCGTCGTCGAGGACCGAAGATTGAAGGTGGCGCAGCGCTTCTGAGAAAGCGCCGAAGTCGGTCAGCAGCGGCAGATAGTCGCGGTTGCGCAGCAAAATGCTGGTGGGCGTCAGATTGCGGTGGATGACGCCCTGCTGGTGCAAGGGCAGTAGCAGCTCTAGGATGTCGCGCATCAACCCCACCACCTCGGGCTCCGACAGATGGGGCGGCAGGTGGAGCCGGGTCTCGCCAAGCGCTAGCTGCTCCGAGAGTCGGTCGCGCCAACTGCCCGAACGCGCCTCGGAAAGCAGGTTCAGCAGGGGCTCGGCCTCAGTGTGGGCTTGGACCAGAAACAGCCGTTCAGCCTCTGCGAACACCTGGGTCGGGCAGAGAATCTGGGGGTGATCGAGCGCGTGCAGATCGGCCAGAGTTTCCTCAAACGCCTCCAGGCAGCGTTCCAAGATGTAGACACCCGGATTGCGCGGCGTGAACTCTTGAAGTTCAACCTGCGTGCCTGCTGCGGTGAGATCGTCCGCTAGATAGAGGCGACTCGCAGACGTTTGCCGGAGCAGTTGCTGAATGCGATAGCGGTTTTGGAGAACGGTTTCCAGAGCTAGACCATGGGGAGCAAGCAGGCAAGGCGACGTCATACGGTTCCTCGGTCTCGAGCGCAACGACAAGTCCTCAGTCTTGAAGGACGAGGGTAGAGACTAGAGCTCTCTATCCGTACAGCTGAAGATCGGGTCTAACCGGAAAACTAGCCTGCGAAATCGGTTAAACTTTGCAGATTTTGTCAACGAGCGCTGATATCTAACGAAAAATTCGTATTCTGTTGCGCGACCACGTCGATCTGGTATTCGCCGCTGGCCGGGATCTGCGCCTGCCACTGCACGATACCCTGGGCGTCTTCAACCGGTCGCCCATCGGGATAGCGGATGCCAAGTTGGGCGTTGCCGTCTAGGAGTTCGACGCTCAGGGTCTGGCCCTCCTGCACATTCACTAGATAGCGCCGGATTGTGCTGGGTCCGACCTGCCCGGCAACGGTAGCGCTAGTCTGGCCGGGGCCAAATTGGACGCGCTCGGGCAGGATTTGCGGCCCTGGCGGCGGTTCGGGCTGGCTGGGCGAGGGGCTAGGCGCGTCCACAGGGGCCAATTCCACAGTCAGGTCGAAATTGCCCTGGGACACTCCCTCAGCAGCGCGCAGTTCAATCGAGTAGTCGTCGCTGTAAGGCAGCTCGCCGCTCCAGGAGGAGACACCGCTGGCGCTGGCATCAAGGGGATTGCCGTTGGAATCAAGCACGCTCATCAGCACGCCCCGGCTATCGCGCAGCCGCACGCTCAAGCGCTCGCCTTGCTGCGCCGAGATCACATAGGCCTGGATCTGGCTGGCACTGAGGCCACCCGACTGCCGCACGCTGGTGCCGGGGTTGATCTGCAGCCGGATCTCATTGCGCGTTGGGCTAGGGGCAGCGGTGGGCGTCTCGGTCGGCGTTTCGACCGCGCTGGGCGTGGGCGTCGGAGTCGGCGTGAGCGTGAACAGCGGTGTGGGCGCAGGCTCGTTGCGCTCGGAGCCGCGCAGCAGGGCGCTGACCACGGCCCAGGAGCCGATGCCCGAGACCAAGATCAGGCCGACGATCACCAGTGCGGGCACCCAGGGACGGTCCCAGATCGAATGTGTGGGGTCTGGCACCGGGGAGACGACCGGCGCGATCGGGCGGGTCTGGACCGGGGCAGAAGCCTGCTGGGTTGGCGTCGGTCGGCGGCCCACGGCCATCGTAGCTACCCGCGACAGGTTGGGATCGGGTTGGCCAGATTGGAGGCTCTGCAACGCCTGCAACACCTCATCGGCGCTCTGGTAGCGGTCACCCGGCCGGTTCGACAGCATGCGGTTGAGGATCTGCGCAAAACCGGGGTTGACCGGCGTGGTCACGTAGCGTTGCCACTGCCAGCTGAGCGTGGTGTCGTCGAACAGCTCCTGCGGCTCGCGCCCAGTGAACAGCACCACAGCGGTCGCGGCTAGGGCGTACAGATCGCTGCTGGGATAGGCGCGGCCCGTCTGCAGCTGTTCGCTGGGGGCGAAGCCCAGCTTACCCACCACGGTGGACTGGGGAGCCAGATCGCCCTGAAAGCGGGTGGCGGCTTCTTTGACCACGCCGAAGTCGATCAGCACCGGCTTGCTGTCACTGCTGCGCAGAATCAGGTTGTCGGGGGCAATGTCGCGATGGATCATGCCTTTGCTGTGGATGTAGCTCAGCACCGGCAAGACTTGCACCAACAGACGCACCACTTCCGCTTCGCTGAAGGTTTGGCCCTGGGGTTTGCGCTCATTGAGCAGGGCGCGGTAGGTCTTGCCCTCGATGTAATCCTGCACCAGGAAAAAGCGATGCCCTTCCTCAAAGGTGGCGCGGAACTGGGGCACCTGAGGGTGCTGCAATTGATAGAGCGTGCTGGCTTCACGCCCAAATAGTTCGCGGGCTTTTTCCAGAACATATCCACTCTGTTGGGTGGGGATGAACTCCTTGAGGGCGCAGGGCTCATTGAAACGCCCCTGATCTTCCACCAGGTAGGTGCGCCCAAAGCCGCCCTGACCCAAGACGCGGTTGATGCGGTAGCGGTTTGCTAAGAGCGTGCCAGTGGGGAGAGGGGGCTGCATAAAAGTGCCTCGCACAAAAGAAGGAGGAGAAAAACAGACTATCCGAAGACAGAAGGGACAAAAACCAGCTTAGACGCTGCGTCGAGTCGTTGGCCGGACCATCTGTGCCAGTTCACCCTGCCCAGAGCATGAACTGCTTAGCCGGGTTGCCTTACAATTCTGCGGTATTGCTTGTCCCACCTTCCTCCCCCCCTGTTTGTGAGTTCTGAGTGAGTTCTGAGGCGACGGATTCTGCGTTCGAGGCACGCTTAGGGCGGTTGAACCAGCGGCTCAAGGCGGCCCGTCTGGGCTTGATCATCGAGCGCCGCGGCCAGCTGTTGGTTCTGCGTGGCACGCTGCCACCCCGTCCAGGCAGTGGCCGTCTGCACCCCTATCAGCAGCGCCTGAGTCTGGGGCTACCGCCCACAACCGAGGGTCTCAAACAGGCAGAACAGACGGCCAAGGTGATTGCCGCCCAGCTGATCCAGAAGACCTTCGACTGGCAGGACTATCTCAAGTGGGGGCGTTACCGCGAGTTGGCATTCGCCGAGCTGTCGCTGGCGCAGCAGGTTGAGGCGTTTGAGCGCTGGTTTTTCAGTCAGCGCGGCGAGCGTGCTGCCAGCCGCACTACCTGGCATACGGCCTACGCGCCCTATCTGCGCCGGGTGCTGGCACTGGCCGAGGCCCACCCCAGTCTCAGCCCCAGCGAAGCGATCTACCGGGCGTTGCTGAGCACTGAGCCCGACAGTCGCAGCCGTCAGGTGTGCAGCACGGCTCTGCGCGCCTTCTGCCAGTTTCTGAAGCTAGCGGTGCCCTTTGAACTGGGAGAGACGGGCATGGGCTACCATCACCCCAGCCCGCGCGATTTACCCGATGATGCGCTGATCGCCACCTGGTTTGAGCGGATCCCCAACCCGCACTGGCGCTTCGTTTACGGGTTAATGGCGGCTTACGGGTTGCGCAATCACGAAGTCTTCTTCTGCGACCTCGCGCAGTTGCGAAACACCCCAGCGGCTGGCCCTACCGTCCAGGTGCTGGCGAGCACCAAAACCGGCGAACACGAGGTCTGGCCGTTCTACCCCGAGTGGGTGGACCAGTTTCAGCTGCGCTCCGGCAGCCTGCCCGAGGTGAACACCGACCTGCGCCACACTAGTCTCCAACGGCTAGGTGCACTGGTGACGCGGCAGTTCAAGCGTTACAAGCTGCCCTTTTCGCCCTACGATCTGCGCCACGCTTGGGCGGTGCGCACGATTCATTTCGGCCTGTCGGACACAGTGGCGGCGCGGATGATGGGCCACTCAGTGGCAGTGCACACCCGTACCTATCACCGCTGGCTGGCACGTCGGGACCAAGAGCAGGCGGTGGCAGTGGCGTTGCAGCGCTCAGGGCTGAGGGCACCCGAAGTGAGCCCCATTTCGCCCTCCCCAATCCTCTAGTGTTTGAACGCTGCGCAGCGACAGGCTAATCGTCCAAAGCAGCGCGGTAGCGTCTGGCGTAGCCAGCGATTAAGTCAGCTCGGTCTAGGCGGTTGATAATCCGCCGTGCCTTGATAAAGTCGTAGCCACCGAGCCGATGATAGTCTGCGAGTTTAACTCCGGTGAACGCGCCAGTTTTCATGCCGATCACGCAAATTTGCCCGGCGATTCTCGGCTCCAGTGCCAAGTCTGGCTCGCTCACTAAATTGACTTTGAGCAAATTACCAAATTTCTGATAGTTATCTTTCCAGGTGATCTGGACAAAGCCTCTGCCGAAATAGCCTGTGTTCCAATAGCGACCTTGGTGAACCGTCAGGACTTTGCCTCGCCGCTCTTTGATTGGGGAAAAGCCGCACTCATGTTGCACGGTTGCCATCATGTAGGCGATCTCATCCGGGTCGCTGACTTTTTGGGCTTCGCAGAATTCCAGCAACAATGGGATTGTGGTCGAAGCAGCTGGTTTGAAAGCTCTGGGCACTGCTTCTAAAAATTGCTGGGCATAGGCGTCATATTTAGAGGATGCTGAGGTCGCAGTCGCACGCGGCAGCGCAAATATTTTGGCGTAGGGCTCTGTATTGGCGGGGCGGGGCGGCAGTTTCTGCCAGCTGCGGGTAAAGTCATCGGCTTGATTATCTTTGGGGCTCAGGGCTTGAGAGCCCAGCCGTTGGAGTTCGCCCACCGCGCTGCGCAGAAATTCTGCCTGTTTGTCCCGGCCGCCGTCTAAGGAAGTGGTGTTGAAAATGCTGCTGTAGGGGGGTGCCCCTGTCGGTCGAACGGGTAGCCCGCGCCAGGCTCTGGTGAAGGTATCGGCCTGATAATCGCTGGTGGTGGGTTGCGCCGCGCCCAAGTTGTCAATGTAGTCCGCGACTTTGGTCAAAAAAGCCGCCTGTTGCTGCCGGTAGAACCCGATCTGCGTCGAATCCATGGCGACCCATCCTCGTCTAGGTGTTCCGGTGCGAATGCCAACCCGCAGAGCCCAAAAATGATCTCGGAGAAGTCAGGAGGCGCTCAGCACCTGCCTCTCAGCTCCTCCGGTATCGTAACAAGAATTTCAGCGCGACAGCAGCTCAAGCTGGAAGCGGCCCGAGCGATCAAAATTAATCAAGGAGTTCTCCGGGCAAACCGACCAGGATGGGTGGGGGAAGAGGGGTTCCGAGACAATCAGAGCCGCATCGTCGTCCAGCCAATACAACGATGGCGATAGGCTGCGATGGCTAGTGCGCACACCGGCAATTCGCGTGCCATCAGTGACCAGCAGATTTAGGGTTAGCTCCACACTGTCTCCAGCCCAGGCGACTAGCTGCTGCACGGTTAAGCGCAGAGCTTCCCCCAGATCTAGCTTTGCGCCCTGCCAGTAATTGAGCAACAGCGCGAAGATGTGCTCTGAGTCACTGGTGCCCCGAATCGCCTGGTAATATTCATCCTCCAGGCTGTCGCGGATCGTGCGCATCAAGGTGTGGCGAAAGTTTTGAATGTAGCCGTTGTGGGCGAACAGCAAATTGCCGTAGCGAAACGGTTGGCAGTTGCTCTGGTCAACCGCAATGCCCGGCGTGGCGCTGCGCGCATTAGCAAGAATACAGCCAGACTCGAGATAAGCCCCTAAGTTGGGTAAATTGACGTCGTTCCACATCGGCAGAATGCTGGTGTAAACGCAGGGCGGTAGCTGCCGCTGCGGATGATACCAGCCCATGCCAAAGCCGTCGGCGTTGAGCGTGGCGACTACCATTTCCTTGGGGCGATAGCTCTGCACCAACAGCGAATGCTCTGGCGCGAGGAGCAGCTTTTCGAGCGGAATCACAGGACCCAGATAGGCAGCGAGGCGACACATAAAGCAAACTAGCGGCAGGGTTTAATCGCGTAAACATCTGGGCCTCGCCCCAGGGCAAAGCGCAGGGAATGGGCCGGGGTTTTACTGCTCTGGGTGGCAAAGATTGCCAACGCCAGAACGGCCAGACCGGCTGTGCAGCCGAACAGGTTGCGGTAGCCGATTTCGGCGGCCACCAAGCCAAAGATCGGCCCGGCCAGACCAATGCCCAAATCGAAGCCGCCCAGGCACAAACTGAACAGGCGAGCCCGTTCTTGCGGACCGGCGCGGTCAGCCATCAGGGCGGCCATCATCGGGATTAACATGCCTGCCCCCAATCCCTCCAAGGTTCCGGCCAACAGGAAGGCCACGGCGCTGTGAGCGGACCATAAGCACAGCATAGACAGGCTGTAGAATACCAGACTGATCGTGATGAACAAGGCTCGCCCATAGTGGTCTGAGGCGCGGCCCGCCGGAAAGCGCACCGCGAAGCTGGCAACGGCAATGGCGGTGTAGAACCAGCCGCTGTTCAAGTCAACCGACGCCTGCTCGATAAATAAGGGCACGAAGGTGGTGATGCCGCCGAAGATCAGGCCCACCAGCAGCAGAATCAGCGCGGGCACACGGACGCGGGGGCTGCCCAGCAACGACCAGAAGGGCTCGCGGTCGGTGGTGTCTGAGGCGGCGATCGGGTTTTCCCAGACTTGGTAGGCGCACAACAGGCCCAGCCCCCCCAAGCCCGCCGCCAGCAGGAAGGCCGACGTATGGCCTAGCTGCGACTGCAACAGCCCGCCCAGGGCCGGGCCAATCGCCGTGCCCAGGGGATTGCACAGCAGCATGTAGCCCAGCAGTTCGCCGCGTTGGCGAGCAGGCGAGAGATCGACCACGAGGGCGCTGAAGGCAGTGGTGAAGGCCGCAATGCTGACACCGTGAGCGATGCGAACCAGTGTCACCATCAGCAGGGTGTGAGCCAGCGTGTAACCCAGCGGCGCGAGGGCGGTGATCGCTAAGCCCAACAGCAACACCAGTTTGCGACTGCGCTGATCGGCCAGACGCCCCAACCAGGATCGACAGGCCAGCACGCCCACGGCAAAGGCACCCATGGCCAGGCCAATCTGTTGCTCGCGTCCGCCGAGGTCTCGCAGGTATAGGGGTAAGGTCGGCAGCAGCGAGCTCAGACTGGCCCAAAACAGAAAGCCTGCGACGAACAAAGCTAGGAAGTTCTGCCGCAGGCGGGCCTCAAGGGCGGGAAAAATGCTCAAGGTCAGCGCTGCCTCTAGATGTAGATGATGTCCTCACTTCCTATTGTTGGTCATGCTACTAACTGTTTGGTTGCAGATAGTCACCTGTAATTGAGACAGTCGCGCAGGTTGCGGGCTCGCTGCGGCCCGCTGAAGTGGGTCGGGGACGCCTGAGACAGGAAGCGGAGGTCCTGTTGTAGGGCGCTTAGGTCGGCGGCGTTGAGGTACTTACCGTAGAGCTGGCGGATCGCCCAGCAGTCGGCCTGTTGCTCCATCACTAGCGGCAAGGCTCTGCCATAGCCGAGCGTGTGGCCGAGCCTGTGGTGGGCGCACTCATGAAAGTAGACAAACAGTCGGGTGCGGTAGCTGAGCTGGGTGGCGACAGCCCGGTTGTAGCGAATCTCTGGGTAGCCGGTGGCTGGGTTGCGCAAGGCGACAGCAATGTCGTTGACAGCGGGGTCCTCGACAGTGAGCACGGGCAGCCCGTCTACCTGACAGCCTTCGAAGGCCACGGGTTGGCTTCGGCTGGGCAACTGAACGCAGGTGACGCTTATCAGGATTGCCAGCAGCGCCATCCAGAAGTGGTGGCCCCGGCTGGGTCGAGTCAGGTTGATGCTCATCGCCCTGGCAGGCCGCAAGGAAATCCACCTGCCCTCTGGCTCCCATCATCTCCCACAGAGCCGAAAAGTCGCTGCGATCGGCTGGAGCGCCTACCCAGAAGCGAGCCATGACCACCCTACAAGCTTCAGCCTTGACCCAAAATCAAGAAACGCTTACCCGAAATCAAGAAATGCTCACCCGAAATCAAAGAACGCTTACTCAAAATCAAAGAACGCTTACCCAAAATCAAGAAACGCCTACCCAAAATCAAAGAACGCTTACCCAAAATCAAAGAACGCTTACCCAAAATCAAGAAACGCTTACTCAAAATCAAGAAACGCCGATCGCTTGGAGCCGATCGCTTGCTCAAACTTGACCGAGCGCTCAGGTCAGCGGCGTAGAGATTAGCGGGCGTCAGCGTCGCCCACGACCAAATGCAGCACATAGGAAACCGCACTCAGCACCAGGGAGCCGAACAACGCGGGCAGAAAACCCTGAATATCGAAGCCAGGGGTCAGGGCGGCCACCAGTTGCAAGCTGATCGCATTCAAGACCAGCAGGAACAGCCCCAGGGTCAGAATGGTCAGCGGCAGGGTCAAGAAAAACAGAATCGGCTTGACCACCGCGTTCACCAGCCCCAGGACCACAGCCCCGATCGCAGCAGCGCTCAGAGAATCTAGCTTGAAACCAGGGACCACGTAAGCGGTAATCAACAATGCGACGGCTGTCGCCAGCCAGGTTAGGAAGAATTGCAGCATCGGTGCGGCCACGCCAAGCTTTCCTGCACCCCTGAAGATAAGCGGTCAAGGGCAAGTTCGCCAGCGTAGGCCGCCTGCCCTGAGAGCGTAGACGGGCATCGCCCACCTGGAGTAGCGTGTTTAGATCCCTGGCACGAACGTCGTCAGCGGGGGCCTGTCGGTTCCCACCCCTCTGTAGTCTGTCCCTTCTCTTTGCTTGCCATGCCCCGTCAGCCCCGGCAGAAACAACGACGGCTCTGGCTGGCTCTGTGTCTCGCCGTTGCCCTGGGCGCGTTGGTCGGTTGGGCCTGGCACACCGCAACTCAGCCTACGCCCTTCCTGGTAAGCAGCTCCAGCCCGCCCACGCAAGAGCTGCTCACAGCTTCGCCTCGGCCCGCCGCCAGTGCCGACCGCAGGATCCCCAGCCCGCCGACCGTAGACCCAACGCGCCTACTGGCCCATGTCAAGGCGCTGGCCTTTGTACGTCGCACTGAGGCCGAACGCAGCCGGGCGCGGGCTTATCTCAGCCAAGCTCTGACCAGCCTGGGCTGGTCCCCCACGTCGCAACCCTTCGACAGCGGCCTGAACCTGCTCGCCCAGCGCCCCGGCACCGACCCAGAAGCTGGGACGATTCTGGTTGCCGCCCACTACGACACCGTACCCGGTTCGCCCGGCGCAGATGACAACGCCAGCGGCGTGGCGGTGATTCTAGAGATCGCCCGGCTGCTGCACTCCCGCGCCACGCCTCGCACCCTGCAGATCGCCTTCTTCGACCGCGAGGAGGCCGGGCTGCTCGGCAGTCTTGCCTTCGCCGCCGACCCCGCCCGGCTAGTGAACCTGCACGGCGCGATCATCCTGGACATGGTGAGCTTCGCCTGCCACACGGCGGGCTGCCAGCGCTATCCAGCCGGTCTGCCCGTCGCCTCCTTGCGTGACCGGGGCGATTTCTTGGCAGCGATTGGCGATTTGGAACACGCGCCACTGCTCGAAGCCTTCCAGCAGCCGGACCAAAGGGATCTGCCCACCGTGCTGACCTTGCCCATCCCGCTCAAAGGGCTGAGCACGCCCGATTTGCTGCGCAGCGATCATGCCCCCTTCTGGCTCAAGGGGGTCGGGGCCGTGCTAGTCACCGACACCGCCAACTTCCGCAGCCCCCATTACCACCAGCCCAGCGACACCTTCGAGACCCTCGACCCAGACTTTTTTGCCGGAGCCGCTCAGCGAGTCGTCAACGCCACAGCCGCCCTGTTGGAGTCCACAGCCCCTACCCGCTCCAGACAGAGCAGCGCCACTCGCTCGGTGGAGGCTCCAGGTTGAGTGCTCCAGCTGGAGTAATGCACAGCTAAATGTATCGCACTTGATTTTGCATCTCGTCT
>JANNOU010000179.1:0-2202 GCA_031399305.1 Leptolyngbya sp. SOY_34_metabat_272
TCTGGGGCTGTGGCTTACTTTTCCGCCCGCAGCCTGCGCGATCCGCAGACCCGGCCCAATACCCTAGCCGGTCTGCAGCTGGCCGAAGCAGGCTCCGTTCCCTTCCTCGAAGCCTTGAGCGAGCGAGCTGCCGCCGAAGGCGACACCTGGTTGGCCGAGAAACTCGCCAAACACGCCGCAGACGAGTGTCGCCACGGCCAGATCTTTGCCCACGCCCTTAAGCAGCTCAACAAGCAGGTGATTGATTTCAAGCGTGAGCCCCAGACGACCCCTAACGCTGACGGCAAACCGCGCCAGCGTCAGCGCAGCCCCTTCTTTGCGGCCTACTTTGAGGGCTACTCCCAGGAGAGCTTCAATCCGGCCCAGATCGACTGGACTGTGTTCATGGCCAGCACCTACATCCTGGAGCTAGACGCCAGTCGCGACTTCGTGCGTATGGCCAATGCCCTGCCCGAAGACGAGCCACGCAGCGCCAACCTCAAAAAGAGCATGCTCAGCGTCGCCCAAGACGAGACCGGCCACGCCGCCTACCTGCGTGAAGCCTTAGAGCGCCGCCTCGGCCCGGTTGCCAGCCGGGTGGTGATTGACAGCTGGCGCACGCGCAAAGTCAAGGCCATGCTGGCCATGGTCAGCAATCTGATTCAGCAGGGTGGCCAGATGCCGTCGATGGCGCGCGATGGCGTGCCTTCCGAACTGGCCGAGCAGCCCGTCCAGGAGCCGGTTGCAGCCTAGAGCGTGCCTAATAACTCTGTCGTCGCCTATCTCTACAGCGAGCCGGGGTTAGAGCCCACGCCGGACCCAGCGATCTGGGGCTGGGAAGTCGAGCGGGTCTACCAGGATCTGGGCGGGCGACACCAGTTGATAGCGCTGCTGGCTGACGCCCAGGCGGGCCAGTTCGCTTACCTGCTACTGCGACGACTAGAGGAACTGGGCGACACCCCCGCTGAGGTTGCGCAGCGGTTGGCGGCAATCGAAGCTCAGGGCGTCTGCCTGCTGGCCACCGAGCAGGACTACCGCAGCTCACCTTCAGGTCAGACGGCAAAGCTGCTGACCTGAAGGTGAGGTGCAGGTCAGTCAGCGGCGACGCCGACTACGCGCCGGGCACGCTCGCAAGCGCCTGAACGCCCTGCCGCCCCCTGGCAAAGCGCCCTACGGCTACCGGCGCGGCCAGGAGCGCTACGTGCTCGACCGCAGCGCAGCGACGGTGGTGCGGGAGTTCTTTGAGCACTTTTTGCTCTATAGCTCTGTGCGCGGTGCGGTGCGCCACATCGCCCAAAAGCACGGCAAGCGGGTCTCAGTCAGCACCGGACGGCGCTGGCTCACCAGCGCGGTGTACCGAGGCGATCTGGCCCATGTAAACTCCGACCTAGGCAAACCCCAGATCCTGCGGGATACGCACCCGGCCCTGCTCTCGCGGCAGGACGCCGCCCAGGTGGATCGCCTGCTACGGCGCAACGCCAGCCTGCCCCGGCGCACGGTTAGCGCGCCGCGCTCGCTGGCGGGGCTGGTGGCCTGTGGCGAGTGCGGCCAGCCGATGACTGTTTCCCGCGTCACCCGTCACGGCAAGAGCCAAGAGTACTTGTATCTGCGCAATCCCAAGTGCCCGCAGGCTGACCCGTGCAAAGCCATCGTTTACCAACAGGTGCTAGATCAGGTGATCCAACGCGTGTGCACAGAGCTGCCCCTGGCGGTCTCGGAGCTCGACTTCTCGCGTCTGGGGCAGTGCAAAGAGAGCCTCACTGCTGCCATCGCGCAGAAGCAGCAGATTCTGGAGCAGCTCCCGTCGCTTCAGGACAATGGTGTGCTTGACGCGCAGACTGCCAGCCTCAGAACCTACACCCTGCACACGGAGATCGCAGAGCTTCAGGCAAACATCGCCCAGCTGCCGCCGATCAGCCTCAGCGCCATCGCCCAGACCGCCTCTCTGCCGCAATTCTGGCAAGACCTATCTGAAACGGAGCGGCGCTTCTTCTTCCGAGAGTTCATCCGGCAGATCCAAGTAAGGCGCACCCCTGAGGCGCTGTTACTGGAGCTGAAGTTTGTGTTTTGAGGCTCATTCCTGCCGTAGGAGGGAGGGCATGAGGGTCAACTGAAGGGAAGTGGGAACGGAAAAAAAAAGGGTGGGGGGGTGGGGGTTGATGGGGGGCCCCACCCGTGATTTTACCTTTGCCCCACCGGGGGGCCCGCCCGGGACAGGCCGCC
>JANNOU010000019.1:0-12945 GCA_031399305.1 Leptolyngbya sp. SOY_34_metabat_272
CTCCGCTTCCAAGCATAAAAAGGGCTGGCGAGACTGCTCAAGAAAAATTCCAGCTCACAGGCCGCAACCAGATCGGTTTTCACCTGTCCTTTGTACTTAATGAGGTGCAGAATTGCTCTGCGCAAATTGCCGAGCAAAATCCGCACTGTAATCACAGGCTTTTGCCAGGTTTTTCTATTGAGTACGCGCAGCTGATAGATGTTCAAGCCGACACTGCGAACCAGCGAGAGCAGATAGTCTCGTTCTAGGCGGCGGCGCGGGATGGTGTGGTAGATGCACATCTCGGGGTTGTACCAAATCTCCCAGCCCGCTCGCGCAATGTAGAGCAATGCTTCGAAATCTTCGCCCTTCGCTGCTAGCGAGCCGCCGGTCGGCCCGAGCAGCATCAGTTTCTCGGGAACGCAGTCCAGCCAGACCTGTTTGCGAACCACCAGCCCGGCCCCCGCTGGCAAGCTAAGAACTTCTGGCTTGTACAAGCTCGGCTCAGAACCCCGGTCTTTTAGGGCCAGGAACGACTGAATTCTGGAAAAGTTGCTGGGCGGTTCGACTTCAAATTCGCCGAAAATTCGGCTGCCGTACGCTCCTGCGCTCGGATGCCCTTGCCCAAAGGCAAACGCGGCTGCCACCCAGTTGGGCGTCGGCAGGTTGTCATCATCCAGAAACCCGATCAGCGCCCCTTGCGCCTCTCGAACCGCCCGTGCTCTGGCAAAAGCCGCCCCCTGTCGCGCTTCAAGGTAATAGCGCAGCGGACAATACGCAGGCCAGTTAGACAGGTACGCTTGGGCAATAGCAGCTGTGCCATCCGTGCTGTTGTTGTCAACAACTACGACCTCCCAGACGAAAGCCTCCGTGCCCGCCTGCAGCTGCAGCCGATCCAGAACCGCTGGCAACCGATGCTTGGCGTTGTAGGCGCGAATCGCGACCGTGAAATCTACTGCCATGACTCTGAACCCTGGTTGACAGACTCAGCAACAGGTCCGCTCCGGGCACCAAGGAGCTGAGTTTGCTTCTGAACGGTACCTTAGCAGGGGCAGTTGGGCGCAGAGCGTAAAGTTTCAGTGAATCAGGCAACTTTTTTGCATAAAGATCCGGACGGTTCCGCTGGTAGCCTTTGTTGAGGCCAGCGGAGACCTTTAGAGGTACGTGAAAATTCCTTCTGGATAGAGTGGCAACTCCTTGTTTTTGAAGCGGGCTACCTCAATCCAAACGGCTACCCCGGAGCGCTCATCTTCCACAAACTCAATGCGTTCTTGCTGATAGAAACTGGGATCAGCGAAATCACAGGCGTAAAGCTGGACCAGTTCGTGACCGGCCTGGGTGTTGTAGGTAAAGAGATTCTCCAGACAGCCCAGATAACGGAGATTGCACAGCTCTGCTTGCAACTCTTCCTGGAACTCGCGGCGCAGCGCCAGATCACTGGGCTCACCAAATTCAATACCGCCGCCCAGGGGTCGGTAAAACGTCTGTTGCTTGGCCGGGTCGTAGCCCTCCGAAACGAATAGGCGGCTGCCATTGTGAATCAACCCCAAGGCCAGGGCGCGGATTTGAGCAGGAACATGCACCATGCCTAGTCGCCCTCGTAAATGGGCTTCGGGCGGTTGCCATTGAGGGGCAGTGGCCAGTCTTCGCGCTGGCCACCGATCTGAAGCTCCTCGATCTCCACGTATTCGCGACTAAACTGAGCCAGGGCGTTGATCAACACATCCAGCGCTAGGGCGTCGCTGGTGCCCAGGTCAAACCAGCAGCGGCCCAGCGTGCCTTCGTACTCGATATCGCCCATATTGTGCATCAGGGCCATCAGCGAGCCCTCCAGGTTGTCGGTGTCGTAGAGTAGGTTGCTAAGGTCAGGGTCTGCCTCAGAGGCCTGAAGATTACTGGCGTTAAAGCCGCCCAACTGGCCCAGGGAAAACCAGGCGTTCAGCACCTGCTCAATGTAGAGCTTCTCGCGCTCGGAGAGCACTGAAGCAAACTGCAACCAGATCCAGACATTGAAGGGATCGACTTCACGAAATTCGACTTGCATGGGCTTGGTGTCGGGGCTAGGACGCAGGCGTGGCCGGGGGAGTCACAGCAGGTTGCCGATCAATTTTCTCCTGAGCTTTACGCGCTTCTCGTTCGATGGTGCGCACCAAGCGCGGGGGCAACTGCTCCCGCAGCGCCAGCGCTCGCTGAAAGGAAGCGATGCTATCGCGGAACTGGTCGCGCTTGACCAAGATTTGGGCCTTGAGATAGTGCAGCTCGGGGTTGTCAGGAGCCTGCAGCAGCGCCCGGTTCACTGCCTCTAGCGCCTGATCCAGCTTATTGGAGTCGCGGTAGCCAATGGCGATGCCGCGCCAAGACAGGTACTCCGGGGCCGAGCGCTGGAGACGGCTGATCGCGTCATCAATGCTGGAGAAGGGCAGGTTGGTGGCGATCATCAGGTCCATATACCCCTTGATCAGGTTCAGCTCAGGGTCGCTGGCGTTCAGCTTCTGAGCCTCCTCAATCTCGCTGAACATCTGCTGAATCTTGGGCAGGGCTTGGGGCGTGCCACTCACCAGTCCCTGGCTGGCCACGACATAGCCGCCTTCCATGAAATAGCCAACCCCAGTGTAGAGATGGCCACGCAGCGGGTCGGTTGCGGTCAGCCGTTGCCCGACCTCGCGGGTCAGAGTGCCGAAACGGGCGAAGGCGGGCAGGTCGCCATTGATGTACGCCAGCGCCGCTTTCATGCTGTAGATCATCGGCTCATTGGGTTCCAGGGCGAGCGCCTGGTCGAGACGCTGGGAAGCAATTTGGTAGTTGCCCTGTTTAAACACGATTTCGAACGCCGCCTGCGTATTCGGCCCAATGGGACGCGCATCGGCCCCGGTGCGAAAAGGGTCTGCGGCCCAGGCGGGGCTGGTCCAGAGAATGGTCGCGGACGCCAGGGCAGATGCCCACACCCCAAGTTGTTTGAGCTGCCAGGCTCCGTTCATGCGTTTGTTCCTCACTCCTAAAACTTGATCTGACTCACTCTGCTGCTCGCTTTACGCGGTCTTGCGGCTGGATCGGGACAATCCAAACGGGAGCGCTCACATAGCGGACGGTTTTCTCTGAAACTGTAGCTGATCCGGGACTAGACTAGGGTAGTGTCTTCCCAGCCGCAAGACGGGCCAGACAAGCGGGGGGTTCCGTGCTTTACATTCGCGATTTGGTTTATCACCCACCAGCTACGCCGACGGCCATTCTCAAGGGGATCAACCTGGAGTTGGCGCCTCAGGAGCTGGGGCTGGTGATCGGCCCCTCGGGCTCGGGCAAGACGACGCTGCTGGAGATTTTGTCAGGCCTGGTGCAGGCAACTGGCGGCGAGGTGCGCTGGCGTCAGCAGCTGTTGGGTCCGGATCATTTACAGCAGTTGGGCGGGCTAGTGTTTCAATTCCCGGAGCGTCATTTTTGCGCCCACACCCTGCTCGAAGAGTTGCGTCTAGGCCATCCAGAGCTGGGCAGCGAGCGAGTTCAAGAGGCTCTGCAAGAAGTGGGGCTGGCCCATCTGGATTTGAAAACCGCACCGCAGGCGCTCAGCGGCGGCCAGCAACGCCGTTTGGCGCTGGCGGTGCAGTTGATTCGCCAGCCGCACTTATTGCTACTCGATGAGCCCACAGCGGGCCTAGACTGGTCGGTGCGTCGTCAGGTGATCGCGCTCCTAAAACGCCTCAAGGCGCACTGGACGCTGCTGGTAGTTACCCACGACGCCTCAGATCTGCTGGCGATTGCCGATCGCTGTTGGACGCTGCGTTCAGGCGAGTTGCAGACCCGGGCAGCGTCACCAGGGGCCTAGTGCTTGCGGCTCGGAACTTGGCGTATTCCGCCAGGCTTGACCCCTGAGCGAGAGGGAACCCAAGTGAAGTAGGGCATGGCTCAAAGCAGCAGGGTGAAGGTCGTCCAGCCGTCGCTGCTTTCGGCACGGATGCTGCCGCCCAGGTGCTCGACTAGACGCTTCACCAGGGCGAGCCCCAAGCCGGTCCCTCCTTGCTGCCAAGGGTCGCTGCTCGGCATCCGATAGAACTTCTCGAAGATGCGCTCCAACTCGGCGGCGGGGATCTCAGCGCCAGCATTGCTGATCACCAGTGCGGGCTGGCCAGCCAAGTGGGCACTCACCACAATCATGCTGCCGGGAGGGGCGTACTTACAGGCATTGTTGAGCAGCTCCACGACAATGCGCTCCAAACTAGGCGGGTGAGAGAGCAACGGCAGCAGGTCGGTAGCGATCTTCAGCTGTAAGGTCTGCTGCCGGGCCCGGGCGCGTTCGCGGAACGGCTCAACGATCGGCGGCAGCCAGGCCTGCAGCTGGAGCGATTCCAGCTCTACAGGAGCCGCTTCCGCCTCCAGCCGCTGTAGATCTAGCAGGTTGTTAATGAGGCGGATTTCGCGCGCGCATTCCTCTTCGAGAATTTGCAGATATCGCTCGCGTTGCTCGGGCTGAATTGCCAGCCGCAGCAGATGGATGGACATTTTCATGTTGGTCATGGGCGTGCGCAGCTCGTGCGAGACTGTGCTCAGAAAATCGTCCTTGAGTAGATTGAGCCGCTGCAGTTCCGCCATCTGCCGCTCCAATTGTTCGGCGCGCGCCTGAGCCAGACGATTGGCCTCCGCCCGTTTGCGCTCGGTGATGTCCAAGGCTGCGCCCAGGATACCGATGATCTGCCCGGCTGAGTCGCGCAATGGCTCGATCGTCAGGTCATAGCAGGCGATTTGGTCACCGCGCTGAAGCCGCACCTCCTCACGCGCACCCAGGCCACTGGCGAGCACGCGCTGCTTAAGCTCAATCAAGGATTGAGCTTGCTCAGGCGGCAGGAGGTCTAAATCGGTCTTGCCCAAGGTGTCCTGAACCGAAATCCCAAGCTGAGGATTGTGCACCCAGGTGTAGCGCAGCGCCTGATCTTGATTGAAGATCACAATCGGTAAATTCTGAATAGCGATGCGCAAGCGTTGTTCATTGAGGCGCAGAGCTGCTTCGGCTCGAATGCGCTCGGTGATGTCCAGGGACATACCGAGTAATTTTCGCTGGCCTTTGCTGTCCTGAAAGGGGAATTTAAGGCTTAAGAAGTGGTAGCTGCTCGACTCTGCTAAATGGGGCATTGTTTCTACGACTTTGATCGCCTGCCCAGTTTCCATGGCTCTGAGGTCATTCTCCCGGATCTGTTGAGCAACTTCCGCAGGCAGCGTTTCAAAATCCGTCTTGCCTAAGGAGTTAGGGAATAGCTGCTCACTGAGCGAGTTGACATAGAGATAGCGCCCCGCCTCGTCCTTGATGAAAGCAATGGTGGGGCTGTGCTGCATAAAGCTTTGGAACAGCGCCTGAGTGTCTCGCAGGTCTGCCTCAATGCGCTTGCGCTCAGTGATATCGCGGGTGATCGTGGCCAGGCACAGCGGCTGATCGGTTTGGAGGTTCTTCACCAGAAACATCGTGATTTGAACATCGATCGGCTTCTGGGTTTTGAAATGGCGGAGTTGGCCCTCGCCTTGCCAGTACCCGCTTGACATAAGGGTCGGCATGGCAATCTCACGGAAGTGGGCCTGGCTTTCAGGCGTTTGGTAGACAAAAATATCAGTGGCACGCACCTCTTCCATGCTGTCGAGACCCACCAGGTCACGACCGGCTTGATTGAGATAGAACGGTCGCTGATCTAGCCCAGCCATGCCAATGAAATCCTTGCTATTCTCTACCAGAGACACAAACTTCTGGCGCTCTTCTTCTAACTGTCGGCGCTTGGTGACATCTCGAAAATAGATCGCCAGACCGCCCTCAAATGGATAAGCCCGAGCTGCAAACCACCTCCCAAGCGGCGCATAGAACGCCTCAACTTCAACGGTGATCCGCTCTGTTACTGCCCGGCGATATTCCTGGTCAAATTCAGAACCTGCTCCCTCGGGGAATACCTCCCGCATCGTTTTGCCCAGCACATCCTGCCGCTGTCTGCGCAGCAACCGCTCTGCCTCTCGGTTCAGATAGGTGTACTGCCACTGCTCATTAACGGTCACAAAAGCATCGGTAATGCTTTCAAAGATTTGCTGAATTTTTTGGTGGGCGGCCTCTGCGGTGGCACGGGCAGATTGCTCCTGGGCCAGGCGCTTCGCTTGTCGAGCATTGAGGAGGCTCAGCACCAGCACAGCCAGACCGAGTACGAGGGCGAACCCGACCGTTCCGGCAGAAACTCCATCGCATCGTAACCAGAGGGCAATCACTGCGAGCATGATTTGAGTTCTGGAGGCTGAGTTGGGCGGGGGCTGACGGTCTTGCAGAATGGGGCTGCTAGGGAGATGATGAGCTGTCCCCTGAGCAAACTCAGAAAAGCTCACGCTTCTCTCTAGAAAGTACTCGCAAGCCTTCGCTGAGCGCACTAGGGACAGCCTCGCCTCAGCTTTGGACTTTGTCCTCGCCCTGACACTTTTGTCCTCGCCCTGACACTATGGATCTCTGGCATATCCCGGCGCTCGATCAACACGCTCACAACCTCCTGAAGCCAGAAGCGACGGAGCGCTATGCCTACGCCGCCGCCTTCACTGAGGCCCACGCGCCCGAGATCGTGAACCACCACGCGCGCCACACCCTGTGCTACCGGCGCAGCCTACGGGAAATGGCCGCGCTGTTGGACTGTGAGCCGACTGAAGCCGCCCTGCTGATGCAACGGCAGCAACTGGGACTGGAGCCACTGACCCAGCGCTGTTTCGACGCCGCCAAACTAGAGGCGATCCTGCTGGATGACGGCTTTTTGTCGGCTGAAATTCTGCCCCTGGCCTGGCATCAGCAGTTCGTGCCGGTGCACCGAGTCTTGCGACTGGAAATGGTGGCGCAAAACCTGTTGGGCCAAGTTAATAACTTCGACAGCTTTGTCGAGCGCTTCCGCAGCGAACTGGACCCGCCGCCCGCTGGTGTTGTGGCCTTCAAGAGCATTGCTGCTTATCGCACCGGCCTCGATATCCAGCCTGTGCCTCGCGAAGCTGCCGAGGCCAGCTTTTATGCCCCGGCCCACAAGCTGCCGGATCAGCCGTTGCGTCTGGCAGACAAGGCGCTGATCGACTTTTTGATCCCGCAGGCGCTGGAGATTGCGGCCCGCCATCAGCTGCCGGTGCAGTTCCATACCGGCTTCGGCGACCCCGACCTGGATTTGCGTCTGGCCAATCCTCTGTGCTTGCGTCCGTTGCTCGAAGACCGTCGTTACCGCGATGCGCCGATTGTCTTGCTGCACGCGTCCTATCCCTACTGCCGTGAGGCTGGTTATTTGGCCTCGGTCTATCCTCAGGTCTATTTGGACTACGGTCTGGCGTTGCCGCTGCTGAGTGTCTCGGGCATGCGTGAGACCGTGCGCCAGCTTCTAGAGTTGGCTCCCACCAGCAAACTGCTCTACTCTTCCGATGCCCACATGATCCCCGATTTGTACTACCTGGCGGCCAAGTGGGGGCGCGAGCTGTTGGCGTCGGTGCTCGAACAAGCTGTCGCCGATTGCGATCTAACCGCCCCAGAGGCTGAAGCCATTGCGACCGCCGTGCTGTGTGAGAACGCCCGCGCCCTCTACCGGCTCGGCCACTGACCGCTGCTAGGGTGGCGGGAGCCCCGCCAGGAGTTGGAGGGGCTAAGACTACACTTGTAGCCATTCAGCGGTAACTCGTAGCCATTCAGCAGAAGCTTGTAGCTATTCAGCAGAAACTTGTAGCCATTCAGCGGCAACTTGTAGCCATTCAGCGGCAACTTGTAGCTATTCAGCAGAAGCTTGTAGCTATCCAGCAGAAACTTGTAGCCATTCAGCGGCAACTGCTCGGGCTGAGGCGGGAATGAGTCAGCACACAGTGGAAGCTTGCGCGTCAGCATCAAAGCCTGGAAACCAAGGGCACCCGAAGACGTTGTGAACCATACTTGCTGACAAACTGACCCTGACTCAGCCTGGTTATTGCTGCGGCCCACGCTCAATTTGGCAATAAATCCTGGAGGATCTAGCCGGACAACTGGCCCTAATTCTGGTAGCTGTGGGCAGGCAGTTTCAGGCAGTGATTCCCATGTGTTCCCTCAGACTCTTAGTAATGACCATCGCATCGGCGAGTCTTTTGACTTTATCTGCCCAAGCACGCCCTTTTGCGCAAGCTAGACCCACGCAATCTCGGTTGGCTCAAGCTCAGCCAGTGGCTCGGAGTATCACACCAGAAATGGCCATCGAGCGGATCTTCAAGTCTGAGCGAATTCAGGCGAATTGGTTTGATCCCAGATTCTTGTCCCTACTGCAAATATCGCCACCCCAAATTCAGCACTGGGTCGTAGGCTTCAAGGGTTGGTTGGGCAATTATCGAGGGGTGCGGCAGGTTGAGGGCCGAGAATATCTGGTTCTGTTTGAGCGGGGGACAATTCCCGGCGCAGTTCGTCTGAATGCGAGTGGCCAAATTGAGCGGTTACAGGTTCGCTGCCCACGCACAACAGCTACTAGCTTGGGCCAAGCTCCGCGTGACCTGCAACAACTGCTTGTTCTCTGTCCTAACCTGCGCTGAGGCTGGATCGACCCGCTGGTCCTCACTGACGCCATCTCCGGCACGGACCAGCATCGACGTCGTGCGAGATGCCAGGGATCGTGCGGCGGTCCGGGCCCTGGCGCTGACCGCTGCCTGGCTACGCTGCAGGATTCGTGGGCAAAGAAGATCCTAAACTTCCGGAGAGTTGCCACTTTTGCCTGGATGACAGTCTGTAGCGGCAGACGACCCGATGAGTGAGCTGTTACCTGTTCGTGTTGAGGAGTGGTGTGATGGGGAAATCGGTTCTCAAAACTAGGGAGCGCGGGCAAACGCGCGAAGCCTTGGAATTTCTAACCAGAGCGATTCTCAAACGACCGTTACGTTAGGGCTTCGCTTTCCCTAGGTGAAAAGCATCCTGATAAAAGTTCTCCCAGGATCTGAGTCCTGAACGCTTGAGCATCCTGCTTGATCGGTCAGACCGATCGAGTGACGTTGCTTGCGTTGGTGACTCGGCAGGTTAGAGAACTAGAGGCTGCATCCAGCAAGACTTTGTGGGCGTATGGTTATCCGAAAACTGGAAGAAGATTTCTCAGCTGCGCAGACTGCCGAAGCACCATTGGAAGCTCCGTTTTCTGAGGGCAAACATCCGCGCTGGAGCGCGCGCAGCCGATGGTTTGCTCGTGGTAGCTTAGGCGCATTGTCGTTCTCTCTGACGCTGCTCTCTGGGCCGTTGCAGGCAGAAGCAAACACCTATGACTCTGCCGCTGAACCCGAAGAACTCAGCATTCAGGTCAGAGCCTTTCTGGACACGATTGCTTGGGCAGAAGGAACCGCCGGACCCTACGGCTATCAAACCGCTTTTACCGGGGCCTATTTTGATAGCTTGAGTGACCACCCTCGACGGGTTCGCTGCGCGCCTTATCGCAGACGCAGACTTTGCAGCAGTGCTAGCGGGCGCTATCAATTTCTGTCAACCACCTGGGATCGAGTGGCCAACCGATTACAATTGCAGGACTTCTCCCCACTCTCCCAAGACTTGGCAGCCGTCGAATTGATCCGGGAAAAGGGCGCGCTAGAGGACATAGAAGCGGGTCGATGGCAGACGGCCATTCACAAGGTTGCGCCCGTTTGGGCGTCGCTGCCCTCGCTCAGTACGGGCCGCTCGGTCTATGGTCAACCCTCGAAGTCGCTGCGGCAACTGCAGTCGGTGTATGCGTTCAATTTGGATCGCTACTACCAACTGGTCATGCGGGAGCCCGTTGCGTTGCGGGTCCCGTCTGGAGGGCGAGTGCCGGTCAATGCGCCACCAACAGCGCGGGCAACGGCGGCCGATCTACTGGCCGCCCAACAGACTGCCAGACCGGTCAATCCTCGGATTCCCGCCCCAGCACCTCCCACGGTCTTTCCACCGTCGCGGGTGCAAATCGCCGCCACTGCCCCGGCTCAGTCCGTGTGGCCGTCGGTGTTTGCCGAGACTCCCTACCAAACAGGCCGCAGTAATCCTCGAGAAACCTCCTCTGCTTTGCCAGATCTAGAAGAGGGAGTCGGCCTGCCTCAACCCAGCGGAGCGTCCGGAGCGGGCTACCAATCTTCGTTGGCAACCGGGCAAGGCTCGTGAGGGTTGGTCCAAGCGGCAGGCGCAGGAGTCAAAGCTCGGTCGAGTCTTCCTGAATCAACCAAGCTTGTGCTTCAGCCGTCTCGCTGAGCGCAGCTGACTGAATGTGCTCAAAGGCCCCTTCGGGAAAGGGCACTGCACCGCCTAGGAGGCTGGCCCTCAAGGTCGCGGCGGCAGCCTCTTCAATCGCGATCAGCAAGTTGACCGCGCCGATAGCATCTGCGCCAAACGCCAGAACCCCATGATTGGCCAGGAGCACCGCCTGAGTTTGCGGTTGGCGGTCCAGGGCTTGCGCAATGCCCTGGACCGAAGCCTGCGAGCCGCGCGGCCCCCAAGCAGCCACCGGAATATCCTGCACTTGGCCGAAATGCAACAGCGACTCGTAGCGGCAGGGCAGCGGTCTGTGGGCCAGAGCGAAGGCGCTGGCATAGGGAGAGTGGCTATGCACCACCGCCCCAACCTCCGGGCGCATCTGGTAGACGATGGTGTGCATGCAGACGATCTGGCGGGTTTCTGCGGAGAGTCCGCCCCGCTCGATCTCGCCCGTGAGTGGGAGCACTGCGAGGTCATCGCTGACCAGATCCTTCAGCAGCAAGCGGCTGCGGTCGTCGTGTAAGCGGGTGCTGAGGTTGCCATGACCACTGGGCGACAGAACGCCGGAGCTGAACAGGCGGCGCAGAGCGGCGGCGATTTCTTGCCATTCAGCGGTGGCAAATTTGGGAGTTGTCCGCCGCCCGCTGCCCTGAACGAAGCTGGGCTGCCGATGGCTCGGTCCCTTGGCTCCCTGGGTAAAACCCGGCTGTTTGCTGCGAGGCGCTCCTGTATTCGATTGGTCCATAGGGTTGGGTTGGGTTGATCCATCGGAGGGGTTGGGTGTCCGACCTGCACGCATCATGCCCTGGGTGCCGAGATAAATCCAGGAGCCAGCGGTCATTTGGCTGTACATCAGGGGTGGCGAGGGCACAGGGCGAGCTGAATCAGCGGGCCGCAGAGGTGATACAGCGGCAGGGGAGGGCAGCCTGGCTCGGCGGGGACTCGGGTTTGCTCGACCCACTGGTTGGCTTCGAGGTGGCTCAGGAGCCGCACGACTTCGGCTTGGCGCAGGCCGCTTTTGAGCACTAGCAGCGAGAGGGGGCTATTGGCGCGGTGGCTGCGGGGGTCGGTGAAGTTGGCGAGGATCAGCAGTAGCAGCTTGGAGGGGGCGGGCAGGTTGAGTTCGCGGATGATGTAGTCCCACAGGGCTAGGCGCACTTGAGAGGGGGAGTGGGGATCTGGCTTCATGAGTGGCTGCCCCAGGCCCAGAAGAAGGTAGCGAGGTAGCCGAGCAGGATCTCGAATTGGCACGGGTCGAAGACATGCAAAAAATGGCGCAGGGTCATGCGAACTCCAGAGGATTTTTGGACAACGGGAAGCGGTCGGGGCGCAGGGGGTGCGTCCAGATGCGAGTTGCCAAAACCAAAGCCACCCCGAGCGGATTGCCATAGCAAGTCGGGGTGGCTATCTGGAGTGTTAAAATTTCCCGTTAGCCTCCTGGCTGGCCTGTCTTCAGTTGGGGGGTTAGCTACTCAAAGGCTGTTCCAGAGCTTTTGGGTAGCGCTGAGGTTGTGGCGGGCTGGGAGATTGGGCGTAAGGCGAAGACCTCAAAGCAATTTGGTTTGCAACAGATTACCGGAAGGGCTGGTGCCTGCGCAAGGGGGTGGCTGAATTTTAGAGGTCGGGCAGGATGGGGGCGGGGTTGCTCAAGCTCACGTCTTCGTAAAGGGCTGAGATTGGGCAGTGAAAGTCTAGGCTGGTCAGGTGCAAGCGGTCTGCTTCGGTGTAAGCGTAGAGCACCCAATTGCCCTCAGGGTTGAGACGGAAGCATTCGACGCGCAGGCGCTCTGAGCTGATCAGTAGGTATTCCTGGAGGGAGTTTGGCGGTCGGTAGTGGGCGAACTTTTCGCCTCGGTCAAAGCCTTCGGGGGTGCGAGCGAGAACTTCTACAAGCAGGGTTGGCTGCCGAATGACAGATTCGGCGTTGGCATCTTCGGCAGCACAGGTCACCAGAAGATCGGGGTAATAAAAAGCGTTGGCGGCTTCAACCCTGACTTTGACATCGGCTGCGAACACTCGACAGGGACCGCCGCGAATGTGGGTTCTCACCAGGGTCAACAGGTTGGCAACAATCGTTGCTTGGGCAATGCTGGTGCTTGCCATTGCATAGGCTTGGCCCTGGATGTACTCGTGCTTGATGGGGCTGAGCTTTTCAGCTTCCAGATACGCTTCTGGAGAGAGGTCGGTGTAACTCTGGCTAACTGTCATCGCCACTTCTCCCGGCAATCGCCTCTCAGGTTACCATCCGTCAAAAGCTTCAATAAAACCAGGAATGCCCAGCAGCTTCTCCTTTTGCTTCCTCTAATTCTCGTCTCAGTTCTTCAGACCTCTGAGCACTTCGGAAACCTGCTGCCAGCTCGGATGCACCCAGCCAGCGATGCGCGTTGCCTCTCGCAGGACCATTACGGATAGCCCTGGCTCAACTTTCTCGAAAGCGGGTGCCCATTTCGCTAGCTCAGACAGGAAATCATCCAGCTCTCGCAAGCCCAGCGTAGAAAAAGCCTTACCAAAGCTCTTAACTTGAGCTAAGGCTTGGGCTATCTCCCTCAATGCCTTTGCCTGAGGGGAAGCATCCTCAATCGAGCGAGCTACCTCTGCTGCTTCACTGAACATCCTATCTGCTTCAGCCACTTGCCCCACTGCTACTAAGGCTTGGGCTATCTCTCTCAATGCCTCTGTCTGAAAGTAAGCATTCTGAATCGAGCGAGCTACCTCTGCTGCTTCAGCGGAAATGAAGAGAACAAGACTGAACTCCAGACACGAAACAGAAGCTAGGG
>JANNOU010000204.1:0-1619 GCA_031399305.1 Leptolyngbya sp. SOY_34_metabat_272
GTGCACGTACTTCGCAGGAGGGCCGCCTTCCAAGCGCCTGCCGTACATCGCCGCCGTTTTCGCGCTGGGTTTCGCTCTGGTGCCTTTAAACCTGGCCGGCCTCGGTTATCTCATCTTCGGTTTCTTCACCGTCTCCTTCAACTTGACGACGCGTAACGCCTCGCGAGTGATCGCCGGCGTGGTTGTTGCCTACGTAGCCGAGATCGCGCTTCTGGGCCACAGTTTTCAGACCATGATGTACTGCGGCCTGCCCGCGGTGCTGCTCGGCATATCGGCTATCTACACCGCTTTCACGACGCAGCAGCAGGCTCATCTGCGACGCAGCACCGAGGAAATCAAGCGGCTGGCGACAATGGCGGAACGCGAGCGCATCGGGCGCGACCTGCACGATCTGCTGGGGCATACCTTGTCGGTGGTGGCACTCAAGTCGGAGCTTGCGCGCAAGCTCATCGATCGCGACCTCGCGGCGGCGCGAACCGAGATCAGCGAAGTGGAACGCGTGGCGCGCGACGCGCTCGCGCAGGTCCGCAACGCAGTCTCGGGAATTCGCACCACGGCGCTCTCCACGGAGTTGCTGGCCGCCACCGCACTGCTCGAAGCGCAAGGCCTCAAGGTCAAGTGCGAGACCGAACACGTCAAGCTGCCTCACGACCGCGAGACGGCGCTGGCGCTCAGTCTGCGCGAGGCTGCCACCAATATTCGGCGACATTCGGGAGCGACGGGAGTCACCATTCGCGTCAGGAAAGAATCGTCCGCCGTGGTGGTCGAAGTGGCGGATGACGGTCGCGGCGGCCGCATCGTTCCCGGCAATGGACTCACCGGCATGCGCGAACGGCTCGGCAGCGTCGGCGGCACGTTGTCACTCATGGCTAACAAAGACGGCGGAACCTTGTTGCGCGCCTCGGTGCCTGTCGCCGCATGATCCGCATCCTGCTCGCCGAAGACCAGGCCATGGTGCGCGGAGCCCTCGGTGCCCTGCTGCGCATGGAGCGGGATATCGAGGTGCTCGGCGCCGCGGCCGATGGCCTGCAGGCGCTGGCGGAATGCCGGCGCCTGAAACCCGACATCGTCGTCACCGACATCGAGATGCCCGGCATGACCGGCATCGAGCTTGCGCAGAAGATCCAGGCGGAGGCACTGCCCAGCAAGGTGGTCATCGTCACCACATTTGCGCGCCAGGGCTACCTGCGCCGCGCGCTGGACGCCGGAGTGAAAGGCTATCTGCTCAAGGATTCGCCTGCCGAAAAGCTGGCCGAGGCACTGCGCAATGTGCACCGCGGCGGCAGGGCCATCGATCCGGCACTCGCGGTGGAGGCCTGGAACGAGTCGGATCCACTGAACGACCGGGAGCGTCAGACACTGCGCCTGTCGGGCGAGGGATTGTCGGCACCGCAGATCGGCGAACAGCTGGGCCTGTCCGCCGGTACCGTGCGCAACTATCTGTCCGAGGCCATCGGCAAGCTCGGCGCCAATAACCGCATCGATGCGTACCGGCTTGCGCGGCAGCGCGGCTGGCTTTAATGGGGTCAGACCCACTAGTGTCCCAACGTTGAGAGTCGGTCCAGCTGCAAGAAGCTGAACGGCCTTGAGTTTTCGCGATTGGCGTGCGGTCTCGATTT